>NZ_JBFWZI010000072.1:0-27192 GCF_050185545.1 Reyranella sp. | reverse complement strand
ATCAGGAACGCGCCGCCGCCGACTGCGATCAACGGCACGTCGCCCGCTTCGGTCTTCATGCGGTCGATCGCCTCCTCGGCCATGCGCGCGGCTTCGGCGAAGACCTTTCGACAGATCTCCCCGTCGAGATACGCGACCTTCTCCTTGTCGCCGAGGTCGAGCACGCCGGACGCAATTGCGATATCGGTTGTCGTGAGCTGGCTGCCGCCAAAGGCGATGCCGTCCTTCAACAGCCGATAGCCGACCGAGAGCGGGCCCACCTCGAGAGGGTCGAGCACGACGTGGCTCCCGCCACCCAGGCCGATCGACAGCAAGTCCGGCATACGGAACAGCGTCCGCACGCCGCCGACCTTGACCACCGAGTTCGCCTCCCGCGGGAAGCCGTTGCGAAGCTGGCCGACATCGGTGGTAGTGCCGCCGACATCGATGACCATCGCATCGGACAGGCCAGACAGATAGGCGGCACCGCGCATCGAGTTGGTCGCACCGGAGGCGAAGGAATAGACCGGCAAACGGCGCGCCTGGCCCGCTTCGGCTACCGTTCCGTCGTTCTGGGTGATGAACAGGGGTGCGGCGATGCCGGAGTCCCCGATCGCCTTCTCGAAGGCCGCGATCGTGTCACGCGCCAGGTCCGCCAGCGCGGCGTTCAGCAACCCAGCATTCTCGCGTTCGAGAAGGCCGATGCGCCCGAGATCCGACGAGCAGGTGATCGAGGCGTCGGGAATGATCCCGGCCACCAGCTCGGCTGCCCGTTTCTCGTGGCTCGGATCGAGCGGCGAGAAGATCGACGAGATGCCGACCGACCTCAGGCCCGTCGCCTTCATCTCGTGGGCGGCCTCGACCACGGCCGCCTCGTCGAGCGGCATGAACAGGCGACCGTCATACTCGTGGCCGCCCTCGACCATCCACACGCCGCCGCGAACCAGCCGGGCGAGATCCTCCGGCCAATCGCAGAACGGCGGCAGAGACGCCGAGGCGGGCATGCCGAGCCGCAGCGCCGCGACTTTCGTCAGATGGCGGCGCTGGACGACGGCATTGATGAAATGCGTGGTGCCGATCATCACGCCATCGACGCGCCCGCTCTTCAGCACGCCGGTCGCGCCGAGCCGCTGCAACGAGTCGAGGATGCCAGTGGTGACATCCTCGCTGGTCGGCGCCTTCACGGCGCGTACCACCTTGCCTTGCTCGATGAGGACAGCGTCGGTGTTGGTGCCACCGACATCGATGCCAATTCGTCTCATGAGGAAAAAACGCTCCTGAAGTCGAGGTCGTAGCCGAACGCACGCGGGCCGACATGGTCGAGACCGCGCGGCGACAGGAAGACGGCGGGTGGCGGCAGGGCGATCACGGTGACGCGTTGGCCGTAGCGGATGGTCTCGCTGCCGACCGCCTCGCCCGACATCGAGTCGAGCACGCAGATCAGGTCGGGCGACATGGCGATCGGCTTTCCGTCGATGAACGCCACGATCCATTCATTCTGGAAGTTGATGGTCATAGTCGCGTCACGCCAACCGTCCAGCCCGTCCAGACGGGCAACGCCGCGCAAAAAACCCTCGGTCGCGCGCCGCGCCACGTCGACCACCTTGCCCTTGTAGAGGAGCTTGCCGGGCTCGACGCCAAGGATGGCGGCAATCGGATCGTCGTGGCTGCGCTGGGCCTCGCGCACCGCCCGGCCGATCGCCATCGCCTTGGTCGTGGTGCCATGGATGCCCCACTTCTTGACCTCGGCGCCGGTGCGCGGCGGCTGGCAGGTGGCGGCGACCGAGCCGTACTCGACGCAGATCTTGCGCACGACCCGCTCGGCCCACTTCCAGGTCGGCACCCTTCCGACCACCGATTCGAGGCCGCGCACATCGACCGCGGTCAGCGGCCAGGGCGTGAGCCCACCCACCGCCACCGACGTCATCTGCGCCTCCGGATAGGCACGCCCCATCGTGTCGGAATCGATGATCGGACGCTTCAGATGCGCAGCCGCCATGAGGGGCCGCACGCCGTTGGCGCCGCCGATCTCCATGCCCATGAGGCCGGCGAACCGATAGCCGGTATGCTCCTCCATGAGCGACACCGCGCGCGCCAGGGTGAGGCTGTCGGTCAGGCGCTCCTGGCCAACCAAAGGGGCGCCCATGTTGGCGACCACGCCCACCCGGTCGTCGTCGGCAAGATCGGACGCGTCCATCAGCTGGACGCGATGGCCCTCGCGATAGAGCGCCCGCATGTTGAGCAGCGGCAGATAGGGATTGCCGCCGCCGCCGGTGCCGAGAACCCACGCACCGACGGCCAGCGCTTCGATGTCGTCGATGGTGATGTCGCGCAGGCTCATGCAAACACGCTCTTGAACTCGATGTCGTAGCCGAAGGCGCGCGGGCCGACATGCTGCAGGCCCTTGGGCGTGAGGAACACCGGTGGCGGCGGCAGGGCGATGACGGTGACGCGCTGGCCATAGCGGATCGTCTCGGTGCCGACCGCTTCGCCCGATATCGAGTCGAGTACACAGATCAGGTCGGGCGACATGGCGATCGGCGTGCCGTCGCGCCAGGCGACGATCCATTCGTTCTGGAACGCGAGCTCGAGCGTGGCGCCGCGCCAATCGTCCATGCCATCGATGCGCGTGCGGCCGCGCAGGAACCCTTCGGTGGCGCGCCGTTCGACGTCGGTCACCTTGCCCTTGTAGAGCACCTTGCCGGGTTCGACCTCGAGGATAGCGGCAACCGGATCGTCGTGCCGCCGCTGCGCCTCGCGCACCGCGTGGCCGATGGCGATCGCCTTGGTGGTGGTTCCGTGGATGCCCCACTTCTTGACCTCTGCGCCGGTGCGCGGCGCCTTGCAGGTCGAGGCGATCGAGCCGTACTCGACGCAGATCTTGCGGCTCACCCGCTCCATCCATTTCCAGGTCGGCACCTTCTCGACGACCGATTCGAGGCCGCGCACGTCGACGGTGGTGAGTGGACAGGGTACGAGATCGCCGACCGCGACCGAGGTCATCTGCGCCTCCGGATAGGCGCGGCCCATCATGTCCGAATCGAGCACCGGTCGCCCGAGGTGAGCAGCCGCCATCAGCGGCTGGATCGAATTGCCGCCGCCGATCTCGAGCGACATGATCGCGCGGAATTTGCGGCCGATATGCTCCTCCATCAGGGCAACGGCGCGGGCGATGGTGCGGCTGTCGGTCAACCGTTCCTGGCCGACCAGAGGGGCGCCCATGTTCGACACCGCCGCCACCCAATCGTCGTCCGCCAGCGATTCGCTCGACATCAGCTGGACGCGATAGCCCTCCTTGTAGAGGGCACGCATGTTCAGCAGGCCGAGATAGGGACTGCCGCCACCGCCCGTGCCCAGAACCCAGGCACCGACCGCAAGTGATTCGATGTCGTCGATCGTGATGTCACGCAAAGCCATTACGTTGCCAATTCCCCCGCACACACCTATGTAGCCGCCTGCCTGATGGCTGACAAAGCATCAGTAACCGGGGAGAAACCGCGCAATGTCCGATTCGCTGAAACTCGTCGCCTTCTGCGGCAGCCTGCGCAAGGCGTCGTTCAACCGCATGGCGCTCAACGCTTTCGCCGAGCGGCTGCCGTCCGGCGTTTCGATCTCGACCATCGAGATCGACTGGCCGCTCTACGACGCCGACATCCAGGCCAAGGGCTTTCCCGACAAGGTCCAGGCCGCGCACAAGGCGATGCTCGAGGCCGACGGCATCGTGTTCGCGACCCCCGAGTACAACTACGGGCCGTCGGGCGTGCTCAAGAACGCCATCGACTGGCTGTCGCGCCTGACGCCGCAGCCCTTCGCGGCCAAGCCGGTCGCCATGTTCGGCGCATCGGGTGGCGTGCTCGGCACGGCGCGCGCCCAGTACCAGCTGCGCCAGATCCTGATCTTCCTCGACGGCCGGCCGGTCAACAAGCCCGAGGTCATGATCGGCCAGGCACAGAACCGCTTCACGGACGGCAAGCTCAACGACGAAGCGACCGGCAAGCTGCTGGCCGATCTCGGCACCTCGCTGACCCTGGCGATCCGCCACGCCAAGGCGGCGGCGCACGTCAAGTAGCCGATTAGTCGAGCATCTCGCGCAGCACGCGGCCGGTCGCCGTGATGGCGAGCAGCGCGGGCACGTCGAGCGTTTGCTTGATCCAGCCCTTGGTCTGGGGCGTGTAGCTCATGCAATCCATGGCGACGAGATCGGGCCGTTGCGCCGCGAGACGTCGGCCGACGACGACGGCCTCGTCCGCGCCGGCGCTGGGCGCCAACGCCTCCACGACAACCTCGAGACCCGGACGCGCCCATTTCGACGCGAGCTTCTCGGATTGCTCGACCAGGGGAACAAGCAGGCCCAGCCGGCCCTGCGGCAGCAGGCCGGTCGCCAGGCCGTTCAGCACGCGCGACGGGAACAGCACGCCCTCGTCGTTCACCATCGGCGGAAACTCGCCGGTGCAGGCATAGACCAGGACATCGCAACCGTCGTCTCGCAGCTTCGCCAAAGCCGCCGGCGAGCGGACCGTCACTGCCTTCTTGGACAGCCGTACATCGCGCACGCCGCGCAGCCGCGTGTAGAGCGTGTCGGCGCCGTTCTCCGGTTGGAGCCTGTCGACCTCGTCGTCCGACAGGCCGTCGAGGGCGCCGCGCAGCACGACCTTCGTGCCGGCGGGGGCATGGGCGGCGAACAGCGCCGCGATGTCGTCGCGCGGCGCCTGACCGACAGTTACGATTCCCAGGGTGCGTGTCATGCCCTAATCATAGCCGATCAGCCTTCCGGCAGCACGACGTCCGAACACGTCGATCCCGCGCCTTCATCTGGACCGTGGGTGTCCCGTCCGCTCATCAGTCATGAGTGGACGGGACGCCCGCGGTCCAGATGAACGCCTGTGGCTATCGCGACCATGACAATGCTTCGGTCCACGCCGAAGGACGGCTTTGCCGGGCCGTGCTAGGCGGTCCGCAAAATGGTATCGAAACTGCCGCTGCTTCTGCTGCTGATCGCCGTCACCTGCCTCAGCCAGTTCTATCGCGTCTCCAACAGCGTGATTGCGCCCGAGCTGACGCGCGATCTCGGTCTCACCGCCCGCCAGCTCGGATGGGCGGGCAGTGCCTTCTTCTTCGCCCTGTTCGCCGTCCAGGTGCCGGTCGGCATGTGGTTCGACCGTTACGGCGCGCGCCGCACCGTGACCGCCCTGTCCTTCGTCGCCATGGCCGGCGCCGTGTGGATCGCCGAGGCGCGCGACGCCGTCGACCTGATCGGCGCGCGCGCCGTGGTCGGCGTCGGCTGTGCCGCCTCCTTCATGTCGGTGGTGTTCCTGTGCTCGCGCTGGTTCAAGCCGGTGAACCTGGCCGCTGCGCTGTCGTGGGTGTTCGCCGCGTCGAACATCGGCACCCTGGCGGCGGCCACACCGCTCGCCTGGATCGCCGCGACCATCGGCTGGCGCAACGGCTTCCTGGGGCTCGCCGCCGTCACCGTGCTGGTGGCCGCCTGCTTCTTTGGTTTCGTGCGCGACCGGCCGCCGAGCGGTGCGGTGGCAGTCGGGCGGCGTGAGACCTTTGCAGAGATCGCGAAAGGCCTGCTCGAGGTCTGGACGACGCGCGGCCTCGGCCCGGTGCTCGCCATGCACTTCTTCGCCTATGCCACCATGCTGACCGTGCTCGGTGTCTGGGGCGGCCCCTACCTCTACGACGTCTACAAGCTCGACGGCGTGCAACGCGGCAACGTCCTGCTGGCCATGGGCGTCGCGCAGATCCTCGGCATCCTGGCCTACGGCCCGATGGACCGCCTGTTGCGCTCGCGCAAGAAGGTGGTGCTGGGCGGCGCCGCGATCTCGGTGGCGCTGCTCGCCATCCTGGCCGTGCTGCCGCAGCCACCGCTGGCCGTTGCAGTCGCGCTGCTCACCGCCTTCTGCTTCTTCTGCGCCTTCGGCACGGTGATCGTGGCGCAAGGCCGCGCGCTGTTCCCCGACCGCCTGGCCGGGCGCGGCGTCACCACCGTCAACATGGCGCAATGCCTCGGTCTCAGCGTGTTGCCGGCCGGCGTGGGCTACATCGTCGAGGGCTTCGGAAACTCGGACCAAGCCTATCGGCTGGCCTTCGCGGCCCTCGCGGCCGGGCTGGTGCTCGGCGCCAGCGTCTACCTGGGCTCGCGCGACAACTCTACTGCGTCGCCTGCTTGAGGTAGGCGACGAGGTCGGCGAGCTGCCCCATCTGCTTCACGCCGTTGAACACCATCGACGTGCCCGGCACCATGTTGCGCGGGTCGGCGCAGTAGTCCTCCGATCCGAGATCAGGCCGCACCGTGCGCGACGATCGCCGATCGGCACAAGAGGCCGGCCGTCGCCTCGCGCTCGAGCAGGGCGCGCTTTCGCCGAACACCCCAGCGATAGCCGGAGAGGGAACCGTCCTTCTTGACCACACGATGACACGGCACGATCACCGCGAGCCGATTGGCTGCACAGGCCTCGCCGACCTCGCGAGCCGCACGCGGCATGCCCAGGCGACCGGCAATTTCGCCGTAGGTCGTGGTCGTTCCCGCCGGGATGGCGCGCAGCGCCTGCCACACCGCCAGCTCGAAGTCCGACCCCCTCAGGTCGAGCGCGAGATTGCAGGGAGCCCATGGCTCTTCGATGTGGGCGGCGATCATGGTGACCGTGGCCTGCAAGGCTGCAGACTCATCGATCACCTCGGCCTCCGGGAAACACACCGCCAGGTCCGACGCGGCCAGGGCGCCGAATTCCACCAGTGCCAGGCCGCGTTCCGACAGCGCAGCAACGAAGGGTCCGAGGACGCTTTCAGCTGTGCCGTAGCGAATGACGTACGTCATGTTCATCTCCATGAATTGGTCGCTGGGGGCGCGCCACTGGAGTGGCACGCCTAGTGGCACGCCCCCAGCAATGAATGTCATGAGGCCAGGGGCTGACTTCGCGATGAACATAGGAACAGGCTCTCGAATTGGCGCTCCGCCAGCGGATTGGAATTCGCGCCCGATGCGCCATATTCAGGCCGCGATGCTGGACCTGTTCGATTCCCGGGAGCGCGTGGTGCTCGCCGACCAAGCCGTGCTGATGCGTGGCCGCGCGCTTGGCGTCGATGAGGCTCTGCTGGCCGCCATCGACGCCATTGCCGGCCGCGCGCCCTTTCGCCGCATGGTCACGCCGGGCGGCTTCGAGATGTCGGTGGCGATGACCAATTGTGGCCGGGTCGGCTGGGTCACCGACCGCACCGGCTATCGCTACGCGCCGCGCGATCCAGCGACGGGCGAGCCATGGCCGGAGATGCCCGCCGCGTTCGCAGCCCTTGCCCATGACGCTGCCGCGGAGGCGGGCTTCGCCGACTTCGTTCCCGACGCCTGCCTGGTCAATTGCTACGAGCCGGGCGCCCGCCTGTCGCTGCACCAGGACAAGGATGAGCAAGATTATCGCCATCCCGTTGTCTCCGTGTCGCTCGGCCTGCCGGCCACCTTCCAGTTCGGTGGGCTGAAGCGCAGCGATCGTCCGCTAAAAGTGTCGCTGACGCACGGCGATGTCGTGGTGTGGGGCGGCCCGTCACGCTTGGTGTTTCATGGCGTGCTGGCGCTCAAGGACGGCGACCACCCCCTGGCCGGTCGCCGCCGTCTCAATCTCACGTTCCGGAAGGCGCTGTAGTCCTACTCGGCCCTAAGGCCATAGGCGTGGCCTTGTGCAAGCACCGGCGGCTACCCCCATGGTAAGCGTCTGGATGGACGAGGCGGACGAATGTGACATCGAGGCGCTTGTCGGTGTCCCCGAACCGGCCAGTCGGTTTGCGCCTCGGCGCCAAAGCTCAGCAGCGTTGCCAGAGCGCCGGCGACGAACGTCTCATCGTGTTCCCTCCCAGTCTTGTCCAGCAATTATTCGGCGACGAAGCAAGGCAGCGTCACCTCCTTGGTCACCGGCTCGAAGGCAAGCCGCACGCGCTTGCCGATCGCGAGGTCGCCTTCGGCGACGCCGCGGATCTGGGCATTGACGCGAACGCCGGCATCCATGTCGACCAGCGCCACGATGTACGGCACCGTCGCCTTGAAGAAGAAGTTGAAAGGATGGTGACATACCGTCCAGCTGTGAATGGCGCCGCCGGTCGGCATCTCCTTGTAGGCGCTCTCCATCGAGAAGCAGTGCGGGCAGACCGGGCGCGGATAGTGGCGGACCTTGCCGCAGGCGCTGCAATGCTGAAGCATGAATCGGCCCTCGCGCAGGCCGTCCCAGTAGGGCTGGCTCTCGCGCGTCGGCGTCGGCAGGGGGCGCTCGGGTGCTGGCATCATGGACGTTGCCGTACTCATGCCGCCCTCCGCAGAATCGCCACCGAGCCGTCGCCCATGTCGCCATAGCCGGTGACCAGACCCAGCTCGGCATCCTTGACCTGCGCCTTGCCGGCATCGCGCCGCAGCTGGCGGGTGAGCTCAATCACGTGATTGAGGCCGACGACATGGCCCTGGCTCAAGAGGCCGCCGTGCGTGTTGATGGGAAGCTCGCCGCCGACCTTGATCCGGCCATCCATTATGAACGGCCCGCCCTCGCCCTTCTTGCAGAAGCCCAGCAGCTCGAGCTGGTTGATCACGGTGAAGGTGAAGCAGTCGTAGATCTCGGCGAGGTCCATGTCGTTCGGCCCCACGCCCGCCATGGCATAGGCGCGCGGTGCCGCCTTGGCGAGGCCGAACTCGAGCAGGTCCGGCCGCTGGGCGATCGACGCCGGCGATTCGGGATGGCCTTCGGCGATACCCATCACCGTCACCATCGGCTTCTTCAGATCGCGCGCGCGGTCGGCGGCGCTGATGATGATGGCAGCACCGCCGTCGCTCTCCAGGCTGCAGTCGAACAGGCGGAACGGATCGGCGATCATGCGCGAGGCATGATGCTCCTCGATGGTGAGCGGTTTGTTCATCACCACGTTGCCGTTCAGGATCGCATGCTGGCGCGTCACCACGGCGACCTCGGCGAAGTGCCGCACCGTCGTGCCGTAGAGCGCCATGTGGCGCCGCGCACCCTGGGCGTAGAGCTGGGCCGGCGCGAACATGCCGATCGGCGCCTCGAACTCGGCGGCAAGCGCGAACTGCGGAAATTGCTGCAGGCGGGTGCTGACGCGAGCACCGGAATAGCCGGTACGGCCGACCGAGATCAGCACGTGCTTGCACACGCCGGTCGCCACCGCCATGGCGGCAGTCTGGATCGCCGCCACGCAGCTGGCGCCCCCCATAGGCACGAAGACCGACAGCTTGAGATCGGGCAGGCCGAGATTGGCGACGAAGTCCTCGGCGATGCCGCCGCCGGGGAAGTACGGCACGACACCGTCGATGTCGCGCGGGCTCAGTCCGGCGTCCTGGATGGCTGCCAGGCTGGCCTCGAGTTGCAGGGCGAGCCCGCTCTTGGGCGTGCCGCGCGTGTATGCGGTCTCGCCGATGCCGCTCACCGCCGCCTTGTCGCGAAGCGGGTGTGTCATGGTCTTCGTTCCTCTTCCTGGACCGCGGGCGTCCCGCCCGCTCATGATTCATGAGCATGAGCAGGCGGAATGCCCGCGGTTCCATTCATGAGCGGGCGAGACGCCCGCGGTCCACGAAGTGCATCGTGCCCTTCCCCCGCAGAAACCGGAAGGGCTAAGCTCTGCGCCAACCGAGGGGGATCAATGTCGAAAGAAGAACTGGTCGAGCTGTCTGCCGTCGAGCTGCGGCGCCGCATCGGCACCAAGGAAATTTCGCCGGTCGAATTGCTCGACGCCTGCCTGGCCCGCATCGAGACCGTGAACCCGGCGGTCAACGCCGTCACTGCCATGTCGGTCAAGCGGGCACGCCACGAGGCCAAGGCTGCCGAAGTCGCAGTGCGACGCGGCGAGGACCTGCCGCTGCTGCACGGACTGCCGACGGGCATCAAGGATCTCGAGGAGACAAAGGACCTCCTTACGACCTACGGCTCGCCGCTCTATCGAGACTTCGTTCCGACCTGGGACAATGTCATGGTCGGCCGCGTCCGCGCCGCGGGCGCCGTCGTGGTCGGCAAGACCAACGTGCCCGAGTTCGGCGCCGGCTCGAACAGCCGCAACCCGGTGTGGGGCGCCACCGGCAATCCGTTCAATCCGACGCTCAATGCCGGCGGCTCGTCGGGTGGCTCGGCGGCGGCGCTCGCAACCGACATGCTGCCGGTCTGCACCGGCTCGGACACCGGCGGCTCGCTGCGCAATCCCGCCGCGTACTGCGGCATCGTAGGATTTCGGCCGTCGCCCGGCATGGTCGCGGTCGAACGCCGCGCCATGGGCTGGACGCCGATCTCGGTGCTGGGACCTATGGGTCGCACGGTGGCCGACACCTGCCTGCTCTACGCCACACAGATCGGCCAGCACGACACCGATCCGCTCTCCTTCCCGATCGACGGCGACGCCTTCGCCGAACCCTGGCCGGTCGATCTCGGCAGCCTCAGGGTCGCGTGGACCGAGGATTTCGGCAACGCGCCGGTCGAGAAGGGTATTCGCGCGACGATGCGCGAGAAGATCAAGGCGATGAAGCCGCTGTTCCGCTCGCTCGACAAGGTCGACATGAATCTCGGCGAGACCGATCGCTGCTTCGACGTCATCCGCGCCGTGAACTTCGTCGCCCGCTACCGCGAGACCTACGAGAAGAACAAGGACCTGCTCGGCCCGAACATCCGCGCCAACTACGAAATCGGCGCCAACATGACCCTGGCCGACTTCGCCTGGGGGCACGCCGAGCAGACCCGCATCTTCCGCAAGTTCCAGGAGCTTTACCGCGATTACGACCTCGTGCTGGGTCCCACAGTCGGCTTCTCCCCGTTCCCGTGGAAGCAGCTCTACATCGAGGAAATGGACGGCAAGAAGCTGCGCAACTACTACCACTGGATGGCGTCGGTCTACGTGATCTCGCTGGCGACCAATCCGGCAGTCTCCTTGCCCTGCGGCGTCGATCACAACAGGATGCCGTTCGGCCTGCAAGTCATCGGCCGCTTCCGTGGCGACGGCGAGGTGCTGGGCGCCGCGCATGCGATGGAACAGGCGTTCACGCGCATCACTGGCCTCGCCCGGCCGAAGCCCGATCTCGGCAAGCTGCGCAAGGCGCGTCCCGATCTCAAGTCGATCGTCACCCATCCACCGAAGCTCAATGCCAAGCCGACGAAGGGTCCGGCGCCGGGGGCGCTTTGACGAAATAGTTCTCCTCCCCCGTCTTACGGGGAAGTGCCCCCGCAAGGGGGCGGAGGGGGAAGGCCGCAGTCGAGATCGGGTGCTTCCTGACGTTGGAGTCGGAATGACTGCGACTGCGGCCTTGCCCCTTGCGGCCCTACGGGCCACCTCCCCCGATGACGAGGGAGGCAAACCGACCTGGAGCATCAGCAAATGCGCAAAGACCTGCATGGCCTCACCCTCTCGACCGATTCGGGAACGGCCGTCGATGCCTTCGATCGGGCCACACAGTCCTATCTCAAGTACCGCACCGACGCGGCGCGCCATCTTGCGGCGGCGCTGAAGGCCGATCCCGGCTTCGCGTTGGGTCACGTGCTGCGCGGCTACTTCAACATGCTGAGCTACAACAAGGCCAACCTGCCGGCTGCCGCCGAGGCACTGGCCGATGCCCGCAAGCATGCCAAGCGCACGACCACGCGCGAGGCCGCCCACATCGAGGCGCTGGCGCGCTGGATCGACGGCGATCTCGAGCGCATGCTGGACGTCTGGGAGAACATCATCGCCGAGCACCCGCACGACGTGATGGCGTTCCGCCTGCACCATTTCAACGCCTTCTGGCTCGGCAGGCCGGCCACCATGCAGGCCGAGGTCGAACGCGTCTTCCCCCATTGGAGTCCCGAGCTGCCGGGTTGGGGGATGGTGCTGGCGTGCCGCTGCTTCGCCCACGAGGAGGCCGGCAACTACGTCCTCGCCGAGGACGCTGGCCGCATGGCGATCGAAATCGATCCGGGCGACCTGTGGGCTGCCCACGCCGTCGCCCACATCCTGGAGATGCAGGGACGGCGCAGCGAAGGCATCGACTGGCTGAAGCGCCTGGAGCCGAATTGGGGAGGCGCCAACAACCTGAAGCATCACCTGCTCTGGCATCGCGCGATGTTCCATCTCGAGCGCCGCGAGTTCGCCGAGGTGCTGTCGCTCTACGACCACGGCTTTCGCGATCTCGGCTCGCCGCTCACCCTGGCGCTGCCCGACATGTACATCGACGTCCAGAACGCCGCGTCGATGCTGTTCCGCCTCGAGCGCCAGGGCGTCGCCGTCGGCGATCGCTGGGTCGAGCTTGCCGACAAGGCCGAGGCGCGGATCGGCGATTGCCTGTCTGCCTTCACGCTGCCGCATTGGATGATGGCGCTCGCCGCCACCGGCCGAACCGAAGCGGCCGGGCGCATGATCGAGGCGATGCGCGCCTTCTCGCGCGGCAACGGCCCCGTCGAGCGCCTGGTCGGCCGGGTGGCTTTGCCGTTGTGCGAGGCCGTGCTGGCCCATCGTCAGGGCCGGCACAGCGAAGCGCTCCAGCTGATGCGGCCGATCATCGGCGACATGTTCCTGCTCGGCGGCAGTCACGCCCAGCAGGACGTCCTGGAGCAGCTCTTTCTCGATTCGGCCTTGATTGCCGACCGTGAGGACGACGTGCGCCTGATGCTCGAGCGGGTCGCCGGCCGCCATCCCGTGGCGCCCAACCGGCGGATCGGCTACGCCGCAGCGGCGGCGCGCTACGCGCTTTAGAGATACCGCGCCACGGGGCGCCCTAACGAATGGGACGGCGAGTGGTTGCTCGCCGGCCGGGCTTGGCAAAACCTGAAAATCGCCGGGCACGGCGGCACTTGTCGCCGCGTATGTCGTTGCATGACCAGCCCCGATTCGGGCGTCCTTTGGAGGTGGCGATGCGCAGTATCAAATGGCTGATCGCGGCCGGCCTGATCGTCGCGACGACGGCCGCCTGCACCGAGCAATATGGCTATCCGAGCACGGCCTACAACAGCGGCTACTACAACACAGGCAGCGGCTACTACAACACAGGCAGCGGCTACTACAGCGGTGGCCGCTACTACAGCAACAGCCGCTACGCCTACAACAGCACGCCGCGTCGCGGCCCGTACGGCGACTATGACCGCGACGGCGTCCCGAACCGGTACGACCGGGACGCCAACGGTGACGGCGTTCCGGACCGCTACCAGCGCTAGAGAGCAGGCGTTCTTTGCTTTTTCGAACCGGCCCCCGACCCGATCGGGGGCCGGTTTTCTTGTGCCCCCAAAAAATCACGGGCACGCCTCCCGGCGGCCATCGTTGAATACGTACAGCCTTGAAGGAGCACCCCCGAGAGGCAGCTCCGAGGAGGGCACGGCGATGGTTAGTGTCAAAGGGCTCGGCATTGTGGCGATGGCCTTGGCGGCGACCGGCTGCGTCGAGACCAACGGCTATCCGACGAGTTCTTACGGTGGCTATGGTTACGGCAATTCGGGCTACTACAGCCAGCCTGCCTACTACAGCCAACCGACGTATTACAGTCAGCCGAGCTACTACAGTCAGCCCAGCTACTATTCTTCGCCGCCAAGGGTGGTGACCCAGACGCGCTATGTGCCGGTTCCGGTCTCCTCGCCGCCGCGCCGCGTGCGCGATCGCGACCGCGACGGCATTCCCGACAGGTACGACCGCGACGCCAACGGTGACGGCGTCCCCGACAAGTACCAGCGGCGCAATCGCTACTAGTCGCGATTTCCCCTGGGCTTCTTGCGCTTGATCTCGTCGTCGTGCTGGCCGAGCGTCGGCGCGGCGCGGCGCACCGTGCCTTGCGTCGCCGACATCTTGATCGGCACGCCGAGGGTTTTTTGCCGGCCCGCCTTGGCATGAGCGACCTCGGCTACCATGCCGCGCGCCAGGATCTGCGGATCGGCAAACACCTCGTCGTGATGCAGCACCGGACCGGCCGGAATGCCTTCGGCCTCGAGCGCGGCCATCCACTCCTCTGTGCTGCGCTTCAGCACCTCGGCCTGCAGCAGGCCGACGATCAGATCGTTGTTCTTCACCCGCTCGGCGTTGGTCCTGAAGCGCGGATCGTCGGCCAGCTCGGGCTTGCCGATCAAGGCGCAGAGCTTGCGGAAGAAATTCTGCTGCGCACCGCCGATGGTGAGCCACCCATCGGACGTCTGGAAGACCTGGTAGGGCGACGAACCGCGATGCGCCTGGCCGAGCTTCTCGGGCCGCTTGCCGTTGGCGAAATAGTTGGCCGCCTCGTAGACGCCGAGCGACACGGTGGCCTCGAGCAGCGATGTCTCGACCCACTGGCCCTTGCCCGTCGCCTGGCGCGCCTGCAGCGCGGCCAGGATGCCCACAGTGAGGTAGAGCCCGGCACCGACATCGGAGATGGCGAGCGGGATGCGGTACGGCGGGCCGTCCTTTGGTCCGGTCACCGACATCAGGCCCGACATCGCCTGAATCATCAGGTCGAAGCCGCCGCGCCCGGCATAGGGACCCGTCTGGCCGAAACCCGAGATCGAACCCAGGACCAGCCGCTCGTTGCGGGCGCACAGCGCCTCCCAGCCGAGACCGAGCCGTTTCATGACGCCTGGACGAAAGTTCTCCAGCACCACGTCCGCGCCGTCGACCAGGTGCCAGAAGGTTTCGAGGTCGCCGGCATCCTTGAGGTCGAGCCGGATGCCGCGCTTGTTGCGGTTCCACAGCATGAAGGGTGCCGACTCGCCCTCGATGAACGGCGGAGCGCCGCGCATCGAATCACCTTGCGGGCTCTCGATCTTGATCACGTCGGCGCCGAGATCGGCAAGCTGCATGCCGCAGAACGGGCCCGACAGATGTGTCGTCAGGTCGAGAACGACCAAGCCGTCGAGAGGGCCGGCCATCCTAGAAGCCCCTCTGTCGGCGTTGCGAGGAGGCCGCAAGGGGGAAGGCAGGGTTGGTCATGTCGGCTACTGTAGGCGGCCATGCCCGCCGCCAACAAACCTTCTCTCGACACCCTGGGTGAAATCTTTCGCTTCGCCGTCCACCGCTTTCAGGCCGCCCGGCTGGCCTACGGCCATGGCACGACCAATGCCCGGGACGAGGCGGCGTTTCTGCTGCTCGAAGGGCTGAAGCTGCCGATCGACCGGCTCGATCCCTACCTCGATCTCAGGCCGACGGCAGCAGAACGCGCTCGACTGTTGACGCTGATCGACGCGCGTATCGGCCTGCGCCTGCCCGCGCCCTATCTCGTCGGCGCCGCCTACATGCATGGCGTGCGCTTCCTCAGCGACCGGCGTGCGCTCGTTCCGCGTTCCTTCATCGGCGACATGCTGGCCGACGGCGTCCTGCCGATCGGCGATCCCCGCCGCATCAAGCGCGTCCTCGACCTGTGCACCGGCTCGGGCTGCCTTGCCGTTCTGGCCGCGCTCACTTTCCCGCGGGCCGAGATCGACGCCACGGATCTGTCGGCCGGCGCCCTCGCGCTGGCGCGGCGCAACGTGGCGAGCCATCGGTTCGACGATCGCATCACGCTCCATCGCGGCGATCTGTTCGCACCGCTCGGCAACCGGCGCTACGACCTGATCATCAGCAACCCGCCCTATGTCGACGCGCGGGGCATGGCGCGGCTGCCACCTGAATACCTCCACGAGCCGCGGCTGGCGCTGGCCGCCGGCGCCGACGGGCTCGATCTCGTACGCCGCATCCTTGCCGAAGCGCCCCGCCACCTCGCGCGGCACGGCGCGCTGCTGTGCGAGGTCGGCCGCGGCCGGCCCGCCCTCGAAGCCGCCTTCCCGCGCCTGCCGTTCCTGTGGCTCGACACCGAGCACAGCGAAGGCGAGGTGTTCTGGATCACGGGGACGGATTTGAGAGGCAGAGCTCCTCCGGACCGCGGGCGTCTCGCCCGCTCTTGATCATGAGGCGGGCGAGACGCCCGCGGTCCGGAAGAGAAGACTCACCGCGCATCGCCCAGGCAGATGCCGAGGGCGCGCGCGGTCCGGATCAGGGTGCCGTCGCGATCGACCGTGCGGGAGCGGCCGACCACCTTTGCCAAGGGCACGTCGATGACCTGGCGATTCCACCACGCCACCATGCGATCGGCCTTGCCCTCGGCCAGCAGGTCGACCGCGCGCACGCCCAGCGCCGCGGCAAGCAGTCGATCCTCGGCCGTCGGCATCGCGCCGCGCTGGACATGCCCCAGCACGGTGGCGCGCGCCTCGGCCCCGGTTGCCTGACTCAAGCGGCGGGCCAGCCACTCGCCGACGCCGTGCTTGGGTGCATCGCTCGCGGCGTCGGCCGCCTCGTCGGATTGACCCGCCGCCTCGGCCACGACGACCAGCGCCGAGCTGCGGCCAGCGGCGCGCAGGGCGGCGATGTGCGCGACCACCCGCTCGATATGCCAGCGTACTTCCGGGATCAGCACCACGTCGGCGCCGCCGGCAATGGCGGCGGCGATGGCGATGTGGCCGGCGTCGCGTCCCATCACCTCCAGCACCATGACGCGCTCGTGGCTGGCACCGGTAGGCTGCAGGCGATCCAGCGCTTCGGTCGCGACGGCGACTGCGGTCGGATAGCCGATGGCACGCTCGGTATTGGCAACGTCGTTGTCGATCGTCTTGGGGATGCCGACCAATGGCACGCCGGACGGCGCCAACAGGCGGCGCAGGATGTCGAGGCTGCCGTCGCCGCCGACGCCGATCAGGCCCTCGAGGCCGAGCAAGTGCAACCCTTCGACCATCTCGCCCGAGCGATCCTTCCGACTGCCGTCGGGCATGGGAAAGGCGAACGGGTCGCCGCGATTGGTGCTGCCGAGAAAGGTGCCGCCCTGACGCGCCAGCGCCGCGTCGAGCCGGTCGACGTCGAGCACCTCGGCTTCGACTGGGCGTTCGAGCAGGCCGAGCGTGCCGTAGTGAATTCCCACCGTCGTCCAGCCGTGACCGTGATGGGCGCGCAAGGCGACGGCCCGGATCGTCGCGTTCAGCCCGGCGCAATCGCCGCCACTGGTCAGGATGCCGATTCGCTTGGTCATGCATGCCCTCCGTGACTAGTGTAGCCGATGGCCAGCGCTCCGAAGAAGCATCCGACTTTCGTCACCAGGAGATTGCGCGTGCGGCCGTTCCGCGCCAGCGACGCCAAGGCCCTGCACCTACTCTACGGCGACGCCGAGAACCTGCGCTACTGGGGCACCGATCCCAGCCCCAGTGCCCAACGAACGCGGAAGATGATGAGCTGGCACCTCGGCTATCGCCCGCGCAACTACGTGCTGTGGGCCGTCGAGGAGATCAAGAGTCGTCGCCTGGTCGGCATGATCAACTATCATCGTCGCGAGCTGCGCGAGAAGCGTGTCGATGTCGGCTGGCTGATCCTGCCGGAGATGCAGGGCAAGGGTTATATGACGGAGGCGGGCCAGGCATTGCTGCGCCATCTGATCGACGATCTCGGCGTCCACAAGGTCGAGGCGCTGATCCGCGAGGAGAACAAGGCGTCGGCCGCGTTGGCCAGGCGCCTTGGATTCCGTCTGGAAGGTGGCCCGATCCGCGATCGCTGGCTGGTCGGCGGCAAGTGGCACAACGTCATGCTCTACGGCCTGATTGCCGGCGAGGAGCGTGTGTCACGGTGAGCAGTTCAGGCGAAAGGCACGCCGAATTTTCCGTCATCCTGAGCGCAGCGAGGATCTCATCGCCAGAGGCTTCAAAGCACACTTGTGGCAAATGGCGATGAGGTCCTTCGCTACGCTCAGGACGACAAAATGCGGCCGTGCGCTCACGCCTCAGAGCGAGGATTCCATTTGCGCCAGCGCGGTGGCGAACACGGGATGCTGCCGCGCCAGCGCCTCGGCGCGCCTCGCCAGGTCGTCGCCGATTGCGGCGCTTTCCAGAGGGATATCCTGCAACGCCGCTGGTGCCGGTCCGGCGTCGCGCCAGAACTCGCGCAGGCGCGCCTCGTTCGGCCGCCGAAGGGACGACAGCAGCGAGCGATCGCGCGGCCAGTCGACCAGGGCGGCAGCCACCTCGAGCAGGGAACGATAGGGGACTACGCCCGGTGCGCGCGTGCCGTCCTCCGCCGCCAGCACCGGAAGGCCGGCCAGCAGGGCTCGTTCCCGCATTTCCGGCCGGCCGCCCCAATCCCAATAGAAAGCCGCTTCCTGCCAGTCCTCGGGGTGTGTCCAACCCTGCCAGAGCAACCGCAGGCGAAAACCTTCCGGCTCGACGAGATGGAACCGGCTGACGAGCGAAACGGTCCCCGGCGTCGGCAATCCTCCACACACGACCATTGGCGGCCGCTTCGCGACGGGTGCCGGCGTCTTGATCGCCATCGCATACTGCTCGAGCAGGATCGCGATCGTGTACGCCTCGTCGAGACGATCGCGGTGATCGGCGTTCCAGCTCCCGTGGAGGGCGGCCAGTGCCGGGGCCCGAACGTATGCCGCCATGGCGCCGGCAAGCGCCATGGGGTCGCGCGGCGGCACGAGCTCGCCCGAGCGCCCGGGATGGATCATCTCGGGGCAGCCGCCGACGTCGGTGGCGATGAGCGCGGCTCCCACCGCCGCCCCTTCGAGCAGCACGACCGGCTCGTTCTCCGGCCAGCGCGAGGTCAAGACGACGACGTCCGAGGCAGCCATAAGGGAATGCACGTCGGCGCGATCGAGCTGCCCTACATAATTCACGCCTTCGCCGAGTCTTCCGCTGGCGATCGCCGCCTCGAGGTCGCCTTGCAGCTGTCCCGTGCCGGCGACGGTGAGCTGCCAGCGACCGCGAAGCGCCGGATCGCCGTGAAGCAGCGCCGTGGCCTCGATCAGGTCGTGGATTCCCTTGTGCTCGGCGAGAGAAGCGGCGAGCGCGAAGCGCACCACGCCGTCCGAAGCGCTCGCCCGGCGCACCGGCATCGGTGGCAGCGCATCGAGATCCATGCCGTTCGAAACAATCCTGAGTCGCCGAGGCACGATGCCCGCCTGCTCGTAGGCCCGGCCGAGCGATTCGCTCGGGGCGATCAGGCAGTGCGCGCCGTCGAGGGCACGCAGCAGTGTGTCGCGTCGCAGGCGAACCGGCAGTCGCTTGTCGGGAACCCCGTCGGCCACGACGCCGGGACAGCAACCGAGATCGCACGCGCGAGGATCCGTGCACTGCGTGCCGTCCGAGCGCAGCCGCGTCGCCCAATGACAATGGAACCAATGATCGTGCAGCGTCACGAAAACCGGCAAGCCACGACGTCTGACAGCGGCGATGAGGTTGACGCCGAGCCCGCGAAGATTGTGGGCATGCACCAGATCGGGACACTCCTGTGCGACGACCGCATCCACGAAGCCCTCGATTGCCGGAATCCAGAAATCTTCACTCTGCTCCCACGTCCGGAACGGAAAGCGATAGACACGCAGCCCGTCGACGACGTCGAGCTCCTGCTCCTGGCCCGCAAACCCGGGAAGCCAGCCCGCAATGATGGCGACATCATGGCCGAGCTCGGCAAGGCAGCGTGCATGCCGGCGCACGATGATCTCCGCGCCGCCGATAACTTGCGGCGAATAGACATTGGTGACCATCAGAATGCGCATTGTACTTTCCCGATAGTGTGCCCGGCAGCTTCGAGTAGTGCAGAGGTTGCCAAATGCTGCCGACAGGCGTAATCGTTGCGCGGTTCGAGGAAATGCAATCGTAGGCGTGCGTAGGGACGATGTGCAAATGAGTTCCGCAGTTCTGCCCAGTTGGCTGGTCGCGGATTTGCGTCGCTCCCAACCATCCGTAGCAGGCTCCACATCGATGGCACAAGCGTTCGTCGCAACGCTTCGTGCTGCCGGAATCACGAGCGCGATCAATGCAAACGAATCGGCGCGCGCCATGATCCGCGTGAATGAAGTTCCCGTGACACCGCTGGGCGTCCTCGACATGGACGCGCTTCACCGTGAGGTCGAACTCGCGAGCGACTATGTCGCCGCCTTTCCGGCCGACGGCTTCGATGACAGGAAAGCGTCATCGACCGTACAGAAGCAGGCGCACCTCGTCGCTGCCATCGCGGGACCTCGTCCGTGCCTGGTTTACGCGCGACCAGCAGTGATCGCACGGAACTCGGCCAATCTCGACGCGACCACCTTGCTCGCGCGTGTGGCCGCCGCGGAGTTGCAGGGACGGCGCGCCGAGATGCGCCGTGACCAGGCAGTTGCCGCCGCGGCCAGCGCGTGGTCGGAACTGCGAGACTGCTCGGAATCGGTGCTGCGGCTGAACCAGGACTTGCAGCGCATGGCGGCCGAGGTGCAGCGTCTGACGGCCGACATGCAGCACAAGACCGCCGACATGCGTCGGCAGGAACAGAACGCCCGCAAGCTCGCCGACGCCGTGGCGCATGCCGAGCGTTCGCTGATCGAGCGGGGCGAAGACTATGTCAGTGTAATCCCTGCCCTCCGTCTCTTCAGAAGAAGACGCGCCGACGAAAGGCCGCCGCCGACCGACGGGGAGCGACGCAACCTCGAGTCGCTGGCCGAGATCGCTTTGCTGCTGAGCGAAGCGCGCGCCGACTGGATGGACACCCTCGAGTCGGCAGGCGAAGCGGAGACGATCAGCCGTTCGCCGATGCATGCAGAAATGGTTGAACGATTCAATCAATCTTGAAGCCGACGCGGGCTAACGCACAATGCCGGCATGAAGAGCCACTACGCGACCTCCGCCCGGTACAATCAATGGGCCAATCGCCGTCTTTACGACGCCGCCGCGCTGCTGAGCGATACCGAGTATCGCGCCGACCAGGGCGCCTTCTTCAAGTCGATGCACGGCACGCTGAACCACCTTCTGGCAACCGATCGGATCTGGATGAAGCGATTTACCGGCGCGGGCGAAGCGCCGGAGCGTCTCGACACGATCCTGCACGAGCGCCTGCCCGATCTTGCCGCAGCGCGCCAAGCCGAGGATCGACGGATCGTTGCCTGGATCGACAGCCTCGACGAGGAAGCCCTCGCCGGCGTCATTCGATATCGACGTGTCTCGACGCCCGAGGAGTTCGTGCAGCCGCTGATGCCTGCGCTCGACCATTGGTTCAACCACCAGACCCATCACCGCGGCCAGGCGCACACGATCCTGACCAGCCTGGGCCAGACCGCACCCGAGCTCGACTTGCTCTACTTCCAGCGCCTCGCCGACAAGGGTGAGGGCTGAGGCCAGGCTCTTCTGGACCGCGGGCGTCCCGCCCCATGGTTCATGAATTCGAGCGGGCGGGACGCTCGCGGTCCATTCATGAGTCATTCGAGAGCGCATACCGAGCGGTCACCGGCCTCGGCGGTCCACCGCGAATCGCAGGTCGCCAGAGGCCGGTTGTCGATGCCGCGAAAAATGCCGGTCCAGGCGCCGTCGTCACCAGGGGTGACAACCAGCGCGCCGAACTCGCTCAAGCCGACGACGTGACCGTCGAACCCGTCGAGATCGGGCACGCGGATCGGCTGCCTCGGCGCCGCTGGAGGTGGCTCGGGAATGACCCGTGCCAGATCGGTACCGCCCGTGCCGACCGACAGCTGCGGCGGTCGATTGCCGGCGAATCCGACCGCCTGGAAGCGATGCATGTGGCCGGAGAAAACTCCTTTGACATGGCCCGGCAGGCCGTCGCGGAACACCGTGGCGATCGCCGTCTGCTGCGTCAGGTTGATGAAGCCATAGGGAGCGTCGCCGGCCGGTGAGCCCTTTACCTTCTTGACCACGCCCCAGATCGGCCGATGCGTGACCAGCCAGGTCGGCCTCCTGCTTTGCGCGAGCAGCCCGGCGACCGCGCGGTAGACCCCGACATAGTGCTCGAGAGCATACAAGACGGCGTCGCCGGCATCGGAGGAGTCGATGACAACGACGTCGAGCTCGCCGAGCTGCACGCGAAACGGGGCATGCGGCGCCGTCGGAAAGGAACGGCCTTCGAACGGCAGAACGGGCGGCGGCGGCCAGGCGCCGGGTATCCAGTCGGATGGGGTTTGCGGCGGGCACGCGGACTGGGTGCGGCCGGGCCCGAGCAGCGGCGAGGCGGCGTCGAGCATGTAGAACCAGCCCGGCCCCGCCCGGCTGCACAGCTCATGATTGCCGCGGGTCAGCAGCCACGGCGCGGCGACCAGCAGCCGGCTCGACGGGATGAAGAAGTCATCGCGCCAGTTCGGCCACTTGTCGGGCAACGGGCTGCCCTGCATGTTTTGGCTCCAGTAGCCCGGTCCGATCGGATAGCGCGGCGCCACGTCCTCGTCGTCGAGATCGCCGGTGTCGAACACGCCCACCCTGAGATCGTGCGCGTAGCCGGTGGCGCCAGTCGGGAACACGACGAAGTGCGGCGTGCCGCGATAGTTGTAGTCGCCGAGATGGACGATGAGATCGGGCCCGTCCGTTGCACCTTCCGACGAGATCGTGCCGAACGGCCACATCCTGTCATAGCCGTTGCCGATGCAGAGCTGCGGCCAGATGCCGGCCGCCCCCTCGCACCCCGAGTCGCCCAGCATGACGACGCGCCGGGGCGTGCCGAGCGAGACCGCCGGCAGATCGACGCGCCGGCTGGCGAACTGCACGTTGGCCGGCCGGCCCACCGGATAGAGCGCCTCGCACACCATCACCTGATCGAAATGCCCGCCCACCGGGCGTCTGCGCGGGCTGAGCGTCGCCAGCGCCGCACCACCCGCATCGCGCAGGGCAGGACAGGCCGTCCCGCCTTCCTCGACGCTGCGGACCATCGGCACCGGCCGACCATCCGTCCCTTCGCCGAACAGCACGAACGCCCACGCCATCGGCGCGGCGGGTTGCGCCTGCACAGGCAAGGAACACAGCAGCGCCGCAAGCGTCTGCCAAAAGATGCGACTCATTCCGAATTCCCCCGCGCGTCCGTTGTAGCAGGGATTCACCCGGTCCCGTCGACGAAGGTTGGGGGCCAATCGCGGACTCGCGTTACTGCAATCGTGACCCGCCGCCCCGCCGAGGGTAAGACTTTCGACAGGGTTCTTGCGCTCAATGGCCAATGGGAAGACCGTGTCGCCTTGCGGCGCGCTTGGAGAGCGGCAACAAAAAATGCAGATGGCCAGGCTTCGCCTGCTGATCGTCGCGCTCGACAACTGGTACGGGTCGGCGCGCCTGCCGTGCTGCCTCGGGCGTGCCGGGTTCGAGGTCGGCCTGCTCGCCCCGCCGGGCATCTTTGCCGCCCAATCGCGCGGCGTGGACCGGCTCTTCCCGCTGGCGCCCGAGGGCACGCCGCACGCCCTCGAACGACCAGGCTGGCTGGCGATCGAGGCCTTTGCCCCGGACTTCATCGTGCCTGGCGATGAAAAGTCGGTGCGCCTGTTGGCCTTCATGGCAACGTCGCGATCGGCGCCGACCTCCCCTGGCGTCAGGTCGATGCTGCTGCGCTCGTTGCCGTCGAGGCCAAGCCTGCTGGGTCGAGATGCGATGACGGCAATCGCCGCCGATGCCGGTCTCACCTGCCCCGAGCACGCCGCGGTCCGCTCACTCGACGAGGCGCTGCGTGTCGCCGAACGGATGGGTTGGCCGGTGTATCTCAAGCGCGACAACACAGCGGGCGGCAACGGCGTACGGCAGTGCGGTGATCGCGCCGCGCTTGCCGTCCAGTTCGCCCAACTCACCAGAACGGACATGTCCCCATGGTCGGCGGAGGGCACCCTGAGGCGCGGGCGGCAATGGCTTCGCAGCCTTGGAATCGGCGGCGATCCGGGCATCACCATCCAGGCCGCCATACCGGGCGCACCCGCCTTCCATACCGCCGTCGCCCTCGACGGAAAGTGGCTGGCCGGCATTTCCGCCGATGTCGAGGAATTCCATCCGCGGCCCACGGGACCCAGCACGCGCGTGCGCCTGCATGGCGACCCCGCGATGGACGACCTGGCGCGGCGGCTGATCGCCGCGCTGGGCTACAACGGCTTCTGCGGCCTGGATTTCATCAGGCGCCCCGATGGCGGCCTGACGTTCCTGGAATTCAATGCGCGGCCGACGCCGGTCGCCCATCTCGGCAAACTGGTCGGCACCGACCTCGGCGTCGCCCTGCATGCTGCCCTGTCGGGCGAGCCTGTTGCCGCACCATTGCCCGCGCTACCGCAGCGGGTCGCGCTGTTCCCGCAGGACTGGCTGCGCGATCCGCACAGCGCGGGTCGCGCCGGCTGTCATCTCGACATCCCGACCGATGATCCTGCCCTGCTCGAGGCCCTTGGCGCGCTCCTGCCGAAGGGCTGGGACGATCCAGGCCTGCGCTCACGCCTCACGCCGCTGCCTTCTTGCGGTTAGCCTCGAGCCTCGCGTCGACCAGGGCCACGCCGGCGTCGATGACCGGATGGCTCATCCCCTTCTGCCGGGCAATGAGCTGCACCAGCTTGTCGGCGCGCTCGATGTAGGGCAGCCCATTGTTGAGGGCGCGCGCCGCCGAAGCCGGGCGCACCAGGCTCTGCGCCGCCTCTGCATACTTCTCGAACGGCACCAGGTCGCCCGGACTCGCGCCCAGCTTGACGCAAAGATCGACGACGAAATTGTAGACCGAACGCGACGTCGCGATGTCGCTGTGCACTGCCTCCTGGGCGGTGCGCATGCCGTCAGCCGTGATGCAGCGATAGTTGCCGGCAAGCAGCATCGCCCACTTGGCGAGGGGCACGAAAATCGAGTCGTAGACGCGCAGCTTGACCGGCAACTCGATCCGCCCATCGGCCACCTCGAAGCGCACCGAGTCGATCTCCTTCTCGAGCGCCCGGAGCATTGCCGTCGCCTTCTCGTCCTTGAGGCGCGCCACCTTGAAGTTGGTCGGCAAGGTGACCTGCAGCACGTTGACCTTCTCGTCCGGCGGACGGATCGCCTGCGGGTCGGGGCTGCACAGGGTCAGGGTCTCGGGATCGAAGCTGTCCCACACCCGGGGATCGGTGTAGGCGGGCTCCAGCAGGCGGCCATCGAGACCGGGGATGCGCTTCACGTAAGGCAGCGGCGGCATGTTCATGATCGACATGCAGGGCACGCGCGACTTCGCGACCGCGTCGAGCAGCTCGCGCACGCCCGGCGAACGGTACTGCGGCTCCTGCATGGCGAGACCGATGAGGTCGTAGTCGGCCGGGTTGGCGCTGGTCGTCCCGCCAGCCGTCACCTTGCCGGGAAGCTTGCGCGAATCGATTTCCACCGGTTCCTTGCGGCCACGGATCGGCATGCGCACGCGGAAACCCTCGGCGTTGATCAGGTCGGCTTCCGCCGGCAGGCAGATCAGGTGCACGGAATGTCCACCGAACAGGATCTTCGAGGCGAGCAGCGAACCGTAGGACGCGCCCATGATCATGATTTTGAGAGCCATGCCTTCGTTTCCCCGATTATTGTGTCGCCCAGTATCGAGGATGAACGCCGTCGCGCCTAGGGCGATATCCGCTTAGTTCGCCCTCTACCGTTTTCGGCACTGCGGCCCGGCCGGGCACCGCAGAGACCCGTGGACCACTCACCACTGCGCCGAGCCGTTCGTCGATCCGGCACACGAAGGGCGCGGCATCGGCCGCGCCCTGATTCGAAGTTTCCAATGACGAGCAGCGCATGGTTGGCGGGCGCACACCATGATGCTCACGCCTGCGCCCTTTGAACGCCGCTCCCTTAAAGCGCCTCGACACCGGCCGCAAGCGCGGATCGATTTTCGCCTGGTTCTCTGACGCCGACCTCAGCGCATCGCCACAAGCTCAAGCGCAGCCGAGCCGAAGCTGATGACGGCACCGACAGTCAGCAGGAGCACCGCACCCGCGGCGACAGCCCGCAACAGCGGCCACAGGTCCGACGACCAACCGGATCGTCTCATTTTCCCCTCCGTACGCATCCCATTCAGGGCTTCGAGCCCTTCTTAGACGTTAGTTGTTGCAAGAATGCCACACTGGTCCCCAGCCGGCCACACCCATCGGCCAAGGTCTGTGGAAAAGACCGGCGCCCGAGAAAATTGCAGGGCGCGTGCGCCGGGATCAGTCGGCAGCGGATCGGGCGGGCCTCTGCAGCCGGGCCCTGAGCTTCGCCACCGCCGAACCGGGGCTGGTGAGGACGGGATGCTCCACAGCTCGGCGCAGCGACTCGGCTACAGGGGCCATCGAGAACTGGGCGAGCATGATCGCGTCGCATCCAGCGAGGGCCCGCCCGGCCTCGACGATGCGCCGGGCATGCTCGTCGGGTCGACCGGCGTTCAGGGCGTCGAGCGCGCCAGGCACGAGGAGGCTCTGCAGCTCGACCGTCGCTCCGACCCTGGCGGCGTCGGCCTGGAACTCCTCCTCCATGCTGGGGATCGACGGCGCGAAGGTAGCCAGCATGCCGATCCGGCGGCCACTGGTCAGAGCCTCGGCGAACATCGCCTCGTTGGGCTTGAGAACCGGTACGGCGAGCCTCGACGCCACGCGCTCGATCGCCGGGCCGAAGGCCGAGCAGGTGAACAGGACGGCGTCGGCGCCGAACGACAGGGCGTAATCCGCCAGGATATCGAAACGCCGTTCCATTGCCGTTGTCAGCCGGCCGTCGCGGGCGCGATCCCTGCTGAGTGAATCGTCGAGGACATTGACAAGCTCGGCTGCCGGCCATGCCGCCGCGAATTCGTCGACGATCGGGCCGACCGCGGCCGGCGTGGCATGGATCAGGGCGATGCGCGGCATGGGCAGACCTCGTCGGTCCGCGACGATTGCAGCGCCGCTTGCGCTTGGCAATCGCCATCCGCTGCGCGGTCATGACTGCCCCCTGAGCGGAGCGAAGGATCTCATCGACAGAAGCTCAGAGCACGCTCGTCGGAGATGGCGATGAGGTCCCTACTTCGTTCGCACGACAGACGAGGTCTCTTGCATCACGCGTCGAAGTTCAGGCAGGTCGTCGTGCCGTGCACCAGCAGGCGTCCCCGGCCGTCGGTTATCCTCCCTTCCGCCGTCCCGACCCTTCGACCGCGGCTGATCACCACGCCCTCGGCCCGGATCAGCCCTGTCTCGGGCGTGATCGGTCGGACGAACGATATCTTGATCTCGAGCGTCGTCGAGCCCATGCCCTTGGGCAAGGTCGATCGGACCGCGAGCCCCATGCAACTGTCGAGCAAGGTCGCCGCGAGACCACCATGCACGGTGCCGGCCGGATTGAGATGCGTGCTCCTCGGCTCTGCGGTGATGACGACTCGTCCATCCTCCGCTTCGACGATGTCGTAGCCCAGGGTCTCGGCGATCGTGTTGAGCGGCAGTGTTCCATCAATCAGGCCCTGCACGAATTCCAGGCCCGACATCTCCTTCTGCCTCTCGGCGCTGACCGTGCCGTAGGTCCGGCCGCTGCGACGGCTTGTCATCAGGTCATCCTCCACACATCG
>NZ_JBFWZI010000071.1:0-33256 GCF_050185545.1 Reyranella sp. | reverse complement strand
CCGGGAGCTGCTGGTCGATGCGCCGTCCGTGGTGGCGCGCTATTTCCCCGACTATCGCAAGCTCTATGAGCAGCGCGGCTGGACCATGTTCGACTCGATCGACCGCGTCTACGACGCCGGCAAGGCGCAACGGAAGCTCGGCTTCGTGTGCCGGACAGGGTTTCGCGAGATTCTGGATTCGCTCGCGTAGTGCGAACTCCATCGGCTGGGTGCTATCCGACTTCTCCACTCGCTTGGTCTTCGCAATAGCGACGTCGGGAGGCGCTGTCGCTCGGCGAACGCAGGTAGGCGTGCCATGCTTGCTGCTCGTGCGCTACTGCCGGTATCACCAGACGCAGTAGGTTCCCGTCGTGTTGTCGCGCTCGGCCAGTCGGTAGGTGCCGCCGTTTGGAAGCATGTAGATCGTTTCCCACAGTTCGTTGTTCTCTCGCCAGCTGCAGACGTAGAAGATGTCGACCTTGGCGCAGCGATGCTGCACCGTGAAACCGACTTCGTTGCGCAAGCGAAACGGGGCAGCTCTTGAGGCTGTCACCCGAGTTAAAGGTTCTGGAACCGGCAGCCCTGCGCGAGTCCATCATCGAGCGCGTGCGGAACACCGCCAGGCTTTACGGCGTTGCGCCGTCGTCCGGAACGTAGTGGAGGCGCATTACTCATCTTGGCGGGCAAGTTGTTGCTCGACCAAGGTCGCCCAGTACGAGGCACCCAACGGCAGGATCTCGTCGTTGAAGTCGTAGCCCGGGCTGTGGACCATGCAGCCACCTTCGCCATCGCCGTTACCGATCCAGATGTAGCAGCCGGGCTTCTTCAGGAGCATCCAGGCAAAGTCCTCGCCGGCCATCAAAGGTGTCGGAGTGCGATCGACATTCTCGGCCCCCACCAGGGTTGACGCGGCGCGCGCGGCGTTCTCGGCCTCCTGCACGCTGTTGACGGTCGGAGGATTGCGTCGCTCGTAGCGCCACCTTGCCAGTGCCGCGCCCAAGCCTTCCGCGACGTTGCGCGCAATACTCTCCATTCGCTTCTCGACAATATCCTGCACCGACTCCTTGAAGACGCGCACTGTGCCGCGCAATGTGCATTCCAGCGGGATGACATTCCAGGTGGTGCCCGCGTGGAATTGGGTCGTCGAGATCACCGCATTGTCCATGGGGTCGACGTTGCGCGCGACGATCGACTGCAGGGCCGTCACGATGTGCGAGCCCGCAAGGATAGGATCCACGCCACGGTGAGGCAGGGCGGCACCAGTACCCACGCCCTTCACCACGATCTCGAAGATCGCGGTGGCCGCCATCATCGGGCCCGGCCGTACGGCAAAGTGGCCGACGGGGATGCCTGGGATGTTGTGCATGCCGTAGACGCCGTCGCAGGGAAATTTGCCGAACAGCCCTTCCTCGACCATGACGCGACCTCCGCCCTCGTTCTCCTCGGCGGGCTGGAAGATGAAGTTGACGGTACCGTCGAAGTTTCTTGTCTCGGCGAGATACCTCGCTGCGCCCAGCAGCATCGTGGTGTGCCCGTCATGGCCGCAGGCATGCATCTTGCCGGGGATGGTCGAGGCGTGGGCGAATCTGTTGGTCTCGTGCACGTCCAGCGCGTCCATGTCGGCGCGCAGGCCGATCGACCGCTTGGAGGTGCCGGAGCGCAGCACGCCCACCACCCCGGTCTTGGCGAGCCCGCGGTGGACCTCAATGCCGAATGACTTGAGCTTGTCGGCGACGATATCGGCAGTGCGCACTTCCTCGAATGCCGTTTCGGGATGTCTGTGAATGTCGTGCCGCCACGCGGTCATATCCTTGTGAAACGACGCAATGCGATTGATGGTCGGCATCGGGCGCACTCCGCAATTCATTCGAGGATCGTAAGTACATCTGTCCAAGCGCAACGGACGGAACGAAAGGGTCGGCCTCCCCACCAACGTTCGAGCACGAACACACCACGCCCTTGCTTGCCCAAGAGGCTATTCCTGGCCGCCATATGTCCTGCCGGTGCTGGGAATCTTTCAGGTCCAGGCGAGCGCAAGAACGACGGCGAGGGCGAGGATTGCCATACTGACGGTCAGAAGAATGCAGTTGGCCAGCAAGAATTGGCGTCGACCCGTCCAGCTCGCTTCATCGTCTGAACCTTGCAGGAAGCACGTACCATGGCATCCGCCGATGACCAGGACTCTTTTCTGCGGCGTTGGGCTGCAAAGGTTGGCAGATATGGGCATTTGCTTGCTCCTCACCAGCGGCCAAGAACAGAGCGCTCGACGACGCGACCTGCCTAGAGGTTCTCGGGCCTGGAGTCCTGATGCAGGGATGGCCTATCGACGATTTTTCGACTATTTTTCCGTATCGGCCGGCCAAGGAGCAGAGACGTGGACGAGATCGTCCATCGAATACTTCGGTTCGATCGCTTTGCGCTAGATTTGACTCGCGGTTGCTTGCAGCTGGATGACCGTGAACTGGAACTGCGCCCCAAGGCATTCAAGGTGCTATGCCATCTGGCGGAGCGCCCGGGCCGTCTTGTCGCGAAGGAAGAGCTTCAGAAAGCCGTCTGGAACGATATTGTCGTATCCGACGATTCCCTCGTCCAGTGCATCTGGCAGTTGCGCCGCGCGCTTTGCGACGACCAGCAGCGCCTGATCAAGACCGTCGCCCGGCGGGGATACCTTCTGGACGTTCGCGTCACCGAGCACGGCGTCACGGCGTCCGCTGCCCCTCTTGCCCTGCCAGACAAGCCCTCGATCGCCGTGTTGCCTTTCGACAACATCTCAGGTGACCCCGAAGAAGCGTACTTCGCCGATGGCATAGCGGAGGACCTGATCACCGCTCTGGCTCGCACGTCGTCACTGTATGTCATCTCCAGAAACCTGTCCTTCGCCTTCAGGCGACATAAGCATGACGTCCGGGCGATCGGGAGCAGGCTGGGCGTGCGCTATCTGGTGGATGGCAGCGTTCGAAAATCGGGGTCGCGTGTTCGGCTGACCGCGCAGTTGCTCGAGGCGTCTTCCGGCAATCATCTTTGGGCCGACAAATTCGATGGGGCGTTGGAGCAGATCTTCGAGCTTCAGGACCAGATCATCACCAATCTAATCGGTGCGATCGCGCCAAAGCTTCGTGCCGTGGAGATTGCGCGGGCCGTCCGCAAGCGGGTCGACAACCTGGACGCCTACGACCTGCTCCTCCGATCGTTGCCGAAGCAGGCACCGATGACGAGGGAAAGCGTTGCAGAGGCCATCGAGCTCCTGGATCGCGCCGTCATGTTGGCCCCTAACTACTCGGAAGCCCTTGCCTATGGCGCATGGTGCCGCGTGTTGCGACCGGCCAACTACGGCAGTGATGCTGCCAAGGACTACCGAGAGGCGGCAGATCTGGCCCGACGTGCCTTGAAGGCGGACCCGGGAAACCCGATTGCTCTGCGAAGCGCGGGCTTCGTCGTGTTTTTCGCGGATCGCGACTTCCAGGCGGCCTGGGACTTGATCGATCAATCCCTTGCCATCGATCCCAACTCGGCAAGTTCATGGGCATGGCGCGGCTGGGTCAGCGCCTTTGCCGGCGTACCAGAGACCGCAGCGACTGAGTTTTCAAAAGCGGTTCAGCTCAGCCCGTTCGATCAGTGGATCAACACATATTCGGTCGGTATGGCTTTCTCGCTGCTTACAAATGACCAGTTCGAAGAGGGGCTGCGCTGGGCGCGTAAAGGAGTGCAACAAGGCCCGGACTGGGGTGCTGCCCATCGATATCTCATCGCCGCGCTTTCTCTCACGGGTCGGGACGCCGAAGCTCGGGCCGCCACTCAAAGATATCTGGCGTTGGATCCGGATTGCACCGTGCGTCACCTGATCGCGACCGGCCCGTATCGTCGGTCGCCGAACCAGGAGCGCTTGTTTACAGCCATGCGCCGAGCCGGACTGCCGTAAGAAGATACGGATGGTCGGCGGAGAGACATCCCGGTTTGTCGGTCGTTCGATGTTGCGGCGAGAGGATCTCCGCCTCCTGACAGGGCAGGGACAGTTCGTGGCCGATCTGGCGATTCCGGGCACGCTGCATGCCGTCTTCGTCAGAAGCCCGGTAGCGCACGGCCACATCCGCTCGATCGAGGTCGCCGCGGCAGCGGCAATGCCAGGGGTGGTGCACGTGCTCAATGGCGCGGACCTCCATCGCCTTGCGCCTCCCGTTGCCGGCGCCCAGTTGTCGCTGCCGGGCAAGTGGCGCACCCAGGTGCAGTACAAGTTTCATGTGCCACAGCAGCCCATGCTGGCCGTGGACAAGGTCCGGCACGTCGGCGAAGCGGTCGCCGTGGTGCTCGCCGAGACTCGCGACCAGGCCCAGGATGCCGCAGAGCGGGTTGCCGTGGACATCGAACCGCTGGCGGCAATGGTCGATCCTGCAGCCGCCCTGGCGCCGGACGCTGCGATCATCCACGAGGCCTTTGCCACCAACCTGATCGGCGAATTCGCCATCGAGAAGGGGCAAGTCGCGGCGGCTCTTTCCGCTGCGCCCTTCACGCTCCGGCGCCGCTTCTACACGCATCGTTACGCCGGCATCCCCCTGGAGTGCCGCGGCGTGATTGCCGCCTACGATAAAAGGACCAGCGCCGTCACGATTTGGTCGGCGACCCAGGTCGTGCACTCCGTGCGGCGCGAGGCAGCGGCGGTTCTCGGCCTGCCCGAAGCGCGCGTTCGCTGCGTGGCGCTCGATGTCGGCGGCGGGTTCGGCACCAAGGGGCATGTCTATCCGGAGGAACTGCTGATCCCGCTTCTGGCCCGCCTTGCCGGACGCCCGGTGCGCTGGATCGAGGAGAGGCAGGAGCATCTTCTTTGCTCATGCCATTCACGCGACCAGGTGCACGAGGTCGAGGTCGGCTTCGATCGGGACGGCCGAGTGGTCTCATTTCGCGACGCGTTCATGGTCGATTGCGGCGCCTGGAATCCCATCGGAGCGGCGATCGCCTACAACACCGCCGTTCACCTGCTCGGGCCGTACAGGATCGCGAACTTCGCGGCGGCGGCGCGGATCGTGGCGACCAACAAGGTGCCAAACGCGCCGTACCGAGGGGCGGGGCGACCGGAAGCCGCGTTCGCCATGGAGCGGACCATGGACCTGATCGCGCGGACCCTCGACCTCGAGCCCACCGAGGTCAGGCGACGCAACATGATCCGGCCGGAAGAGATGCCCTATGCCATGGGTCTCCCGTATCGCGACGGGGAGCCGATCGTGTACGACAGCGGCGACTTCCCCGGTGGATTGGACAAGGCCCTGCAGGCGATGGGAGGCCTGCCTGCGTTCCGTGAGCGCCAGCGCAAGGCGCGTGCGGCGGGTCGCCATCTCGGCCTTGGCGTTGCAAGCTATGTCGAGGGCACCGGTGTTGGCCCGTTCGAGAGCGCGACGGTTCGGATCGAGTCGACCGGATCGATCTTCGTCACCTCGGGCGCCTGCTCGCAGGGCCAGGGCATGGAAACGATCTTCACCCAGGTGGTGGCGGATGCATGGTCGGTGGATCCGCAAGACGTGGTGATCGCCTTGGGTGACACCTCCCTGATCGCCATCGGCGGCGGCACCATTGCGAGCCGCAGCACAGTCAACCTGTCGGGCGCCATTCACCACGCCAGCGAACGGCTGCGTGCTAAGGTGTTCGCGATTGCAGCCAATTTGATGGAGTGCGCACCGGCCGACCTCGAGCTGCGTGCCGGCAAGGTCGGTGTTGTTGGCGCTCCGGGCATGGAGGTGACGCTCGCCAGCGTCGCGAAGGCCGCCGCACCGGGCTGGGATCATCGTCGCCCGGAGGGCATGGACGCTGGTCTCGAGGAGACCTTCTACTGGCAGCCGCCGACGGTAACCTGGGCCAACGCCACGCATCTCGCCCTGGTCGAGGTGGACATCGCTTCAGGTCGGATCGACATCGAGCAATACGTGGTGGCGCACGATTGCGGCGTCGTCATCAATCCGATGCTCGTCGACGGCCAGGTTGTCGGCGGCACGATCCAGGGCATTGGCGGGACGCTGTTCGAGGAGTTCGTCTACGACCGCGAGGGCCAGCTGCTGACAGGTTCGCTGATGGACTATGCCCTGCCGCGAGCGAGCGACAGCCCGGCGATCCGGCTGCTGCATCAAACATCGCCCTCGCCGCTGAATCCCCTCGGCGTGAAGGGCGTCGGCGAGGGCGGCGCCATCGCCCCGCCCGCTGCCATCGCGAACGCCGTGTGCGACGCCCTGTCGATGTATCGAGCCGAGTTCAATGCGACGCCCATAAAGCCCGAGCAGGTCGTCCGGGCGGTGCTGACAGGTCGCAAAGATCAGTAGCAATGTTGGCGAGATCGATGAGGACGCGGAGAGTCGGACGCGTGGGAATCGATCTAGGCCATCTCGTCAAGAAACAAGCTGCCCAGTCCTCGACGTTGATCTCCATAGGATCGTGCGGCGCCCATGATCTCGCGGCGGGCTGCCTCAAGGAAGACGACCGGCAAACCCATCCGGTCAGTCGACGCCGAATTCTCGGCGTATGTCCGCCAGGGTCACTACCAGCTCACTTGGGTTGGCGCGAAGAGCGCCCCGCAACTTGGATGGCGCCTGGCCGGCGTGCATCATAGAGTGCTGGCTCAGCTCGGGCGATGCAGGCGGGGGAGGGGCTCCGATGAAGGGATCTTCGGTCAAGCAAGGCGGCTCCGCGACCGGCCGGCGTGCTTTCCTGGCAGGCGTCACCGCGGTGGGCGCCGCTGCGACGACGCGCGCATTCGCCCAAGCGGCATCGTCCGTGCCGCCGCCGCCCGAGGGCGGCAAGGGGTATCGCACCGCCAGCGAGCAGGTGGCCGACCTCGCCGCCCGTCGCGTCTCGGCGGTCGAACTGCTCGACCAGGCGATCGCGCGCATCGAGGTGCTCGACAAGCACATCAACGCGGTGGTCGTGCGCGACTTCGAGCGGGCGCGTCGGGCGGCGATCGCCGCCGACCAGGCGCTGGCGCGCGGCGAGCGTCGGCCGCTGCTCGGCCTGCCGATGACGGTGAAGGAATCGTACAACATTGCGGACCTGCCGACGACCTGGGGCATCCCCGCCTTCAAGGACTGGCGGCCGACCGAGGATGCTGTCGTGGTCGAACGCCTGAAGGCCGCGGGCGCCGTGATCATGGGCAAGACCAACGTGCCGGTGGCGCTCGCCGACTGGCAGACCACGAACCCGATCTACGGCACCACCAACAATCCCTACGACATAGAGCGCACGCCGGGCGGCTCGTCGGGTGGATCGGCCGCCTCGCTGGCGGCCGGCTACGTGTCCCTCGAGGCGGGCTCGGACATCGGCGGCTCGCTGCGCACGCCGGCGCACTATTGCGGCGTGTTCGCCCACAAGCCGACCTATGGCGTCCTGCCCAGGCGCGGCCAGAACTTTCCGCGACAGCCGGCATTGCCCTCGGCCGGCGATGGCCTGGCCGTGGTCGGGCCAATGGCGCGCAGCGCCCAGGATATCGCGCTCGCATTCGACGTGATGGCCGGGCCGGATGAGCTGCGCGAAGGCGTCGGCTGGCGGCTGGTGCTGCCGCGGCCGCGCCATCGCGTGCTGCGCGACTTCCGCGTGCTGGTGATCGACACCCATCCGCTCTGTCCCACGGCCGAGGTGATCCGAACGGCGCTGGCGCAGCTTGCCGATCGCCTCGGCAAGGAAGGGGCCACCGTTGCCCGGCAAAGCTCGCTGCTACCCGATCTTGCCGAGGCAACCCGCAACTACATGCGCCTGCTCGGCCCGATCATGACCCAGGGCCGTCCGCCCGAGTACTACGAACGGATGCGTTCGATCGCGGCGACGCTGGGGCCCGACAACCAGAGCCTGGATGCGATCCTCGTGCGCAGTGCCAATGCCGGCTGGCGCGACTGGGAAGCGGCGTCCAACGGTCGCACGCGGCTGCAAAGCCAGTGGGCGACGCTGTTCAAGCAGTGGGACGTCGTCCTTTGCCCGGTGATGCCGACCGTGGCGTTCAAACACGATCATGGCGAGCCGAGCGCCCGCCGGCTCGACGTCGATGGCAAGAGTCAGCCCTACAACAGCAACATCGTCTGGGCGGGTCTCGCCACCGGCGGCCAACTGCCGGCGACCGTGGCGCCGATCGGGCGTACCGATACCGGACTGCCAATCGGCGTGCAGATCATCGGGCCCTACCTCGAGGACACCACGACGATCCAGTTCGCGCAGTTGCTCGAGATGGCGTTCGGCGGCTTCGTGCCGCCTGTACTGTAGAGCAGTTCATGCGGACCGCGGGCGTCTCGCCCGCACTTCTCGTGAGCGGGCGAGACGCCCGCGGTCCGAAAGAGCGCATTCAGCGAACTCTGGGCATCAGGATCAGGTCCCACGGGCTCGGCATGTCGCCGTGCGGGACCCAGACGAGGGCGGGCGCGTCGAGGGCGAAGGCTTTGTGCAGGGCGTCCTCGAGCTGCTTCGCTTCGTGTGCCTTGAAGCTCGCGATGCCGAAGCTGTCGGCCAGCCTGGCGAAGTCGGGGTTCTGCAGGTCCGAGGCGATCAGACGGTTGCCGTAGCGTTCCTGCTGGATGCGCTTCACGTTGCCGAAGGCGCCGTTGTCGAATACCACCACGACGACGGCGAGGTTGTGGCGTGCCGCCGTGGCGAGCTCGCCCACCTGGTACATGAAGCCGCCGTCGCCGGCGATCGCCAGCACCTTCCTGTGCGGCATCGCCGCCTTGGCGCCGAGCGCGGTGCCGTAGCCCCAGCCGAGATTGTCCTGGTAGCCCGGCGACAGGAAGGTGCGCGGATGCTCGATCGGCAGGGCCACACGCGAGGCGAAGCCAATCTGCGAGACCTCGTCGACGAAGATGCCGTCCTCAGGCAGGGCGCGGCGGATCGCCTGCAGAAAGGAGAGCTGCGGCTCGAGACGTGACAGCCGCTCGGCCAGCCAGGCGCGATGCTTCTCGAGCTCCAGGGCGCGCGAGGGACGTGGTCGGTTGTACTTGGGCAGGGCATCGATCAGGGCGCGCAACTGCGGTGCGGCGTTGCCGACCAGCGCCACGTCGGGTTTGCGCATGCGGTCGTGCTCGTCGGGATCGACGTCGAGCCGCACGACCTTGAGATTGGTGTCGATGCCCCAGCTGCCGTTCTGAATCAGGAAACGCGTGCCGATCGCCAGTACGGCGTCGGCGTCCTTCCACAGGCGATGGCCGATCGGCATGTCGACGGCGAGGCGATGCGAGCTCGGCACCACGCCGCGGCCGCGGCGATAGGAGCTGACCGGCGCCTCGAGCAGCTCGGCGATGCGGATCACCTCGGCGCTGGCATCGAGGGCGCCGCCGCCGACCACGATGATCGGTCGCTCGGCCGTTCCCAGGACCTTGGCGGCGGCGGTGATCGCCTCGTCGTCGATCGCTTCTGAAGGAGGTGGCAGCGGTGCGTCGGTCAGGGTGACCTCGGCTCGCCTGGCCCAGGTGTCGAGCGCGCATTCCAGCGCCACCGGCCGCGGCCGGCCGGTGGTCGCTTGCCAGATCGCCTGGGTGACGAGGCCCGGCGCCTCCTGCGGGCTGCGGATGCGCTCCGCCCACTTGGTGATGTGGCGCATCAGGCCGAGCTGGTCGTGGATCTCGTGCAGATGGCCGTGGCCCTTGTCGATGTCGGTTTGCGGGATCTGTCCGACCAGCCCCACAACCGGCGCATTCATGCCGTACGCCGTCAGCAAGGCGGCGCCGGCGTTGAGCAGGCCCGGTCCCGGCACCACGGCGAAGGCCTGCGGCTTGCCGGTGACCAGGGCCGCGCCCAGCGCCATGTAGGCGGCCGTCTGCTCGTGGCGGGGATGGATCACCCGGAGGCGGTCGGCTGCATGGTAGAACGCATCGAACAGCGGATCGTTGTGCACCCCGGGCAGCGCGTAGACCGTGTCGAGACCGTGGCGCAGGAGGGAGTGGACGGTGGCTTCGGCAGTGGACAGGCGCGGCATGGCGATGCCTTACAGACCCGCGCGCCCCGCAGCAAGGCGGGCGGCGTGCGGTTGATCCTCTACGCACTGCTCTCCTGCGGCGCGTTGGTTCTTGCCGTCGTCCTGTTGGCCTGGGTCGCCGAACGGCGCCTCGAACCTCTCGCGGATGCACGCCTGTTCTCCGACATCGCGAAGGCACCGGCCATCGAGACGGCACTGGTCCTGGGGACCGCGGCGATCGGACCGGAGGGCGGTCCCAACCGCTATTTTGTCTACCGTCTCGATGCGGCAGCCGCGCTGTGGAAGGCCGGCAAGGTGAAATACCTGATCGTGAGCGGCAGCCGTGACGCCATCAACGACGAGCCGACCGCGATGCGCGCCGGCCTGGTCGAGCGCGGCGTTCCGAGCGAGGTCATCTACAATGATTTCGACGGCTGGCGCACATGGGACTCCGTGATGCGCGCCCGCGACATCTACGGGCAGAAGCGCCTGATGATCGTCTCGCAGCGCTTCCACCTGGTGCGGGCGCTCTACATGACGCGCAACGTCGGCATCGATGCCTGGGGCTTCGAAGCCCGCGACGTCGGCGCCGCCTACAGCATCCTGACCGAGCTGCGCCGCTACCCGTCGGCGTTGCGCGCCTACTACGATGTCTGGTTCGCGGCGCCGTTCCGCGATGTCGGGCCGAAGGTTGTTGTGGGGAGGGACTCGCCGGTGTGATGCTTGTCGGGTGACGAAGGATCATTGCTGGGAGCGCGCCACTCCGATGGCGCTCATGGGGTGTGTAATCAACAAGAAGAGCGCCATCGGAGTGGCGCGCTCCCAGCGTCTACCGCAACCGCCCCACCGTCATCGCCGCCATGTCGCGCAGCTCGGGCAGCGGCGACACGACCGGCTTGCCGGCGAAGTGGGCATCGAGGTTCTGGCGCACCAGGGACGTCATGCGGTGCTGGGCGTGCTCGGTGCCGCCGCCGAAATGCGGCGTCATCACCAGATTTTCGAGTGGCAGCAGCTCTTTGCCCGTGTAGGGCTCCTCGTCGAACACGTCGAGGGCGGCGCCCTCGATCACGTTGTTGCGCAGGGCGTCGGCGAGGGCGGCCTCGTCGACCGCCCAGCCGCGGCTGATATTGACCAGATGGCCGCGCGGGCCGAGCGCCTTCAGCACTTCTGCATTGATGATGTGGCGGTTGGAGGCGTCGGAGCGCAGGCAGACGATCAGGTAGTCGGCCCATGTCGCCAGCGCGATGACGTCGGGGAAGTAGGCGAAGTCGACGTCGCTGCGTTTCGTGCGGTTGCAGTAGCCGATCTCGACATCGAATCCCTTGATGCGCTTGACGAACTCCATGCCGATGGCGCCGAGGCCCAGGATGCCGAGCTTGCCGCCGGTCAGGCCGGCGACCGGGCCAAATCGGTGCGGGATGCGCTTGGTCCAGTCGCCCCGGCGGATCATCCTGTCGGCGCGGGCGATGCGGCGCGTCGAGGCGAGCAGGATTCCGACGGCCATCTCGGCCACGTCGGGCGCGTTGGCGTCGGCGCCATGCGTGACCATGATGTTGCGCCGGCGCGCCGCCTCGATGTCGATGCGCTCGTAGCCGGTGCCGTAGCAGCAGATCAGCGACAGGCGCGGCATGGCGGCCATCAGCGCATCGGAGGCGCCGGTGCTGCCGGTGGTGACCAGCGCCTGGACGTGCGGCCGGGCGTCGGCCGGCACGAGCGCCGGATCGGGCCGGTCCATGTGGCCGGCGATGTCGTAGCGCTCGGACAAGGTGGCCAGGGCCAGCCTGGTGAAGGTGAAGCCTGTCAGGATGACGGGACGCGGGTGCATGGGCGCAGTATCACCGGTTGGCTGCAGGCGGTAAATGCTTGCGCCGCGCGGCGAAAAACCGGCTTGGCAAAGAGAGGGTCGCTGTGCATGGTGCGGCGCACCCAATCCCTCCGTCGGCCACCAACAGATCCAAAGCTCTCCATGAAAATCGCCATTCTCAAAGAACGCCGGCCGCACGAAACCCGCGTGGCGGCGACGCCCGAGACCGTGAAGAAGCTGAAGGGACTGGGGGTGGCGGAGATCATGGTCGAGGCTGGAGCTGGCACGGCCGCCGCCTATACCGACGAGGCCTACGCCGAAGCCGGTGCAACGATCGTGCCGGATGCGGCCGCGGCAGCCTCCGCCGCCGACGTAATCTTCAAGATCCAGCGGCCGATGTCGGCGGCGGAAGGCACCGACGAGATGGCGCTCCTGCGCAGCGGCCAGGTGCTGATGGCGCCCCTGTCGGCGCTCACCAATCGCGACCTGGTGCAGGCCCTGGCGGCGGGCGGCGTCACCTCGTTCGCGCTCGAGCTGATCCCGCGCATCACCCGTGCCCAGTCGATGGATATCCTGAGCTCGCAGGCCAACCTTGCCGGGTACAAGTCGGTGCTGCTGGCGGCCAACCATTTCGGCCGCATCCTGCCGCAGATGATGACGCCCGGCGGCACGCTGGCGCCGTCGCGCTCCTTCATCATGGGCGTCGGTGTCGCCGGCCTGCAGGCCATCGCCACCGCCCGCCGCCTGGGCTCGATCGTGACCGCGACCGACGTCCGGCCGGCGACCAAGGAGCAGGTCCAGTCGCTCGGCGCCAAGTTCATCGCCGTCGAGGACGAGGAATTCAAGGCGGCTGAAACCGCCGGCGGCTACGCCAAGGAGATGAGCGCGGAGTATCGCGCCAAGCAGGCGGCCCTGGTCGCAGAGCACATCAAGAGCCAGGACATCGTCATCACCACCGCCCTGATCCCGGGCCGCAAGGCGCCGGTGCTGGTGAGCGAGGACATGGTCAGGACGATGAAGCCGGGCTCGGTAATCGTCGACATGGCGGTCGAGCAGGGCGGCAACTGCCCGCTGTCGGAGTTTGGCAAGACGGTCGAGAAGTTCGGCGTCAAGATCGTCGGCCCGGCCAACCTGCCGGGCGAGCTGCCGACCGACGCCTCGTCGCTGTTCGCGCGCAACCTCCTGAACTTCATCACGCCGATGATCGACAAGGATACCAAGGCGCTCAAGATCGACACCGCCGACGAGGTCGTGAAGGGCACCCTGGTGACTCGGGACGGCCAGGTCGTGCACCCGTCGCTGGCCCAGGCGTGAGGATGGATTTGCGGATCATGTTCTTCCGGACCGCGGGCGTCTCGCCCGCTCATGAGCTTGAGCAGGCGAGATGCCCGCGGTCCGGAAGAGCATGACAATTCGCACGGGGCGACATTTGGGATTGGGAGCTGACCATGGACGATAAAGTAGCCGGCGAGGCGTCCAAGCTCGCCAGCCAGGCTCAGGAGTTGGCGACCAGCCTCAAGGCGGTGGCGCAGCAGATCACCGATCTGGCGGCGCAGGGGGCCGTGTCGATCCCGGACGGCCACATGCCGTTCGTCTCGCTGCTCACCATCTTCGCCCTGGCCTGCTTCGTCGGCTACTACGTGGTGTGGCGGGTGACGCCGGCGCTGCATTCGCCGCTGATGGCGGTCACAAATGCGGTGTCGTCGGTGATCATTGTCGGCGCGCTGCTGGCGGCCGGCCTGAGGGGCTTGGGTGCTGCCCAGTTCTTCGGCGCCATCGCGGTGATCCTGGCGGCGGTCAACATCTTCGGCGGCTTCATCGTCACGCATCGCATGCTGGCGATGTTCAAGAAGAAGCCGGGCCGGAAGTAGGCGCGGGCAGGGGGAAGAGTCGGAATGATCACCCAGGAAATCGCGGCTTACGGCTATCTGGTCGCGGCCATCTGCTTCATCATGGCCCTGCGCGGCCTGTCCTCGCCGGAGACGGCGCGCAGCGGCAACCTTTACGGCATCGTCGGCATGGCGGTGGCGATCGGCGTTACCGTGGCGACGCCGGGCGTGGTCTCGCCCTGGCTGATCATTGTCGGCCTGATCGTCGGCGGCGCGATCGGCGCGGTTGTCGCCATGCGCATCCAGATGACGGCCCTGCCGCAGCTGGTCGCTGCGTTCCATTCGCTGGTCGGACTGGCGGCGGTGTTCGTCGCCGCCGCCGCATTCGTGTCGCCCGAGGCGTTCGGCATCGGCATGCCCGGCAAGATCAAGCCGCACAGCCTGATCGAGATGGGGCTCGGCACCGTGATCGGCGCCATCACCTTCACCGGATCGGTGGTGGCCTTCGCCAAGCTGCAGGGCCTGGTCTCCGGAGCGCCCCTGGTGTTCCGCGGTCAGCATCCGCTCAATGCCCTGATCGGCATCGTCCTGGTGGTGCTGCTGGTGTGGTTCGCGCTGCGCGGCCATCCCATAACTTTCATCCTGCTGATCGTGCTGTCGCTGGCGCTGGGCTTCCTGCTGATCCTGCCGATCGGCGGCGCCGACATGCCGGTGGTCGTGTCGATGCTCAATTCCTATTCGGGATGGGCCGCGGCCGGCATCGGCTTCACCCTGGGCAACACGGCGCTGATCGTCACCGGGGCGCTGGTCGGCTCGTCGGGCGCGATCCTGAGCTACATCATGTGCAAGGGCATGAACCGCTCGATCTTCAACGTGATCCTGGGCGGCTTCGGCACCGACTCCTCGGCCGCCGGCGCACCCCACGCCAAGTCCGACAAGCCGGTCAAGGCAGGCTCGGCCGACGATGCCGCCTTCCTGATGAAGAACGCTCAGTCGGTGATCATCGTCCCGGGTTACGGCATGGCGGTCGCGCAGGCCCAGCATGCGCTGCGCGAGATGGCCGACCTCCTGAAGAAGGAAGGCGTCGAGGTGCGTTACGCCATCCACCCGGTGGCCGGCCGCATGCCCGGCCACATGAACGTGCTGCTGGCCGAGGCCAACGTGCCCTACGACGAGGTCTTCGAGCTCGACGACATCAACCGCGACTTCGCCTCCACCGACGTGGCCTTCGTGATCGGCGCCAACGACGTTACCAATCCGGCCGCCAAGACCGATCCGGCGAGCCCGATCTACGGCATGCCGATCCTCGACGTCGAGCGGGCGCAGACCGTGCTGTTCGTCAAGCGAGGCATGGCCTCGGGCTATGCCGGCGTCGACAACGAGCTGTTCTTCCGCGACAACACGATGATGCTGTTCGCCGACGCCAAGGTGATGTGCGAGAGCATCGTCAAGGCGCTGGAAGGTTCGGCGCACTAGGCCGGATATGGGATGGCCGTCGAGATTGCCCGGGAGGCCAAACCAGGGCGGCGGCGTGCGCTGATCGAAGCCCTGACGGCGCGCCTGCCGCAGTGGTTCGGCCGCCCGGAGTCCAATCGGCACTATGCGGAACGGGCGGAGGCACTCGAGAGCTGGGTGGCGCATCGCGATGGGCAGGGGGTGGGACTGCTGCTGGTCAAGCGGCACGCAGCGGCCAGCGCGGAGATCTACTGGCTGGGCGTCGATCCCGACCATCACCGCGTAGGGGCTGGCCGGGCACTCGTCGAGCGGGTCGAAGGGCAGCTCAGGAACGAGGGTGTGAAGCACCTGTTCGTCATGACCCTGCATCCCGACGACCCTTACGAGCCCTACCAGCGGACCCGGCGATTCTACGAGGCGATGGGGTTCGTTTTCGTCCTGTCGGCGGATCACGGCTCCGACTCCCCACCCGACGATCGGCTGGCCTACTACCTCAAGCTCCTGTAGCGGAACGCTGCCGCGATCGGCGATCATCCGGCATGCCATTTCGTGCTGTTCTGTTCGATGTCGGCGGGCCAATCGACCTCGAGTTTGCCTGGGAGAGCGCCGTCGACGGTGCGATCGCCTCGGCCTGCGGGCTCGAGGGCATTCGCGTCGACCAGGCCGCGATCGACGAGGCTTCGGAGGCGGCGGTCGCCGCGTTCGCGGCCGATGCCTATGCCCACATGGTGGAGACGCTGTGCGGCGGCGATCCGCCGACGATCGCGCGAGTTCGCCAGCGGGTGCGTGCGATGGTGGGAAATCTCGAGGTGTTCCAGTTGCGACCCGACATCGACGGGCTTCTGCACCGCCTGCACCAGCGCGGGCTGGTCCTCGGCATCGTCGCCAACCAACCTGAACGGGCGCGCGACAAGCTCGGACGTGCCGGCGTCGACGGCCTGTTCAGCCATCACGGCCTGAGCGGCGTGACCGGTTTCAGCAAGCCCGATCCACGCGCGTTCCTGACTGCTGCGGAGGCGCTCGGCGTGGCGCCGGACGAGTGCATCATGGTCGGCGACCGCATCGACAACGATATCGTGCCGGCCAAGGCGCTGGGCATGGCGGCGATACAGTTGCGCGGCGGGCGTCACCGACGCCAGCGTCCGCGCAGTCCGGCCGAGGAACCGGACGCCGTCGTGACTGACGTGCCGGAACTCGAGGCGGCGATCCTCGACCTGGTCGATCGACGTCAGTCCGGATGACGGACGCCGCGCGCCTCCATTTGCCCGACCTGCCGCCCGATGTGCGGTTCGTCGCCTTGGGGCGGGACGAACGGGCGCTCGCCTGGTCGTTCGACGTCAAGCGCGCCGCGATGCGGCCCTACATCGAGGCACGGTGGGGCTGGGACGTGGCGCTGCAGAGGCGGCTGCATCGCGAGCGCTTCGAGGAGAAACCGTTCGCCCGCATCCTGTGGTGCGAGCGGGCGGTCGGCACCGTGTCGCTGATGCGGCTGGCGACGCACGTCCGCTTCGGCGAATTCTACCTGCTTCCGGAGTTCCAGCGCCTCGGGCTGGGCAGCCGCATTCTGCGCCATTGCCTGCGGCTCAGCGACGCCACGTCGCTGCCGGTGAGGCTGGAGTACCTCAAATGGAATCCGGTGGGCACGCTCTATCGGCGCCACGGTTTCGTTGTTGCCGGTGAAACCGAGATCCACTGGCTGATGGAACGCCCGCCCTCCGATGGCTCCCGCTTCGCCTTCGATCAGAACGCTGATTGAGAAGAACTCATGTGCTGGGAGTGCACTGGTCCAATGGCGCTCACAGGATCTGCGATAGACAAGAAGAGCGCCATCGGAGTGGCGCGCTCCCAGCGTCAATGCGCGTGATGGCTGGCGCCGTAGCGGTGGATGTGCAGCGGCGCCTTGGCGAGGCCGGGGCAGAAGGTGCCGACGACCTTCTCCAGGCGCTGGTAGAGCTTCTTCGCCGGCGCCGTGATCTTCTCCCGCCGCACGCGCGACTCCTCCGCCTTGGCGGCGAGCTTCGCGAGGTCGACCGTGAGCAGCTTGTGATCCTCGACGATCATGCGGCCGCCGATCATCACGGAATGGACGGCGCTGCCATCCTCGGTGTGCACCAGGGCATTGACCGGGTCGTTGGTCGGGATCCAGTTGATGTGGTGCAGGTCGAGGAAGACAATGTCGGCCTTGTAGCCCGGTGCGATCCGTCCGATCTGCTTGTCGAGACCGAGCGCGCGGGCGCCGCCTTCTGTGGCGGCGCGCAAGGTCTCTGCCGTGGTGATCCAGCGCTGCCAGTCGGGGCCCTGGACCTTCGAGGTGAAGGAAGCGAGCCGCATCGCCTCGTACATGTTCTGATTGTCGGCGCAGTTTGCGCCGTCGGTGCCGATGCCGACATTGATCCGGGCGGAGAGCATGCCGCGCATGTCGGCGAGCCCGTTGCCCAGCCGCATGTTGGAGCCGGGATTGTGCGCTACCGAGGCGCCGCGATCGCCGAGCCGCTTCATGTCGTCGGCGTCGAGCCAGACCCCGTGCGCCACGGTGAAGCGCTCGTTGACCAGGCCGAGCGAGTCCATGTGGGCGGCGAGCGTGGTGCCGTAGCGCTTGTAGCCTGCCACCACCTGGACCTTGGATTCGGCGACGTGGCTGTGAATGCCGAGGTCGAACTCGCGCGCGAGATCGCGACAGGCGATCATGAAAGCGTCGGTGCAATGGTGCGGGATGGTCGGCGCGACCGCGAGCGTCACCTTCTCGAACGGCCACTTCCGGAAGGCCTTACGCATCTGCTTCGTCGTCGCCTTCCATGGCGCCAGGCGGTAGCTCTCGACCTCCTTCTGCAGCGCCGGCGAGAGGCGCTCCATCAGGCCGGGGATCGCCTCGAAGAAAGTCAGGTCGGCGACCATCGGCGCCAGCACGGCGCGCATGCCGACCTCCTCGTAGGCCCTGGCCATCGCCGACAGGCCGTCGACTGTGGGCAGGGGGAACTCGGCGGCGAGATCGTAGGCGGCGGTGCAGCCCTTCAGCACCATCTCGCAGGCACCGATCAGGCCCGACAGGTACTTGTCCTCGATCGTGCGGCCACCGCCGATCCACGGGCTCGCCGTCAGCAGCAGCTCGAGCGGCCACAGATCGCCCATGCCCTTGCCGAGGTTGCCCGGCCCGTGCGTGTGCGCGTTAACCAGCCCGGGATGCATCAGGCGATTGGCGGCATCGATGGTCGTGGAGCCCGCGGGCGCGGCGAGGCCCGGTCGACCGATCTCCGCTACCGTGTCGCCCTTGATCAGGATGTCGGCGGGAGCGGCACTGCGCCTGGCGATGTCCAGGAGCTTGCCGCCACGGATGATGGTGTAGGGATGCTTGGCCATGACGCCACTGTGCCAAGGCCGCGGTTCTCAGGAAAGCGCTGTAACGGCCATCGCCAACTTCACGCGAAGGGCTTGCAAGACCCATTCCGCCGGGCATAGTGCCATCCTGGCCGATCGAGGCGGCCAACCTGCCCGCGGGGAGGGCTCAGCCCGCCTCATGCCAGCCTTTCGGTCATTCGACCTTTCCTGCCCGTGAGCGGACATCGGGCGTTCGGGAAAGGGAGAATCATGTCCGTCGAGCCAGTTCGCGCGCTGCCAGCACGCCCCTCCAAGGAACATCTGCGCAAGGAGGCCAGGCGCCTGGCCAAGGACAGGCGGCTCGGCCTCGCCGAGGCGCAGCGGCTGCTGGCGTTCGAGTACGGATTCAAGACCTGGGCGGCGCTGATCCGCGGCGTCGCTGAGCTGCGCGTCGGCGAGCGGCCGGCACCGCTTCCGCCGCTCGTCGTAGCGGCGCGGGTGGGCGACGTTGCTGCCGTCCGGCGCCTGCTGGCAGAGGGCGCCTCTGTCGACGAAGCGCCGCGCGGCGCCGGCGGCGCGCTATGGCAGGCCTGCGCCAGCGGCGCATCTGACGAGGCCCGGCTCGCCATCGTCGATGCCTTGCTCGTCGCTGGCGCCAATCCAAGATCCGACAGTGCGGGCGAGACCGCGCTGCATGCTGCCGCCGCGCGCGGTCCCCTGGCCTTGGTCGAGCGGCTGATCCGCGGCGAAGCGCTCGAATGGCAGCCGGACAGCAAGGGCCGGCCGGCCCTTGAGCTGGCGCGTGCGGGCGAGGGCAGGGACAGGGCCGCGATCATCGATCTGCTCGCTCGGCCGGTCATTCGCGACCCGTCCTTCCGCGTGGCCGTGGCGGCCATCCACGAGGGCGATGCGACCAGACTCGCGCGCCTGCTCGATGCCGAGCCGCGCCTGCTCCGGGAGAACATCGTCGAGCCCGAGTGCTATCGCGCGGCGAAGCGGCTGCAGTATTTCCGCGACCCGCGGCTGTTCTGGTTCATCGCCAACAACCCGACGCTCATCGAGCGCATGCCGGCCAATATGGTCGAGGTCGCGCGCGTCATGATCGAGCGTGGCGTCGACAAGCCCGACCTCGATTATGCGCTCGAGTTGGTCATGACCAGCTCGCCGGCCAAGGAGCAGGCCCTGCAGGCCCCCCTGGTCGACCTGCTGATGGCAGCAGGTGCAACGCCGACGCAGCATGCGATCGTCATGACGCTCGCGCATTGCGAGCTCGAGCCGATCCACCGGCTGCTGGCCGGGGGACTGGAGATGTCGGCCGCGATCGCCGCCGCGTTGGGACGGACCGACCTGCTGCCGGATCTGCTGGCGCGGGCGTCGGCCGAGGAGGTGCAGGAAGCTTTCGGCCTTGCCGCCATAAACCGGCAGAGGGAGGCGGTGAGCATTGCTGTCGATCGCGGCGCCGATCCCAATGGCTTCATGCCAGTCCATCGGCACTGCCTCGCGGTTCACCAGGCGGTGCTCGGCGACGATGTCGAGTTCATGGAGTTGCTGATTTTGTACGGCGCCCGGATCGACATTGCCGACAAGCTGTGGGGCAGCACACCGCTCGGTTGGGCGAAGCATCTGGGGAAGGCCCGCATCAGGGCCTATCTGGAAGAGCGGGAGGAGGCGGGACGGTTATGACCCTCAGGATCGCAGCGGTGCGCCTGTTCGTCGTTTCGTTCGTCGAAGACGGCCGATAGTGCCGTCCGCCCCGCGAACGGGGCATGAACTAGCGCTTGGCTTCCCCGGGGAGACCCGTAGCATGTCAGCATACGGGCCACGCCCTGGCAATCCGCTGACGACCGAGGGACCGCGCCATGGATCACAAGCTCATCTCCGGTGACAATCACATCGACCTGACCTACTGCCCGACCGATCTCTGGTCGTCGCAGGCGCCGGCCAAGTGGAAGAAGCTGGCGCCGCGCGTGGAGGAGCGCAACGACGGCCAGCACTGGTTCGTCGACGACAAGGATCGCGGCATGTGGAACGGCGTCGGTCCGGGCTTCCTGCCCTACACCAAGGGCTCGTTCGGCCATGTCGACGAGATGAAGGACGCGGGCTTCGAATGGAACAGCTACCCGGGCGCCCAGCCGCGCCCGACCACCCCCGAGCTGCGCATAGCCGATCTCGACCGTGACGGTCTCGAGAAGGAGATCATCTACGGCTGCCTGATGGTCAACGACCTGATCGACGACGCAGACCTGCGCGTGTGGGTCAATGCGCGCTACAACGACTGGGCGGCCGACTTCGCCAGGCGCTCCGATCCCAACCGCGTCTTTCCGCTGGCCATCATCCCCAACACCGATCCGGCTGCCGCCGCGGCCGAGGTGCGGCGCTGCGCCAGGATGGGCCTGAAGGGCGGCGACCTCGCCTTCAAGCGCATGTCCATCCCGATGTACCAGCATGAATGGTATCCGCTGTGGGAGGCCGCCGCCGAGTGCAGGTTCCCGATCTCCTTCCATTCGACCGGCTTCAAGGCGGTGCGCGCGCCCGACACGCCGGAGATGGAGAAGAAGTATTTCACCCAGTGGCGGCTCGTCCGGTCGGCGCTGTTCCAGCTCGACACGATGGAGGTGCTGGTCTCGCTGCTCGCCTCCGGCGCCTGCCACAAATATCCCGACTTCAACTTCGTGCTGGGCGAGTCGGGCGTGACCTGGCTGCCCTATGTGTTCGATCGCCTCGACACGGAGTATCACGACCGCGCGCGCGACCTCGGATTCACGATGAAGCCCAGCGACTACTTCCGTCGCCAGGGCTACGTCACCTACCAGCAGGACAAGTACCTCGAGCCGATCGTTCCGCTGATCGGCGAGGACAATATCATCTGGGGCGCCGACTACCCGCATCCCGATTGCATCTGGCCGAACTCGCGCGAGACCCTGAAGCAGAATCTCGCCGGCTTCTCTTCGAGCGTGCAGAAGAAGATCGTGCACGACAACGTCGCCCGGCTGTACGGGCTGAACTGACCGCTTCCTTCGCTGGGGTGTCCGCGTCTTCGCGGACGGAGGGGTCATGCTCTCATCCGGACCGCGGGCGTCCCGCCTGCTCATGACAATTATGAGCCGGCGGGACGCCCGCGGTCCACGTGAGCACGATTCCTGACCCCTCCGTCGCCGTATGACGGCGACACCTCCCCACGCGATGCGTGGGGAGGAGAATGAAAAAAGTCCCTCGCTGCGCCCGCGATGACATCAAGAGTGTCATCCCGAGCGTAGCGAGGGACCTTTCGTTTTCGTCGGCGCCTGACGAGTCGGGGAAGGGCTAGTAGCCCTCGCGCTCCATGCGCTTGCGCATCAGCTTGCGGGTCCGGCGGATCGCCTCGGCGCGCTCGCGCGCGCGGCGCTCGGAGGGCTTCTCGTAGTTGCGGCGGAGCTTCATCTCGCGGAAGATCCCCTCGCGCTGCATCTTCTTCTTGAGGACGCGCAGCGCCTGATCGACGTTGTTCTCACGAACGAGTACTTGCACTTCGGTCGCTTCCTTCCATGCATGGCCGGGCGCCCCGGAAACGGCTCCGGGGGCAATTCAGAGGCGGGGTAGGTATCACAGGGCAGAACCCTTGGGAAGCCCCGCTCCGGCGCCTATATTTCGCCTCATGAGCCTGGAAAACAGCCCGAATTGCGCGTCTGCGCCCGATCCCGATGCGGCCCTGCGCGACCGGCTGGCCGACGCCGTCGCTGCCGAGGCGGCCTTCGAGGGATGGTCGCGCACAGCCATGGCGGCGGCGGCGCGCCAGCTCGAGCTGCCGGCCGGCGAGGCCGACCGGCTGTTCCCCGGCGGCGCGATGCAGGTCCTGACCTTCGCCAGCGAGCGCGCCGACCAGCGCACGGTCGAGGACATGGTGAAGGAGGGGGCGGCCAGCCTCAAGATCCGCGACCGCATCAAGGCGGCGGTGCGCATCCGGCTCGAGCGCCACGCTGGCGACCGTGAGGCGGCCCGCCGCGCGCTGGCGGCGCTCTCCCTGCCTTTCAACGCCGGGCTGGCGCTCAAGCTGCTGTACAAGACGGTCGATGCGATGTGGTACGCCGCCGGCGACACCAGCACCGACTTCAACTTCTATACCAAGCGGGCGACCCTGGCCGGCGTCTACTCGGCGACGCTGCTGTACTGGCTGAGTGACCGTTCGCCGGGCAGCGAAGCGACCTGGGCCTTCCTCGACCGGCGGATCGACGACGTCATGAAGATCGAGAAGCTGAAATCGCAGGTCAGATCGTGGACCGGCGGCACGACCCAGCGGGCTGCACGTAGGTGACGTGACCCATCTTGCGGCCGGGGCGCGCCGACGCCTTGCCGTAAAGATGCAGCCTGGCTGACGGATCGGCGAGATAGCGCGGCCAGTCGTTCGCCTCCGCGCCGATCAGGTTCTCCATGCGCGACGGCGCCATCACGTCGACCGGTCCCAGCGGCAGCCCGCAGATGGCGCGCACCAGCTGCTCGAACTGGCTGGTCGCACAGGCGTCGATCGTCCAGTGGCCTGAATTGTGCGGCCGCGGCGCCATCTCGTTGGCGAGCACCGTACCGTCGCGCGTGACGAACATCTCGAGCGCGACCAGCCCGACGAGATCGAGGCCGCGCGCCAACGCGAGCCCGAAGCGCTCGGCCGTCGCCAGTACGTCGGCTGGAAGGTCGGCGGGAACCGTGGTCGTGCGCAGGATGCCGTCGCGATGATCGTTGAGCCCTATGGGGAAGCAGCGCATCGCCCCGTCGAGGCCGCGCGCGACGATGGCCGAGACCTCGCACTGGAAATCGACGACCGCCTCGAGGATGCACTCGCACCGGCCGAGCTTCTCCCAGGCCGCGGCCAGCGACGCCCGGTCAGTCACTCGCGCCTGCCCCTTGCCGTCGTAGCCTTCCTGGCAGGTCTTGAGGATGCCGGGCAGCAGGGTGGCAGTCGCCAGTTCGGTCTTGCTCCGCACCGGCTGGCAGGCGGCTGTACCGATGCCGAGCGCGGCGAAGAACTGCTTCTCCCGCAGCCGGTGCTGGGCGACGTGGATCGGCTTGACCCCGGGGCGCACCGGCTTGACCTCGAGACAGGTAGCGACGGCCGCTTCCGGGACGTTCTCGAACTCGTAGGTGATGACGTCGACCTGACCCGCGAAGCTGCGAAGCGCCTCGACATCGTCGTAGGCGCGGCGCACGTGGCCGGCGGCCACGTCGCCCGCGATCGAATGCTCGTCCGGGGAATAGACCTGGCAGCGGTAGCCCAGCTGGGCGGCGGCCAACGCCGTCATGCGGCCCAACTGGCCGCCGCCCAGGATGCCGATGGTCGACCCGGGCGGAATGATCCGAGGCGTCTTCATCTTCAGCGATGCGGGGCAACCGGGTCGTCAGCCGGCGTGCGGGCGACGGCAGCAGTCTGCCGAGCCCGCTGTCGTTCGATCGCCGCCATGATTTTGGCATCGCCAAGACCGACGATGCTGGCCGCCAGAAGGGCACTGTTGACCGCGCCGGAACGGCCGATCGCAAGCGTGCCGACCGGGATTCCGGCCGGCATCTGGACGATGGAAAGAAGACTGTCCTGGCCCTTCAGCGCGGCGCTCTCGATCGGCACGCCGAGCACCGGCAGCGGCGTCATCGAGGCCGTCATGCCCGGCAATGCCGCCGCCCCGCCGGCAGCGGCGATGATCACCTTGAGGCCGCGCCCCTTGGCGGCGGCGGCATAGGACATCATGCGGCGCGGCGTGCGATGGGCCGATACGATGCGTGCTTCGAACGGCACGCCGAGCGCTTCCAGGGTCTCGGCCGCGTGACGCATGGTCGCCCAGTCGGACTGACTGCCCATGATCAGGCCGACGAGCGGGCGGGATTTGGGCGGACGGGGCTTGGGCGGACGCGGCTTCGGCGGCGTGGTCTTGGCTCTTGGTCTGGCCATCGGAGTTTCGTGCGCGTCCTTCAGGCAATGATGTCGGGGATGAGCTGGCTCTCCAGCTTGATGATCTGGTCCTTGAGGCCGAGCTTGCGCTTCTTCAGGCGCTGCAGCTGCAGCTGGTCGAACGGCGGTTTCTCGACCAGGCGCTCGATCACCTCGTCGAGGTCGCGGTGCTCGGTCCTCAACGCCTCCAGCTTGGCCTTAATGGCCTCGGTATCCAACGGCTCCGATGGCGGATTGCTCATGCTCGACGTACTCGTCCCGCGGGCTAGCCACGCCGCCCTGCGCCGTGTACCCCTTCGCCCCGCCCTTGGGAAGTCATACCGTTGTCCGATTTTCTCCCCCATCCGTTCTGGAATTTCTCGCTCGAGCTCTATGCCGGCGAGGGCGTGTCCGAGGCCTGCCTCGACCTGCAGGAACGCCGCGGCTGCGACGTCAACGTGCTGCTGTTCTGCTGCTGGCTGGGCGCATCGGGCCGCCCGACCCTCACCGCCGACCGGCTGCGGGTCATCCTGAAGGCAAGCGAGGCGTGGCAGGCCGACGTGGTGGGTCCGCTGCGCCGGATGCGCCGCCTGCTCAAGGACCGACCGTGGCCGCAGGTCCTGCCGGAGACAGTCGACGCGGTACGCCGCCGGGTCGCCGATGCCGAACTCGCCGCCGAGCATGCCGAGCAGTTGCAACTCGCCAGCCTGCACGCCCCGCCGGCCGACCGCGACCGACCGGTGGAGAAACGCATGCGGGCCGCCGTGGGCAATCTCGGCGTCTATGCGGTCTGTCTCGGCGTGGTTCCAGACGCCAAGGACCGCGCGGCCGTCGTGACCCTGATGAAGGCGACGTTCCCCTCGCTGATCGAGGAGGAGATCGCCCGCGTCGTCGAGGGGACCCCGGTGCCCGCCTAGCACTTCCGGGACCGCTGCGAGCGTGCCACTCCGATGGCGCTCTTCCTGGTGACTACATATCCCAGGAGCGCCATCGGAGTGGCGCGCTCCCGGCCACGATCTCGCCCAGGCTGCGCATCGAGCACTGGGCGACCATCATGCCGAGTGAGAAGAACGAGCCGCTCGAGACGGTGGCTGCGAGATCGTCTGCGCGATTCGTGCGCCCGACCAGCGCCTGGACATCGGCCACCTTCATGGACGTCTCGTGCGCCAGCGTCACTTCCGCGGTGCGCGTCATCACCAAGTGGGTTTCCACTGCGACTTCCTGAAGCGCCTGCAGCAGGCGGATGCCGTAGACGAGGCCGGACGCTCCGGAAATGCCGATTACAAGCCGATTTGGTCTGTCAGACAAGTTACTGTACGGGGTTACGCACAGGCTCGGGGAGGCGCTTGATTTGACGTGACAGGCGTCGATGTCGGAGTCAGAGTTTGTCGTCCGCAACCAGCTCGGAGGTCGCCCGTGAGCACCGTGGACCACATCGAAGCGCTCAAGGCCAAGCACGCATCCCTTGAGCAAGCGATTAGCGAGGAGAACCTGCGACCGCATCCCGACGACGATGCGATCTGCAGCCTGAAGAAGCAGAAACTGCTCATCAAGGACGAGATCGTCCGACTTACGTCGTCAAGCACCCGACACTGACACATTGACCCTAGCGACTGACCGGCCGCGCCACGCGGCCGGCGCGCTTGCGAGTCTTGGGCTGTCGCATCACCCGCTGGGGCGCGCCGCTCGTCGGCGCCGACACTGGCGGCGGGGGGCGTCGTTTGCTGGGAGCGCGCCACTGGTGGCGGAGTAATCTGTCCAAGATGACGATCATCTGCTCGAACATGGATCCCCATGAGCGCCATCGGTGTGGCGCGCTCCCAGCCACGAGTTTCATCCATGAAGATCGGCCAGCAGGCCGGTAGCATGTGGTCGCCTTGCCGCGCTCAATTCAGCTTGTGGAGGTTGACCGTCCAGGAGACGGGGCCATAGGCGCCGCGGGACGTGCCGCTGCAATGTGCGATGTCACCGGGTCCGCGCCGGCAGACCAGCTGGTCGGCGTACCAGCGCGATCCGTCGTTGCAGTTCGAATCGCTGTCACGCAGCAGCAGTACGGCGCCGTCGAAGCGCGACTGTGCGCGCGTGCGACACGCCGTGCGGCCGCGACGCCATTCGAGCTGCCCGTTGCCACCCGCGTCGAAACAGTAGGTCGACACGCCGGGCTGCTGTTGCACGGTTTCATGGCGGAACGGATCGGTGCGCCAGCATCCTTCCATGAAGGCATAGTTGCTGGTCGGTGCCCGCGGCAGGCGCAGCCGGTCGTCGTTCGGCCGGCTCTGGATCGGTGGCCGTTGCGGCGGCGCGGGAGCCGCCCGGGGCTGCGGTGGAGGAGCCGATGGCGGCGGTGGTGCGACGGCGACCTGCGGCGCCTTGGGCGGCTGCGGCGGCTTGCAATCGGCGACGCGCTTGCGCAGCTCGGCCTCGATCAGCGAGAGCTCGACCTTGAGCACGCGGCCGCGCGACTGCTCGGTCGCGAAGGCGGCCTTCAGAGCGGGCAGGGGATCGGGCGGTGCCTCGGCCGGCGGTGGCCCCGGCGGTCCTTCGCGCGTCGCCAGCGTTTGCTGAGGATCGTCGGGCAGCAGACCTCGCAACAACCATGCCCCGCCGAGCAGCAGAGCCACCAGCGGCAGCGCTACCAGCAGCGCCCGCACCCAGGGAATGACGGCGCCTGGCGGCCGCGACGTGCCTGCTACCGGCCGGCCTGCCGGCGCCTCGAGCACGGGACGTCGAACCGGCGGGCTCGGCGGTGCAGGCAGGCTCGCCGGCAGCAGGCCCGCGGCGGTCTCCTTGTCGTATCCCCAGCAGACGATCGCCGGCCGCTCGCCGATCATGAAGATGAAGGACTCCGACGGTGCGCGGGCGGCGAGCTGAAGCGACAGGCCAACGATGCCGCTCTCCTCGCGCGGTCCCGTCCCGGCGAGCGAATCACCGAGGCGGCGGATGTCGGCCAGGGTCTTGTCGATATCGGCAATCACACCGGCGCGGCGCTCGGGCGCCAGCGCCGACAGCGGCTGCACGGTGCCCGGCCATCCGGCATACCAGTCGATTGCCTTGCCGTCCTCATGCAGCTGGGGCTCGGCCAGCAAATCGGCGGCCGCGTCGCCGAGACGGCGGCGCACCACCCGGCTGAGCTGCGGCGCGGCGTTGTGCAGCGGCTCGCCGCGCACGCCGCGGGGGCGCACGCCGCTTTTCGTCGTCACGATCAACGTCGACTGGCCGGCCATGTCGCGGCTCAGGATAGCCGCTCGATTATGGCGCCGCGATGGTATCGGCGGGCGTTTACACCGCCTTTGCCCAGTCGCGCAGGACGAACTTCTGGACCTTGCCGGTCGAGGTCATCGGCAGGTCGCGGAACACGATGTAGCGCGGGCACTTGTAGGAGGCGAGATTGGCACGACAGTGAGCGATGATCTCCTCGGCCGTGGCCTCCGCCCCGGGCTTCAACGTCACGAAGGCGCAGGGCGTCTCGCCCCATTTCTCGTCGGGCTTGGCAACCACGGCGACATTGGCTACCGCTGGATGCTCGATGATGACGCCCTCGACCTCGATGGTCGAGATGTTCTCGCCGCCCGAGATGATGATGTCCTTCGAGCGATCGCGCAGCTCGATATAGCCGTCCTCGTGCAGCACGCCCAGGTCGCCGGAGTGGAACCAGCCATCGGCGAACGCCTCGCGCGTCGCCGTCGGGTTCTTGAGGTAGCCCTTCATGGTGAGGTTGCCGCGGAACATCACCTCGCCCATCGTGCTGCCGTCGCGCGGCACCTCCTGCATGGTGGTCGGGTCCATCACGGTGACGGCATCCGCGGCAGCGTAGCGCACGCCCTGGCGCGCCTTCAGCCGCGCGCGCTCGTGCGAAGGCAGGGCGTCCCACTCTTCATGCCATGCGCAGATCGTCGCCGGTCCGTAGACCTCGGTCAGCCCGTAGACATGGGTGACGCGGAAGTTCTCTTTTTCCAGCGCCTCGAGCACCGCGGCCGGCGGCGGCGCGGCGGCAGTCATGAACTCGACGCGGCGCGGTAGAGGCCGGCGTTCTGCCGGCGTGGCGCCGATGATGAACTGCATGATGATTGGCGCGCCGCACATGTGGGTCACGCCGTGTTCGGCGAGGGCCGAATAGATCGTCGCGGCGTTGGCGCGGCGCAGGCAGATGCTGGTACCGGCGACCAGGGCCAGCGTCCACGGGAAGCACCAGCCGTTGCAATGGAACATCGGCAGCGTCCAGAGATAGACCGGATGCAGGCCGATCGGCCATTGCGTGGCATTGCCGTAGGCCGCCAGGGCCGCGCCACGATGACAGAAGACGACGCCCTTGGGATTGCCCGTGGTGCCCGACGTGTAGTTGAGCGAGATGGCATTCCATTCGTCGCCCGGATACTCCCAGGCGTAGTCGGGATCGCCGGTGGCGATGAACTCCTCGTAGGTCGTGTCGCCGATCTGGGCGCGATCCTCGCAGGCCGGGTCGTCGATGTCGACGACCATCGGCTGAACCTTGGCGATCGCCAGCGCCTCGGTTGCGACGCGGTGATACTCGCGGTCGACCAGCAGCACCTTGGTCTCGCTATGATCGAGGATGAAAGCGATCATCGCCGCGTCGAGGCGGGTGTTCAGCGAGTTCAGCACGCCGCCCGTCATCGGCACGCCGAAATGCGCTTCGTACATCTCGGGGATGTTCGGCGCCATGATCGCCACCGTATCGCCGACGCCGATGCCGACCTTCTCGAGGGCCGAGGCAAGCTGGCGGCAGCGCCGGTAGGTCTCGGCCCAGCTCTGCCGGCGCTCGCCGTGCACCACGGCGGTGCGGTCGGGATAGACGCTGGCGCTGCGCTCGATGAACTGCAGCGGCGTCAGCGGCGCGTAGTTGGCGGCCGTCTTGTCGAGGTCGCGCTCGTAGAAGTTGGCCGACAGCGCCGGGGCCTTGTGCGGGGCGGGCCGCGGCGCGGCGATGCGGCCGACCGACGGGCGCCCCTTCACCGCGCGACGCAGCGCCGGACGAGCGACTGGCTTGGCGAGAACGCTCTTCTTCTTCGCCACGACCTTCCGCTTGGCCGACTTGCGCGCCGGCTTTTTCGCCTTGACTGCCTTGCGCGCGCCCCGGCCCGGACGCCTCGTCGTTCCGGTGCCCTTGCCCCCCCTGCCCGCCTTTGCCTTCGCCATGCTTCGGTTCCCGCTGTCGCTCGACGCGTGGCATTGTCCACGAAGGGCGGGGTCTACTCCAGTTTGATGTTGAGCTCCTTGATGAGGGCGGCAAGGAAAGTCTTGTCGTCGGCGACCTGCTTGGCGAACTCGGCGGGCAGCCGATGCTGCGCGGACTGCACCACCAGCAGAATTTTCTTCCTTCGACTGCGGAACACCAGCCATCTGCGGCTATCGAACGCATCGACCGGCGCCATTGCGAAGCCCCCGGCGACGGGGCTAAGTCTGCCGTGCAAGGACACGGAGGAACGCCAACATGGCCGTCGGTGACACCTATCGCGCAGTGCATGCACGCTCGCTCGGCGACCCCGAGGGGTTCTGGGCCGAGCAGGCCGCGACGATCGACTGGAGCCGCCGCTGGGACAAGGTGCTGGATGGCGCCAATGCCCCATTCTATCGCTGGTTCGCCGGGGCCGAGCTCAATGCCTGTCACAACGCCCTCGACCGCCATGTTCAGCGCGGGCGCGGCGAGCAGGCGGCCCTGATCTACGATTCGCCGGTGACCAGCCGCAAGAAGGGCTATACCTACCGCGAGCTGCGCGACCAGGTGGCCAAGCTCGCCGGCGCCATCGCCGCGCAAGGCGTCCGCAAGGGCGACCGGGTCATCATCTACATGCCGATGATCCCCGAGGCGGTGGTGGCCATGCTGGCCTGCGCCCGGCTGGGAGCCGTCCACTCGGTGGTGTTCGGCGGCTTCGCCGCCAACGAGCTGGCCACGCGCATCGATGACTGCGCCCCCAAGCTGGTTCTGACTGCCTCGTGCGGCATCGAGCCGGGCCGGGTGGTGAAGTACAAGCCGTTGCTCGACCAGGCGATCGAGCTGGCGCAGCACAAGATCCCCCGCTGCATCGTGTTTCAGCGCTGGCAGGCGCCGGCCTCGATGGTCAAGGACCGTGATCTCGACTGGAACGAGGCGGTGGCGGCTGCCCAGCCGCATGGTTGCGTGCCCGTCAAGGCGACCGACCCGCTGTACATCCTTTACACCTCCGGCACGACCGGCCAGCCCAAGGGCGTGGTGCGCGACACCGGCGGCTACTGCGTGGCACTGGACTGGTCGATGCGCTACCTCTACGGCGTCAAGCCCGGCGAGGTCTGGTGGTGCGCCTCGGACGTCGGCTGGGTGGTCGGCCACAGCTACATCGTCTATGGCCCGCTGATCCTCGGCGCCACCACCGTTCTGTATGAAGGCAAGCCGGTCGGCACGCCCGACGCCGGCGCCTTCTGGCGGGTGATTTCCGAGCACAAGGCGGTGGCGCTGTTCACCGCGCCCACCGCCTTCCGCGCCATCAAGAAGGAAGACCCCGAGGGCAAGCTGCTGAAGAGCTACGATCTCTCGCAGTTTCGCACCCTGTTCCTCGCCGGCGAGCGCGGCGATCCGCCGACCATCGCCTGGGCGCAGAAGCTGCTCGGCGTGCCGATCGTCGATCACTGGTGGCAGACCGAGACCGGCTGGGCGATCTGCGGCAACTTCGTCGGCCTCGAGCCGATGCCGGTCAAGCCGGGATCGTGCTCGGTGCCGGCGCCGGGCTGGCACCTCGACGTGCTCGACGAGCAGGGCCAGCCGATGAAGCGGGGCGAGGTCGGCGCGCTCGCTGGCAAGCTGCCGCTGCCGCCCGGCACTTTCCCGACCCTGTGGAACGCCGACGAACGCTTCCGGCAATCCTACCTCGCCGAGTTCCCAGGCTACTACAAGACCGGCGATGCGGGCTTCATCGACGACGACGGCTACGTCTCGGTGATGACCCGGGTCGACGACGTGATCAACGTCGCCGGCCATCGCCTGTCGACCGGCCAGATCGAGGAGGTTCTGGGCGCGCACGACGACGTCGCCGAGTGCGCGGTGATCGGCGTCGCCGACGAGCTGAAGGGCCAGGTGCCGTTCGGCTTCCTGGTTCTCAAGGCCGGCGTCGACCGGCCGCACCAGGACACGGTGCGCGAGGTCATCCAGATGGTGCGCGACCGCATCGGCCCGGTCGCCTTCTTCAAGACCGCCATCGTCGTGCCGCGCCTGCCCAAGACGCGCTCCGGCAAGATCCTGCGCGGCACCATGCAGAAGATCGCCGACGGCCAGCCCTGGAAGATGCCGGCCACCATCGACGATCCCGCCGCCATCGACGAGATCACCGGTGGGCTGAAGGTCGCAGGGTATGCGGCGAAGACGTAGGGTTGTTCATGCCCATGCGGACCGCGGGCGTCCCGCCCGCTCATGTGCGCGCTTGCTCATGAACGGCGCATATGAATGCGCCGGGCGGGCGAGACGCCGGCGGTCCGGGAGAGCGGCGGCGCAGGGCGACCAGGAAGTAGGCAGAAGGAACACGGAATGACTCTCGACATCAACCGCCCCGATCTGTGCGTGGGCATCGTCGGCACCGGCGCCATGGGGCGCGGCATCGCCCAGGTGACGGCGCAGGGCGGCATCAAGGCGATCATGTTCGACGCCGCGCCGGGCGGCGCCGCCAAGGCGCGCGGCGCCATCCTGGAGACCTTGAAGGGGCTGGTGGCCCGTGGGCGGCTGAGCGACGCCGATCTTGCCAGGACCGAGGCCAATCTGACGGTGGCCGACAAGCTGGCCGACTTCGCCGGCTGCCATGTCGTGGTCGAAGCGGTGTTCGAGAACCTCGAGGTCAAGCAGAAGCTGTTCGGCGAGCTCGAAGCCGTCGTGAAGCCGGACACGATCCTGGCGTCGAACACCTCGTCGATCCGAATCGCTTCGATCGCCCGCGCGCTGAAGCACCGCGACCGGGTGTGCGGCATGCACTACTTCAATCCGGTGCCGTTGATGAAGCTGGTCGAGGTCATCCGGGCCGCCGACACCGCGCAGTGGGTGGTTGCCGCAATGAGCGAGCTCGGCAAGCGCCAGACGCGCGTGCCGGTGGTGGTTGGAGATACGCCGGGCTTCCTGGTCAATCTCGGCGGCACCGCGATCGGCACCGAGGGGTTGCGCATCGTTCAGGAGGGGCGGGCGAGCCCGGCCCAGGTCGACGCGGTGATGCGCGACACCTGCGGCTTCCGCATGGGGCCGTTCGAGCTGATGGATCTGACCGGCATCGACGTGAACTTCCCGGCACGCAAGATCATCTACGAGGGCTTCTTCCACGACCGGCGCATGACCCCGAGCCCCTATCACGAGAGCCTGTTCCAGGCCGGCCGCCTCGGCCGCAAGACCGGCGGCGGCTGGTACGCCTATGACGACAAGGGGACCAAGGTCGATCCCGGCGCTGACCACGTGACGTCGGCATTGCCGGCGAGCAGCGTGGTCGTCATGGACACGCACAACAGGAAGCTGACCGGCCTGATCGCCGCGGACGGCGCGCGCATGCTGGGTGCCGATGACGGCAAGAGCCCGATCCTGGTGGCGCCGATCGGCAAGGATTGCACAACCATGGCGATCGAGATGGGCCTCGATCCGCGGCGCACGATCGCCGTCGACCTGACCGGCGACACAGCCAAGCGCCTGACGGTGATGACCGCGCCAGGCGCCGACGGCGCGGTACTCGAGTCGGCAGTCGCGCTGCTCGCAAAGTCCGGCGGCAAGGTGACGGTGATCAAGGATTCTCCAGGCTTCATTGCCCAGCGCATGTGCGCCATGATCGCCAATCTCGGCTGCGAGATGGCGATGATCGGCATCGCCTCGGCGCAGGATGTCGACACGGCGATGACGCTGGGACTCAACTATCCGCGCGGGCCCCTGGCGCTGGCCGACTGGCTCGGCGTCAGGGAGTGCCACGAGATCCTGGTGCAGGCGCAAGCCATCACCGGCGACGACCGCTACCGGCCGAGCCAGTGGCTGCGCCGGCGGGCGATGCTGGGGATGAGCGCGACGACGCCGGAGTAGGAGCAGCAGGTCGAGGCAGATGCCGTGGGCGATCGGAGTTGTAGCCAGG
>NZ_JBFWZI010000070.1:0-33588 GCF_050185545.1 Reyranella sp. | reverse complement strand
CATGAGCGGGCGGGACGCCCGCGGTCCAAGAGACCGTGACCCCTCCGTCGCCGAAGACGGCGACACTTCACCAGCGGAGCTGGGGAGGACGATGAGATCCTACGCCGCCATCGCGCGGTCGAGCTCGGCGGCGCCGGCGCGCAGGCGGGGGATCAGCTCGCGGCCGAACTCGATCGTGTCCTCGTACGGATCGAAGCCGCGGACCAGGAACGACTGGACGCCGAGCTTGTAGTACTCGAGCAAGGCGTCGGCGACCTGCTCGGCCGTGCCGACCAGGCACGAGGTGTTGCCGATCGCGCCGGTCGCCTCGGCGATCGGCATCCACAATCGCGCATCGTGCGTCTCGCCCTGCGCGGCGAAATCGAGCAGGCGGCGCGCCGAGTGATCGAGCGGCGCCTTGTTGTTGCCGAAGCCCGTCGGATCGCCCGGCTGCTTGATGGCCGACAGGATCCGCCGCGCCCGGTCCCACGCCTGTCCTTCGGTCGCGCCGAGGATCGGCCGGAACGAGATGTTGAAGGACGGCGTGCGCCCGAACTGCGCCGCCCGGGCGCGGAACTCGGCGATGCGCTGGGCCGTGGCGGCGAGCGGCTCGCCGAACATCGCGAACACGTCGCAGTGCTGGGCGCCCATCGCCAGCGCACCTTCCGACGAGCCGCCGAAGAACAGCAAGGGATGCGGCTTCTGCAGCGGCTGGACGTCGGAGCGCGCGCCGCGCAGGCGATAGAACTCGCCTTCGAAGTCGAAGCGCTTGTCGCTGGTCCACACGCGCTTCATCACTTCGATGTATTCGGCAGCGCGGCGATAGCGCACCTCCTTGGGGGCGAAGTCACCCTCGTTCTCCTGCTCGGCGTCGCTGGCGCCCGAGATGATGTGGATCGCGATGCGCCCGCCGGTGAGCTGGTCGAAGGTGGCGATCTTTCGCGCCGCGAGGGTCGGCGCGACGAACCCCGGACGATGGGCGATCAGGAAGCCCAGCCGCTCGGTGTGCTGCGCCGCGTGCTGGGCGACGAGAAACCCTTCGGCCGACGAGGCGGTGTAGCCGACCAGCGCCAGGTCGAAGCCGGCCTGGTCGTGCACCTGGGCGAAGGAGCGCAGATAGGCTGGCGACAGGCCGCCACGAATGACGTGAACGGTGGCACCGTCGCTGGGCGGCGTGACGCCGATCATTCCGATCACCCGCACCGGCATGGCTTCCTCCGACTTTGCGGCTCGTTTGATTTGTCGATGCTAATCCGAATCGACCGGCGAAAGTAGGGGCGGGTCGCCCTCATCGCTGGGACCGCGCTACTCCGATGGCGCTCATGGAATGGTTGCGACGAAGAGGATGAGCGCCATCGGAGTAGCGCGGTCCCAGCGATGACTCAGTTCTCTGCCAGCAGCTCGCGTACGTCGGCGATGCATCCCTGGACCGCGGCAGCGGCGGCCATCTGCGGGCTGACGAGATGCGTGCGCCCGCCGGCGCCCTGCCGGCCCTCGAAATTGCGGCTCGACGTGGAGGCTGAGCGCTCGCCCGACGCCAAGCGGTCGGCGTTCATCGCCAGGCACATCGAGCAGCCGGGCTCGCGCCAGTCGAAGCCGGCGTCACGGAACACGCGGTCGAGACCCTCCCGCTCGGCGGCGGCCTTGACGACCCCGGAACCCGGCACGACCAGCGCATGGACATGACCCGCGACACTGCGGCCCCTGGCGACCGACGCCGCGGCCCGCAGATCCTCGATGCGCCCGTTGGTGCACGAGCCAATGAAGACCTTGTCGATCCTTATTCCGCTCACCGGTTGCCCGGCCGCGAGTCCCATGTAGTCGAGGCTGCGCGCCAGCGCGGCGCGGCGCGCGCGATCGGGCTCGTCGTCGGGATCTGGCACGCGAGCAGTCACCGGCACGACGTGCTCGGGGCTGGTGCCCCACGTCACCTGCGGCGCCAGACCGGAGGCCTCGATCGCCACCTCGCGATCGAAGCGCGCAGCGGGATCGGATCTCAGCCCCCGCCAGAACGCGACCGCACGCGCCCACACGTCCGGTCCGGGCGCATAGGGCCGGCCCGCGAGGTAGGCGAACGTGGTCTCGTCGGGCGCGATCATGCCGCAGAGCGCACCCGCCTCGATCGACATGTTGCACAACGTCATGCGCGCTTCCATCGATAGCCGGGCGATCGTCGGGCCGGCGTACTCGATCACGTGACCGGTAGCGCCGGCGGTGCCCAGCCTGCCGATGATCGACAAGATGAGGTCCTTGGCCGAAGCGCCGAACGGCAGATCGCCGTCGATGGTGATCCGCATCGTGCGCGAACGCCGCGCGACGATTGTCTGGCTGGCCAGCACGTGCTCGACCTCGGAGGTTCCGATGCCGAAGGCGAGCGCGCCGAACGCGCCGTGGGTCGCGGCATGGCTGTCGCCGCACACGATCGACATGCCGGGCTGGATGAATCCCTGTTCCGGTCCGACGACGTGCGAAATTCCCTGCCGCGCGTCGCCGATCGAGAAGCACGGCACGCCGAACTGCCGTGCGTTCTTCTCCAAGGCCTCGATCTGCAGGCGCGACTGCGGATCGGCGATGCCGAAGGCACGATCGGTGGTCGGGGCGTTGTGGTCGACGACCGCGAGCGTGGCCATGGGCCGGCGCACGACGCGGCCCGACGCGCGCAGCCCATCGAACGCCTGAGCGCTGCTGTGCTCGTCGAGCAGATGGCCGTCGATATACAGCAGCGCGTGGCCGTCACCCTTGTCCTCGACGACGTGACTGTCCCAGATCCTGTCGTAAAGGGTGCGCGGCGCGGTTGAGGCAGCTTTCATGGCGGTCGATGGGCAATCGTAGCAAAGCCGGCACCGATCACGAAGTCTTGCGCCCCGGGGCGGTCCCGATTTGGACGACGCCTCCCAATATGGCAGAAGCGTCCAAAGCGTACGGGAGGTCTCGTGAAATACCTTCTCCTGCCGATCGTCGGCCTCGCCCTCGCGTTGCCGCAGGCGGCGAACGGGCAAGTCAAGGACGACAAGGCCTACTGCGCCGAGCTCTCGTCGCTCTATCGGCGCTATGTCCAGAATTCACCGGGCCGGCGCTTCGATGTCGAGGCAGGCTACGCCTTGGAGAACTGCCAGAAAGGCAACACGGCCGCGGCCATCCCCGTCCTGGAGAAGAAGCTCGAGGCCTCGGGCTTCTCCCTGCCCAAGGAATTCAAGCCGTAGACCGGGTCGCGCCCTACTCCCTCACCTTGACGGCGTCCCAGATGAACTGGACTTCCTGGACCGGCACCGGCGTCCGCGATTCGCGGCAGAAGGTGGCGCCGAGGGTCCAGTTGTTCGCCGGGCTGTTGCGCACGAACCCGATGCACTGGCGAGACCCCTTCTGGAAGGTGACGTACCGTTCGCCGGTCGGGCTCGTCGCTACCGCCCAATTCGTGCCACCGCCGGAGACGTGCTTAAGGGCGTCGGCGGTGCGGATCCAGTCGATCAGGGCTGAGTTCGACGTAACCGGGCTCATGCCGCCGGTGCCGTGCGCTGCCACCAGCCGGTAATAGCCGATGGCGAACTCGCTCACGCTGTCGGTGTAGGTCAGGCGCCAGCTCTGGACGTTGCCGATCCGGAACGTGCGGACGTTGGAAACATAGCACTGGCTGAACGGTACGCCGTAGACCGGCGCCGACGGGCAAGGGATCGCCTGGTTGAAGTTCCAGTCGTCGGCCTGCGCCGGCGCGCCCCCGGCCAGGCAAGCCAGGAGAACGAAGGCGGCAGCAACAGATCGGTTGACCCTGGACAGCGCCGGAGGACCATCCGCGTCGACCTCTCGACGCTCGAGCTCATGACGCCTCACGTTCCGCTCCCCCCACTCGCCATCATCGGCAGAGGACGATTCCACAGATCGCGCTCATCAGCAATCGCACGCGCTGCACGACTGGCGCATTCGCATACGACAAAGAAGGCCGTCATCCCGACCGAAGCCGAGCGCAGCGAGGCGTAGCGGAGGGACCTTTCCTGTTACGCATCAGCAAGACAGGTCCCTCGACTGCGCCGCCAATGGCGCTGTAAACAGCGCCTAATCGGGCGGCTCCGCTCGGGATGACGGTACTTTTTCCACACGCGCCCCCGGCTGCACGACGGCGCGAGAGTGCTCGTCGGCTCGAGAACCTGAAACGGCGCCGGCACCCGCCCGCGTTCGTCATGGCGTCGATCACCGCGCCGGCGACAGGCCATACGGGCACGAGCTCGTGCCCGGGAAGGACAGGCGCCGTCCGGATCCGTCCATGCAGACGACGCCGCCGCCCTGATAGGTCGGACCCGACGTCGACGGCACGGTGGGCTGCGGCGTCGGCGCCGTCGCGCGGGCTCTTGCCGCCGCCTCGGCACGCTTCTTCTCTTCCTCGTCGTACTTCGCCAGGCCCGCGGCGGCCTCGCTCAGCAAGGCCTGGTGCTGGGCCGCGTTGACGAAGCCCGTCACCGGCTGGTTGCGGGCCTTCTGCCAGGCCTGGATCATTTCGCGCGTACGCGGCCCGAAGGCGCCGTCGATGCCGCGCGTGTCGAAGCCGAGCGCCGTCAGCGCAACCTGGATGCGCTGGCGATCGACCGGGCTCAGCCGCAGCGCCACCTCGGCCGCTTCGGCGGCGGACTTCAGGGCGGCAGCTTCCGACTCGGCACGCGCCCGCACTTCGGCCTCCGCCTTCTGCCTGGCCTCGGCTTCCGCCTTGAGCTTCGCCTCGGCCTCGGCCTTCTGGCGCGCCTCGGCCTCCGCCTTCTGCCGCGCTTCGGCGGCCGCCCTCTGGCGTGCCTCGGCTTCGGCCCTCTGCTTCGCCTCGGTCTCGGCCTTCAGGCGCGCCGCCTCCTCCGCACGCTGGCGCGCTTCCGCTTCGGCTTTTTGCCGGGCTTCCGCCTCCGCTTTCTGTCTGGCCTCGGCCTCGGCCTTCTGACGTGCCGCCGCTTCGGCGCGCTGCCGGGCTTCGGCCTCCGCCTTCTGCTTCGCCTCGGCCTCGGCCCGCTGCCGCGCTTGGGCTTCGGCTTTCTGCTTCGCCTCGGCTTCGGCCTTCTGGCGGGCTTCCGCTTCCGCCCTGGCCTTGGCTTCGGCCTCGGCCTTCTGGCGGGCTGCCACCTGACGTGCATCGGCTTCGGCCCGCTGGCGCGCCTCGGCCTCCGCTTTGAGTTTCGCTTCGGCTTCCGTTTTCTGGCGAGCCTCGGCCTCTGCCCTCTGGCGGGCTTCGGCCTCCGCCCTCTGCCGTGATTCAGCTTCGGCCTTCTGGCGGGCCTCCGCTTCCGCACGCTGGCGCGCCGCAGCCTCGGCCTGCTGGCGCGACTCCGATTCGGCCTTCTGGCGGGCTTCCGCCTCGGCCCGGGCCTTGGCGTCGGCCTCCGCCTTCTGTCGTGCCTCCGCCTCGGCCTTCTGTCTTTCCTCGGCCTCCGCCTTTTGCCGCGCCGCCTCTTCCGCTCGTTGCCGGGCCTCGGCCTCGGCCTTCTGCCGGGCGTCGGCTTCCGCCTTCAGCCTGGCCTCCTGCTCGGCCTTTTCCCGGGCGGCGACCTCCTGGTCGACGATCACCGGATCCCGGACGACGACGGGCTCGGGCCTGGGCGAGAATGCCCAGTAGCCGCCTGCCGCCAGGAGGACCAGCGCAAGCGCTGCGCCCCCGTAGAGCAGGCCGCGCTTGCCGCCAAGGACCGCCGCCGGGATGGTCGCCGCCGCAGGGGCGGTCGGTGCCGCAGGTGGCGCGACGACAGGCGGAGGAGCCGACGCCGGCGGCCCCGACCGCGACTGGGCGGTCGGGGCGTGCAGGGTCGATCCGTGCGTGGTCAGTCCGTGAGCGGTCGGCTCGTGGGTGTCCGGCGCCTGGGACGAAGGTGCCCCGGTCGAAGGTGCCCCGGTCGAAGGTGATTGCGTCGAGGGTGGCTGTAGCGAGGGAGACAGCGTGGAGGGCGACGTCGTGCCGGCCGCGGGCGCCGCGCCCGGCGCGCCGCGCGAGCGGCTGCGGGCGCCGATGATCGTCGCCCCACCATCCTCGGCATCGTCCGCCCCCGTGAGATCCCGCCGCCAGTTGGGAATCGATTGCGGGCGGTCCTTCGAGCGAACGGCCAGGCCGGCATCTATCGCCTGCAGCAGCGGCCGCGTGAAGCCCGCCGGCGCAATCTCGACCAGCGGCTTGTAGGTGTCGTTGAGGGCGCGCTCGAGCGAGCTCGGCGGCGCGTGGCCGGTGATCGTGTGATAGATCGTAGCCGAGATGCCATAGATGTCGGTCCACGGCCCCTGCTTGTCCGACGTCAGCTGCTCGGCAGCGGCATAGCGCGGCGTGAAAATCGCGGTCATGGCCGCGGTGCGATCGGCCATGGAGGCGCGCGATGCGCCGAAATCGATCAGCGTCGGGTTGTCGTGCGAATCGAGAATGATGTTGGCCGGCTTGATGTCGCGGTGCAGGAAGCCCGCCTTGTGCACTTCCTCGAGGCCGTCGAGCAGGCGCCCGAGCATGCGCTCGACGATCGCCGGCGGCAGCTGCTTGTCGCGCTTGAGGCGCTGCTCGACGGTGTCGCCGCGCGCCAGCGCCATGATCATGTAGGCGGTGCCGTGGGCCTCGAGGAAATCGTAGACGCGCACCACCGCCGGCGCGCCTTCGAGCGTCGCCAGGATGCGGGCTTCCTCGAGGAAGCGCTCGCGCCCCCAGATGAAATCCTCGGCATGCTGCGTCGAGCGCGGCACCACCGTCGTGCCGCCCTCGCGCAAGGCGAGCGCGGTCGGCAGGTACTCCTTGATCGCGACCTCGCGCCCCAGCACCGTATCGCGCGCGTAGTAGGTGATGCCGAAACCGCCCTGGCCGAGAACCGACACCAGCTCGTAGTTGCGCAGGCGCGTGCCGGCGGGAAGGGTTCCGCGGAGCCCGTCCTCCTTCGCATCTGCTTTGGTGTCGGCGGCCATGCCTATCTCAGTGCATGGAATGTGAGTTCAGTCCATTCGTACTTTAGGTGCGCCGCCGAGAAAGCGTCAAGAACGGGCGCCCATCGCCTCGGGCAGCTCCACTCGGGATGACGGTATTTCTTGCCAAGCGCGACTATCCTGCGCCGGTGCCGTGGCGGCGATGAAATGTCCTGCGCTCGATCGGGAAGCATCCTGTTTCCCACCCCGAATATGGAAGTTCCGCGATCGAAGCAGGAACGACGGCCAGCTTCTGACCGCGCGACGGCATCATCATTTAAGGTCGGCGCCACTACCAGACCGCATGAAAACGGCCTCACGAAGGCGATGACGCGACGAACTCGGGAACGCCATGTGCATTGGCGCACCGTTCCCGTGCGTGAATCTTTACTTGTCCAACTCGCAGAAAGGTGCAGATATCTCGCTTCCGCCTGGTGCGACCGTCCATCAGACATTCCTTCAGGAAACGAGGAGTCGGTGCCCGCGATAGAGCTGAAACCGCTGATCGGACGCCTGAACGATGTCTGCCGCCGCGCCCTCGAAAGCGCAGCGGGCCTGACGGCCCTGCGGACGCACTACAACGTCGAGATCGAGCACATGCTGGTCGGCCTGCTCGACCGCACCGACACCGACATGGCCGCGATCCTGCGCCGCTGGGAGATCGATCCGGGCCGCCTGACCAACGACATCAACCGCTCGCTCGAGCGCATGAAGACGGGCAACGGCCGTGCGCCCTCGCTGTCGCCCGACATTGTCGAGATGGTCAAGCACGCTTGGCTGTTCGCCTCGGTCGAGCAGGGGGCGAGTCGCCTGCGCTCGGGTCACCTGTTGTGGGCGCTGCTGGCCGACGACATGCTGGCGCGGCGGGCGCGCGAGGCCTCGGGACTGCTCGCCGCCATCCAGCCCGACATCCTGAAGCGCGACTACGTGGCGATCTGCGGCAACACCTCGGAAGCGGCCCAGGCCACCAGCCAGGCGGTCGGTTCCGAGGCGGCCGGCACCGGCGCCGGCGAGACGCGGCCCGGTGGCTCGGGTGCGCTCGAGCAGTTCACCATCGACCTCACCGCCCAGGCCAAGGCCGGCAAAATCGATCCCATCCTCGGGCGCGACTTCGAGATCCGCCAGATGGTCGACATCCTGACCCGCCGCCGGCAGAACAATCCGATCCTCACCGGCGAGGCGGGCGTCGGCAAGACGGCGGTCGTCGAAGGCCTGGCGCTGCGCATCGCCGCCGGCGACGTTCCGGCGGCGCTGAAGGACGTGACCCTGCGCACCCTCGACCTCGGCCTGCTGCAGGCCGGCGCCGGCGTGAAGGGCGAATTCGAGAACCGGCTCAAATCGGTGATCGACGAGACCAAGGGCAGTCCCAAGCCGATCGTGCTGTTCATCGACGAGGCGCACACGCTGATCGGTGCCGGTGGCGCGGCCGGCCAGAACGACGCCGCCAACCTATTGAAGCCGGCCCTGGCCCGCGGCGAGCTGCGCACCATCGCCGCCACGACGTGGGCCGAGTACAAGAAGTATTTCGAGAAGGACGCCGCCCTCACCCGGCGCTTCCAGCCGATCAAGGTCGAGGAGCCGAGCGAGAAGCTCGCGACCGCCATGATTCGCGGCTTGGTGTCGACGCTCGAGCAGCATCACAAGGTGCGCATCTTCGATGAGGCGGTGAGCGAGGCGGTGCGCCTGTCGGCGCGCTACATCCCTGCCCGCCAGCTGCCGGACAAGGCGGTCAGCCTGATCGACACGGCGTGCGCGCGCGTGGCGATGAGCCAGAACGCGACGCCGGCGCCGATCGACGACCGCCGGCGCCGCATCAGCCTGATCGACACCGAGCTGAAGATCATCGAGCGCGAGGAGCAGGGCGGCCTCGACCACGCGACGCGGCGCGGCGAGCTAACCGCCGAACGCGAAAAGCTGAGCGCCGAGCTGGCCAAGCTCGAGGAGCGCTGGCACGCCGAGCGTGCGCTGGTTACCGAGATCGACGCGGTGCGCGCCAAGATCGAAGCCGCCGCGGCACCGGCCGCCAACCCGCCCGCCGCCAACTCACCCGCTGATGCCGCGCCGGCGCCGGTTGTCGACGGCGCGGCCGAGCGCGCCAAGCTCGCCGACCTGACCAAGCGCCTGCACGAGTTGCAGGGCGAGCAGCCGCTGATCTTCCCGATCGTCGACGGCCAGGCGATCGCCGAGATCGTCGAGAGCTGGACCGGCATCCCGGCCGGACGCATGCAGTCCGACGAGATCAAGACGGTGCTGAATCTGCGCGAAGCCATGGAGAAGCGCGTCGTCGGGCAAAGCCATGCGATGGAAGCGGTTGCGCGGGCGATCCATACCAGCCGCGCCGGTCTCACCGATCCGCGCCGGCCGATCGGCGTCTTCCTGTTCGTCGGCACGTCGGGCGTCGGCAAGACGGAGACCGCGCTCACGCTGGCGCAGCTGCTCTATGGCGGCGAGCAGAACGTCACCACCATCAACATGGCCGAGTTCAAGGAAGAGCATAAGGTCAGCCTGCTGATGGGCAGCCCGCCCGGCTATGTCGGCTACGGCGAGGGCGGCGTGCTCACCGAGGCGGTGCGCCGTCGTCCCTACAGCGTCGTCCTGCTCGACGAGATGGAGAAGGCGCATCCCGGCGTGCAGGACGTGTTCTATTCGGTGTTCGACAAGGGAAACATGAAGGACGGCGAAGGCCGCGACATCGATTTCAAGAACACCGTCATCATCATGACGAGCAACGCCGGCACCGATCTCATCACCAAGCTGTTCGCCGATCCCGAGACGGCGCCTGATGCCGCGGGCCTCGCCGAGGCCTTGCGCCCCGAGCTCGCGAAGTATTTCAAGCCGGCCTTTCTCGGACGCCTGACGCTGGTTCCGTATTTCCCGCTGTCGGACGAGATTATTCGCCAAATTGTCGTAATGCAGCTCGAGCGGATTCGCCGCCGCGTGCGCGACAGTCACCGCGCGAGCTTCGACTGGGCACCGCAATTGGTTGAAACCATTGCGGCGCGTTGCACGGAAAGCACATCGGGCGCGAGAAACGTGGAAAATATTCTCACGCGCACACTGCTGCCCGAATTGTCTGCTGAAGTGCTGTCTCGATTGGCCGACGGGGAGTCAATCAGCAGTGTTCACGTGGACGTCGATACGGATGGATCGTTCAAGCTCACTGTCAACCAATCCTGACGACGTCTCTTCCTTCCCCTAATTGATCGAAGGAGCCAAGACATGGCGATCTACATGAAATTCGGCGACATCAAGGGCCAGGTGACGGCCGACGGGTTCAAGGATTGGATCGAGTTGAATTCCTTCCAGTACGGCGTGAACCGCAACGTCACGTCGGGCGCGGGCGGCGCCGGTCGCGAGGGCGCGAACCCACACATCAGCGACATCGTCGTCACCAAGGAATTCGACGTCGCCTCGCCGAAGCTCTACCAGGACGCGGTGGCCGGCGCGTTTTCCACAAAGGTCGAGATAAAGCTGACGACCACGACCAAGAACAAGATCGACACCTATCTCGCCGTCGAGATGACGGACTGCGGCGTCGCCAGCTATTCGACGAGCTCGGGCGGCGACAAGCCGATGGAGAGCCTGTCGCTCAACTTCACCAAGATCATGTACACGCCATCGCCGCTCGACGTGAAGGGTTCCCCGGTGAAGGGCGCCGTCGTCACCTACGACTTGATGAAGATGAAGGCGAGCTGATCGAAGACGTCTCGAATGCTCCTCTCCGGCTCTTCCGGGGAGGGGCGGATGCATCTTTCCCTCCCCGTCATCGGGGGAGGTGGCCCGAAGGGGCCGGAGGGGGAAAGCCACAGTCGAGATTTCTCCGCTTCCGACGTCGGAATCCGAAGCATCTCGTCCGAGACTTTCCCCCTCCGCCCCGTATGACGGACGGGGCACCCCCAATGACGCAGAGCATTCGCATATGACAAAAAAATCCGTCATCCCGACCGGAGCCGAGCATAGCGAGGCATAGTGGAGGGACCTTTCTTCCTGCAGCGTCAACAAGAAAGGTCCCTCGACTGCGCCGCCAATGGCGCTGTAATCAGCGCCTGATCGGGCGGCTCCGCTCGGGATGACGGAGAAAAATGGCAAATGCGAATGCCCTGCCCGATGACGGGGGAGGCAGTAAGCCTAAGCTGCCGGTGGCTCGGGGCGCTTCATCCCGAGACTGGTCAGCAGCGCAGTACGCGAGCCCTCGTCGGCGATCAGCTCGGCCACGAGTTCCGGCCAGGCCATGCGCGCCCGGCGCACGGTCTCGTCGAGCGTATAGCCGATCGGCGAGTTCGGCTCGTTGCGCTTGAACCATTCGGCGATCTCCTCCAACTGGCTGAGCGCCTGCTCGCGGCCGGCGATCGGACCGCCATCGACGACAGCCCCCGGCGCCATCGCCCGCGCGGCCGCGACTGGCGCGGTCACGGCGTCGGCCCCGGGTGCGGGCGCGGCCTCGTCGGTCGCCGGCGCGAAACGGTTGCAGGTATCCATCATGAGCTGCAGCGCGTCGCGCACCCGGATGCCCGACGGGCTGGCCGGACCCGCCTTCTCGTCGAGAATGCGTCCCATCGCTTCCCAGGCCGCCATGGCCTCGACCAGGGTCTCCCGCTGGGCCGACCAATGGGCCTTGCCGGCGGCGCGCGCCTCCTTCTCGACGTCCTCGAAGGGCACGACGCCGGCGGCGATGCGCTGCTCGCGCCGCTCGGGGTCGAGAATACCCGACAGCTCGAGGGAGGATTGGTATTGCCAGAGGCAGAACGGCGAGCCGTCCGGCCGGGCGAACAGGGGGAGCTTCCTCAGGGGCTGCATCAGCGTGCCATCGGCGCCCTGGCCGGACAGGCCGGCGACGGCGGCGACGCGCATCTCCATGTCGCCTTCCTCGGGCAGCGGGAACAAGCCGTCCCAGTACCGCTCGACCAGCCCGCCGATCACCGAGGCGCCGGCCTTCAGCCCCTCGAGCCCGGCCGTCCGGACCAGGGCCTCGGTCAGCCAGGTTGCAATCTCGAGGTCCTTGGTCGATTCTTTCAAGGCGCCGGCGGCAAGCTCGGCGACGGGCCGCCATTTGCCCTGCAGAGCCTCCTCGCCACCGCCCCCCTCGCCCTGCCGGTCGGGGCTGTCGGCCTGCCGCTCGGCATCCCGCGCATCGGCCCGGGCGTCACGCAGGCGAAAATAGACCGAGGTCGGCGTGTAATCCTCCCGGAGATCGGTTCCGACGGGCTGGTCGCCGGGAAGAGCTGCCAGGATCGCTTCGAGGTCGTCCGGCCCGAGTTCCAAAGCCATCGTGGAAACACCCCCTGGAGTGGACTGATTTGATACAATTCATCCCGCGACGTCATACTGTCAAACCACTGCCGGGCGGGGGGCCGTACTTGTCAGCGCAAGGCCTCGTCGCCATCATGAATCACGGCAAAGCGTTCCGTGGACGCCCCAATCCGTCCGGCGTATTGTTGTTTGATCGGAGGTCCTGCCAATGAGCTCCAGTATTCACGACAAGCTCAATCGCGTTCGCAAGCCCCGGGTGCACATCACCTACGAGGTCGAGACCGAGGGGGCCGAGATCCAGCGCGAGCTGCCGTTCGTCGTGGGCGTCATGGGCGATTTCTCCGGCGACCCGACGGCGCCGCTGAAACCCCTGGCCGAGCGGAAATTCATCCAGATCGACCGCGATAATTTCAACGAGGTCATGGCCAACATGACGCCCGGCCTCAAGCTCAAGGTCGACAACAAGCTGGCCAACGACGGCACGCAAATGGCGGTCGACCTGAAATTCAGCTCGATCGACGATTTCGAGCCGGCGCGCGTAGCCGCCCAGGTTCCCGCACTCGCCTCCCTGCTCGAGGCCCGCGCCAAGCTGCGCGACCTGATGAGCAAGGTCGACCGCTCGGAGGAGCTCGAGAACCTGCTCGAGCAGGTGCTGAGCTCGGAAGCCGAGCTCAAGGCGCTGTCGGGCCAGCTCGGCGCCAAGAAAACGGAGGGTTGATAGATGGCTGAGAGCGCACGCCAAGCGGATGCTGGCGCCGCCGTCACCGAGGCGGCGCCCGGTCTGCTCGACCAGATCATCACGAACACCAAGCAGACCGAGCCTGACCGCGCCCAGGACCTCGTCAAGAACCTCGTCGAGCAGGCACTCGCCGGCACGGTCACCTTCGACCGCAACCTGACGCGAACCTTCGACAAGGCGATCGCGGCGATCGACGCCAGGCTGTCGGCCCAGCTGAACGCGATCATCCACGATCCCAAGTTCCTCAAGCTCGAGGGAACCTGGCGCGGCCTGCACTACCTGGTGCAGAACTCGGAGACCAGCACGACGCTCAAGATCCGGGTGCTGAACCTCCCCAAACGCGAGCTCAACCGCGATCTCACGCGCGCCATCGAGTTCGACCAGAGCCAGCTGTTCAAGAAGATCTACGAGAACGAATTCGGAACGCCGGGCGGCGAGCCGTACGGCGCGCTGATCGGCGACTACGAGTGGACCAGCCATCCCGACGACATCGAGACCCTGAGGCTGGTGTCCAATATCGCCGCCGGCGCCTTCGCGCCGTTCATCTCGGCGGCCAATTCCAGCATGTTCGGCTTCGACAGCTGGACCGAGCTTTCCAAGCCGCGCGACCTCGCCAAGATCTTCGAGACGGCCGAGTACACCAAGTGGCGCAGCTTCCGCGACAGCGAGGATTCGCGCTTCGTCAATCTCGTCATGCCGCGCGTCATCGCCCGCGTGCCCTACGGCAAGGAGACCAAGCCGATCGACGAGTTCGCCTACGAGGAGGCGCCGCTCGACGCCACCGGCAAGTCGCGTGTCATGGATCACAACTCCTACTGCTGGTCCAACGCGGCCTACGTGATGGGCGCGCGTCTCACCGACGCTTTCGCCAAGACCGGCTTCTGCACCGCCATCCGCGGTGCCGAGGGCGGCGGCAAGGTCGAGAACCTGCCGACCCACGTCTTCAAGTCCGACGACGGCGACGCCGACACCAAGTGCCCGACGGAGATCGGCATCACCGACCGGCGCGAGTTCGAATTGTCGAACCAGGGCTTCCTGCCGCTCTGCCACTACAAGAACACCGACTACGCCGTGTTCTTCGGCGGCCAGACGACCCAGAAGCCGAAGAAGTACGATCGCCCCGAGGCGACCGCCAACGCCGCCATCTCGGCGCGCCTGCCCTACATCATGGCGACCAGCCGGTTCGCGCATTACCTGAAGGTGATGGCGCGCGACAAGATCGGCAGCTTCATGGAAGCGAGCAACGTCGAGGCCTGGCTCAATCGCTGGATCCAGAATTACGTCAACACCAACGAGAATGCCGGGCAGGACATGAAGGCCCGCTTCCCGTTGCGCGAGGCCAGGGTCGAGGTGCGCGAGATTCCCGGCAAGCCGGGCTCCTACAACGCCATCGCTTACATGCGGCCGTGGCTGCAGATGGAGGAGCTGACCACCAGCATGCGCATGGTCGCCAACATCCCGAAGGCCGCCTGACCGCGCGGCCTCTGGGCCAGCGCAAACCACAACCATGGCCGAATCGGCCGCGCCCTCGCCGCTCGATACCATCGCCGTCGGACCACGAGCTCCGACGGCCGAGGAGCAGAGCCACGCGCTACGCGATCCGGTTCTCGCCGGCCAGTTTTTCGGCGAACGGTACGCTGCCGGCGCCGCCGGCCTGGCGGCGTTCCTGCATGGCGGCGAGAGCGCCTACGACTCGCTCAGGACATGGTTCGGCGAGGCCTTCGTGGGGCTGCTCGCCAGCGGCCGGGACTGCCTGCGCGCCGCCATCGACCGCGACATTGCCGAGATCGACGCGGCGATCGGCGCCCAACTCGACGCCATCCTGCACGTGCCACGGTTTCAGACGTTCGAAGGCCGCTGGCGCGGGCTCGCCTGGCTGATCGCCGGGGTCGAACCGGGCCGCCGCGTCAAGGCGCGCGTGCTCAATGCCCGCTGGCCCGAGCTCTGCCGCGATCTCGAGCGCGCCCTCGAGTTCGACCAGAGCAACATCTTCAAGAAGATCTACGAGGAGGAATTCGGCATGCCGGGCGGCGAGCCGTTCGGCCTGATGGTGATCGACCATGCCGTGCGCCATCGTACGGCAACGGGCGCCACCACCGACGACGTCGGCGCGCTCGGTCTCCTGTCCGCGGTCGCCGCCGCGGCGTTCATGCCGGTGGTGCTGTCGCTCCATCCTTCGGTGCTCGAGATCGACCGGTTCTCCGACCTCGACGGCGTGCGCGACGTCACGGCGCCATTGCGCAACCCCGAGCATCTGCGCTGGCGTGCGCTGGCCGCGCGGGCCGACATGCGCTTCATCGCCGTGACGCTGCCCAGCCTGCTGGCGCGCCATCCGTGGACCGACGATCCCAGCCGCGTCGACGGCTTCCGCTATTGGGAGCACGCGCCCGATGCGGGCAGCCGGGTGTGGATGAGCGCGGGCTACGCCTTCGCCGCCTGTGCGGTGCGCGCCTTCGCCGAGAACGGCTGGCCGGCCGACGTGCGCGGCGTCGAGACCGACCGGGTGGGCGGCGGCCTGGTCACCGACCTGGCACCCGAGCCGTTCGCCAGCGGGCCACCCTTCGCCTGGCCGCGCACCGCCATCGAGTACCAGCTCGGCACCCGCCAGGAGCAGGACCTGGTCGATGTCGGTCTGATGCCGGTGTCGGCACTGCCCTTCGGCTCCGACCTGGTGTTCGGCGCCGTGCGCAGCATGCAGGCGCCGGCGACCTACACCGGCGCCACCGCGGCGGCCGCGGATGCCAACGCGCGGCTGTCGGCGCAGGTCAACTCGATGCTGTGCGCCTCGCGCTTCGCTCATCTCCTGAAGGTGATGGGCCGCGACATGGTCGGCTCGTTCAAGACCGCCGACGAGATCGAGCGCCAGCTCAATCGATGGCTCCAGGAATACGTCAACACCAACATCGACAGCACCGGCGAATCGCGGGCGCGCTTCCCGCTCGTCGAGGGCGAGGTCCAGGTGCGCGAGCGGTTGGGCAGGCCCGGCGTGTTCGGCTGCATCATGCGGCTGCGCCCTCACTATCAGCTCGAGGACGTGTCGACGACCTTCCACCTCGTGACCGAGATCGCCGCCCCGTCGGCGGGGTAGGCGCTCATCTCTCCTCCCCAGCGAAGCTGGGGAGGAGAGATGAGCGCCCCCGTCGGGGGCTGGCGAGGTAGGCGAAAAAGGCTATTGATAGGCGCCGAGCGGTCGCCTTGGATGAACTTTCGCAAGGAGCCTCGATGTCTCAACCGACCTCAAAGCCTGCAGCCCCCGGCGACGCCGGCAAGCTTTTCCGGGAAGGCCGGCTGGCCGAGGCGCTGGGCGCGGCCAACGCCGCGGTCCGCAAGGCGCCGACCGACATCGGCGCCCGCATCCTGCTGGCCGAGCTGCTGCTGTTCGCGGGCAATGTCGATCGCGTCGACGTCGTCCTCGATGCCTGCGCCGACCTCGATCCGACCTCGGCCATCGTCGTCGCCGAGTTCCGCCAGCTGCTGCGCGGTGAGACGGCGCGCCGCCAGCTGTTCAGCGAAGGCCGGGTGCCGGAATTCCTCGGCGAGCCGACGGCCGCGCAACGCCTGGCGCTGTCCGCCGTGGTCGCCCTGCGTGCCGGCGACCTTGCCGGCGCGGGAAAATACGCCGCCGAGGCCGAGGAGGCGCGCGTCCATCCGAGCGGCAGCACCGCGGACGGGCCGTTCGACGACATGCGCGACGGCGACGACGTGCTCGCCTGCTGCTTCGAGGCGATCACCACGACCGGCAAGTACTTCTGGCTGCCGCCCGAGCGCGTCATCGACATGCAGCTCCATCCGCTGAAGCGTCCGCGCGATCTGTTCTGGCGTCGCGCCACGGTGCAGATCGCCGACGGTCCCGACGGGGACGTCTACCTGCCAACCATCTACCCGCCCCTCGACAAGAGCGCGGGCGAGCCGACCGACGCGCTGCGTCTCGGCCGCGCCACCGACTGGCACCAGATGGGCGAAAGCGGACCGACGCGCGGCATCGGCGCCGTCACCCTGGTGGTGGGCGAGGAGTCCAGGACCTGGCTGGAGATGAGCTCGATCCAGTTCAAGAGCGCGGCATGAGCGACACGCGCGGCGGCCGTGGCAGCCTGGAAGGCGGATCGCGCAATCCGCCGCGCCGCGCCCAGCTTCCCCTCCTCGACCGGCTGATCGACGCCGATCCAGCCGAGGCGGCCGATCGGCCTTTGTCGGCGGCGGCGGCGATGAATGCCCTGCGCGCCAGCGTCGGCCACGACCTCGAGGAACTGCTCAACACGCGGCGGCGCTGGCGCTCATGGGATTCCCGCTACGAGGAGCTGGAGCGCTCGCTGGTCGGCTTCGGCTTGCCGGATTTCGCCGCCGGCGCGTTCAACGACCCGCGCCGGCGCGAGGAACTGCGCCAGCTCGTCGAGGCCTGCATCCGCCGCTTCGAGCCGCGCATCACCAGCCTGCGCGTCACCCTGATCGAGGTCACCGACGAGCAGAGCGCCACGCTCCGCATGCGCATCGAGGCACTGCTGACCGCCGACCCGGTGCCCGAGCCGATCACCTTCGACACGCTGGTCGATCTCGACACCAAGAACGTGACCGTGGCCACGAGAGAGGGCTGACCCGTGTCCGACGCCCTGCTCGCCTATTTCAATCGCGAGCTGGAGGCCCTGCGCGGGCTGGCCAGCGAGTTCGCCGAGCGCCATCCCAAGATCGCCGGCCGCCTGCGCCTGACCAAGGACACGGTCGACGATCCCCATGTCGGCCGCCTGCTCGAGGGCGTAGCGTTCCTCGGCGCGCGCGTTCAGCACCGGCTCGACGACGAGTTTCCCGAGCTCACCGACGCGCTGCTCTCGGTGCTCTACCCCCACTACCTGGCGCCACTGCCGTCGGTGGCGATCGTGCGCTTTGCGTCCGATCCCGCGATGGCCGGCCCGGCGCGCCTGCCCTCGGGCCTGGCGATCGCCACCGAGCCGGTCGGCGGCGAGAGGTGCTCGTTCCGCACTGCCTATCCGCTGACTCTGTGGCCGGTCGAGGTCGAGGCGGTGCGGCTCTCCGGCATGCCGCTCCCCGCCCCCGCCAACCCGGCGGCGAGCGGCGCGATGGCCTGCCTGCGCATCACCCTGCGCTGTCCCAACCCGGACATGACCTTCACCAAGCTCGGTCTCGACAGGCTGCGCTTCTTTCTCGCCGGCGAGCAGGGTGCGCAGCTCCTCGAGCTGCTGCTCGCCCACACGATCTCGGTCGCGCTGGCCGATGACGTTGTCGATCCGCAGCCGGTCATCCTGCCGCCCGACACGCTGCAGGCCGTGGGCTTCGCCCCCGAAGAGGCACTGTTTCCCTGGCCTGCCCGCTCCTTCTCGGGCTTCCGCCTGCTCAGCGAGTACTTCGCGGCGCCGGAAAAGTTCCACTTCATCGATTTCTGCCGGCTCGACGCCAAGACCCTGGTCGCCGCCGGCAGCAAGATGGACATCTTCGTCTATCTCGACCGCATGGTGCCGGCGCTCGAGCGCTCGATCCAGGCCAGCAGCATGATGCTGGGCTGCACCCCGATGGTGAATCTGTTCGCCCATCGCTGCGAGCCGATCGCGCTCGATCACACCAAGATCGAGTATCGCATCGAGCCCGACGCCCGCCGGCCGGCGAGCTTCGAGATCTGGTCGGTCGATCGGGTGCGCGAAAGCCTGCCGGGCGGTGAGTTCCGGCCGTGGAATCCGTTCCATCGCCTGACGCGCAGCGGAACCGGCGACGACGAGGAGGGCAAGGTCGGCGGCTTCTACGGCACCGTCCGCCGCGACATCAGCGGCGGCATCCGTGGCACCGACGTCTTCCTGCTGCCGCACGACGCCGCGTTCGACCCCGAGCAGGCAGGCGGCAGCGTGCTGTCGGTCGACGCGATGTGCTGCAACCGCGAGCTGCCCGCATCGCTGCCGTTCGGCGGCGGCCGGCCGGCATTGCAGCTGGTCGAGGGCGCGGCCGTCGTGACCGGGCTCACCTGCCTCACGGCGCCAACCCCGACCCTGCGCCTGCCGCTGCAGGAGCGCGGCTTCTGGCGCCTCATCTCGCACCTCTCGCTCGGCCATCTCAGCGTCGTCGGCGGCGAGAGGGCCGCCGAGGCGCTGTGCGAGGTCCTGCGCCTCTACGATTGCCGCGATTCGACGGAGTCGCGGGCGGCCATCCGCGCCCTCGTCGGCGTCACCTCCAGGCCCGGCACGGCGCGCATCCCCGGTTTGCAGGGTCCGGGCGCGCGCGGCGGCGGGTTCTGCCGCGGCCTCGACGTGACGCTGACCTTCGACGAGCAGGTCTGGAGCACTGGCGGACTGTACGTGCTTGCCTCCGTGCTCGATCGGTTCCTTGCCCTGCACGCCACGGTGAACTCGTTCGTCCGCACGCGCGCGGTCCTGCGCGGCCGAACCGAGTCTGCCGCCAGCTGGCCGCCGCGCGCCGGCCACCACGTGCTGCTGTGAACCCGCCACTGGCCAACCCTCGCCATCGTCCGGCGATGGAACGTCTGCGCGCCGAGCCGCGCCGCTTCACCTTCGATGCCGCGGTGAGAGTGCTGGGCTTCTTTCGGCGCCAGGCAGACCCGGCGGAGACCAGCCGCTTCACCACCGCCACGGGGTCGTCCTATGCTGGCGCCGAGGTCACAGATGTCGATGTCAAGGTCGAGCCGGGCAGGACCTCGGTGAGCACCACGGTCGGCCTCACCGGCCTGACCGGCTTCGTCGGCGTGCTGCCGCGCCACTATTCGGATGCGATCGTCGCCGATCGCCGGTCGCGCTCGTTCTCACTGTCCGACTTCCTCGACCTGCTTCAGCAGCGCATGATAGCGGCGTTCGCCGCCGCCGGGACCAAGTACCGGCCGCATCGCGCCGCCGATGTCGGCGCGCTGGCGACCGGCCATCAGAAGGGCGATCCGATCGCCGAGGTGCTGCTCTCCCTGACCGGCTACGGCACGCCCGGCCTTTCCGACAGGTTACTCGCCGGGGCGCCGGCGCTGCGCCACTACGCCGGCTTCTTCGCCGCCCATCCGCGGTCCGCCGATCGGCTCGAAGCCCTCGCCTCCGACTGGCTGGGCAGGCCGGTCAAGGTCGAGCAATTCGCCGGCGCCTGGCTCGCGCTCTCGCCCGACCAGTGGACGCGCATGCCGGTCGGCCACACGCCGGGGAAATTCTGCGAGCTCGGCGTCAACGCCGCCGCCGGCGTGCGCGCCTGGGACCAGCAGGCGCGCATCGTGCTGCGCATCGGTCCGCTCGACCTCGCGTATTTCGAGCGGCTGCTGCCCCATCGGCCGCTGCTCCGCGAGCTCGCGTCCCTGGTGCGCGCCTTCGTTGGCTTCGAGGTCGCCTTCGCCGTCAATCCGGTGCTGGCGCGCGACGCCGTGCCGCCCCTCGTGCTGGCGCGTCCGGACGAGACGGGCAAGGCCGCCGGGCCGCTGCTCGGCTGGAACACCTGGCTCCCGACTTCCCCCGTCACGCCGCGACGAACCGATGCCAGCGAGCCTCTGTTCGAAGGCGACATCGTCGAAGGACTCGCATGACCCAGTCCTGGAGCGGCGGCTATGTCGCCGATATCGCCTACATCGAAGGCTTCTACATCCAGCAATCGCCGGTCCGCATGGCGCTCGCCTGCCTGCTGGGCGGCGTGGCGGCGGAGATGCCGGCGCCGGACGACGAGGCCTGCTACCTCGAGCTCGGCTGCGGCGTCGGCGTCGGCGCCCTGCTGATCGCCGCCTCGAACCCGGCCTGGAAGATCATCGCCGTCGACTACAACCCGGCGCATATCGCCATCGCCAACGGCCTCGCCCACGCAGCCCGCATCGACAATATCCAGTTCCTCGAAGCCGACGTCGTGGAGCTCGCCGAAGGCGCCGCCGGGACCGCGCTTCCGATGGCCGACTTCGTCAGCATGCACGGGATGTGGTCGTGGGTGAGCCCGGAGGTGCGCGCCGCCATCGTCAAGCTGCTGGCGGCGAAGACCAGGCCCGGTGCACTGGTTCATCTCAGCTACAACGCCCTGCCGGCGTGGCAGGGCGGCTTCGGGCTGCAGCGGCTGATCTACGAGACCGGCAGGCGGTCCGGCGGCCGCAGCGACGCGCAGGCCGAGGCCGGCCTGGCTCTAGCCCGCGACCTCCGGGCGGTCGAGGCCAACTACCTCGCCGAGAGCACGCTGTCGCGCGAGCTGATCGACAACATCCACACCGTGTCCAGGGAGTATCTCGGGCACGAATACATGAACGCCCATTGGGCGCCGGCGTTTCACGCCGATGTCGTCGCGGCGATGGCCGGCGCCAAGCTCGACTGGGTCGCCTCGGCGAATCCCCTGGAGAATTTCCCCGAGCTGACGCTGAAGCCCGAGCAGCGAGCGGTGATGGATCGCTACACCGATCCCATCATGCGCGAGCTGATCAAGGACATGTGCCTGCAGCGCCATCTCAGGCACGACGTCTACGTGCGTGGCGCACGCCGCCTGCGCAACGCCGACCGCGACGCCGCGATCGAGCGGCTGGCGATCACGCCGGTGATCAGCCCCGGCGAGCTGCAGACGACGCTGCATGTCCCCGCCGGCACCGCCGAGATGAGCCCCGCCCTCAAGGGCCTGATGGAAGCGGCGATGCGCGGCCCGACGACGATCGGCGCGCTGCGGGCGCTCGATCCCACGCACAGCAACCCGGCCGAGCTGGTGAGCGTGCTGGTGGGGACCCACCAATGCCAGGTCGCGCCGTATCTGGGGGTCGCTCAACCGGACGGCGCCCACAGGCTCAATCGCGTCCTCGGCGGCCGCATCAAGTCGGTCGTCGATGCCCGCAGCTCGGGCCTTGCCTGCGCACCGCTCAGCACCGGGCTCACCGTGCCGCCGCTCCTGCAGTTCATCGCGGCACGCCTGCTGGACGGCGAGAGCGTCGACAACGCGCCGAGCTGGATCGCGACGCTGTGCGGCGACGTGCTGCCGGAGAAGCACGACAAGATTCGCGAGGTCATGCACCTCGCGATCGAGCAGCGGATCCCGGTGCTGAAGCAGCTTCAGATCATACCTGGCTAGATCGAGGCCCCTTCGGGCAGGCCCACGCGTCGGGCAGACAGCACCAGTCGGTGACAACTCGCCACGGAACCTGACGCGTGATCAGCGCTTGCGCACGAACTCGGTGCGCAAGACCAGGCCTTTGATCGCATCGTGGCGGCAGTCGATCTCTTCCGGGTTGTCCGTGAGCCGGATCGACCTGATGACCGTCCCCTGCTTGAGAGTCTGGCCGGCGCCCCTGACCTTGAGATCCTTGATCAGGATGACGGAATCACCATCTGCGAGAACGTTGCCGGATGCGTCGCGAACCTCGGCGGCCTTGGCTTTCTCCGCAGCGATTTCGGAAGCGGGCCGCCATTCGCCGGTCGCCTCGTCATAAACATAGTCGTCGTTCTCGCCGTTCATATCCATCCTGCGTAGTGTCTCGTTGCACTGTGATCCATGTGTCGTACCGGCAGCGGCTGCGCGGCAGCCGATGGGAGCCTCAATCTCGGATGCGGCGCCGACGCAAACTTCGGCCAGATCACGACAAAATCAGTTCCAGATAGCACGTCCAGGCCGAGCAAGTCGCCATGAACGGGTGTCGCAGCTACATCGAGCTGCTTCCCCCCATGATCGATCGCCTGTTGATCACGGATGCCATGAGCGGCACTGGAGTGGCGCGGTCCCAGCCGACGCACCTACCTCGTAACGGGTCCCGACGCGCCGTTTGCCGGCGCGGCCGGCGGGGCTGCCGGGCCGCGCGACTTGTGAATCTCGACCGTGGTCGCCGGATCGGCGTCGTCGAACTCGATGGTGATCGCGGTGACGTTGTCGATCGCGCGCGCGTCGATGGCGGCCATGACGAGCTGCTCGGCATCGGCGCCCTGCTCCAGCGAGAGCAGCGAGGCGATTTCTCCGGGCGACAGGGTCTTGGAGAGTCCGTCGCTGCACAGCAGCAGCCGGTCGCCCGGCATCAGGGGGCCGGTGCGCTTGTCGAGCTCCAGCGTCTCCTGGTCGGCGCCTACGGCGCGCGTGATGATGTTGGCCTGGCGATGGTTCACCGCCTCGGCTTCGGTGATCATGCCGCTCTCGACGAGATCCTGCACCAGGCTGTGGTCGCGCGTGATCTTGGTCAGCACGTCGCCGCGCAGCAGGTAGGCCGGCGAATCGCCGGCCCACAGGCAGGCGAAGTGATCGTCGCGCGCGATCAGGACCACGACGGTCGTCGCCATGATCACACCCTGCCCGCGCTCCTCGCTGGCGTTGCGCAGGCGCTCGTGAGCGGCTTCGAGACGCGTGCGCACCTCATGCAGCATCTCGCCGGCCGACAGGCCGGTGGCGATATCCTGCAGGGCGGCGACGACTTCGGACGACGCGACCTCGCCCGACTGATGGCCGCCCGCGCCGTCGGCCACCACCCAAAGGCCGAGGTCGGGACGATTGAGATACCCGTCCTCGTTCATCCGGCCGGCGGTGCCGGGGTGGGTCGCCGCGCGCGAGCGGAAGCTGCCGAACTGGGCGACGTCCTGGGCGATGCCGGAATTGGGCATCAGGCACCTTCCGTCGGATCGGCGTCGGCCGGCTGCGCCGCCGCCGCCGGTGCGATTTCGGTCTCGGCTTCGACCTCGCCCCACCGCTCGTCGATCAGGGCGGCGAAGTCGCGGCCTTCGGGCAAGGCCGCGCCCGTCACCAGGCGCTCGCCGACCCGCGGGCCGCCTTCGGTCCACCACGCCGCCTGACCGGCGGCGATGGTGATCGGCGACTCCTCTGCCGGCTCGAAGACGTCGAACGCATCCTGGATGCGCTGGAGCAGCTCGGCCGGCGAGAGATCGTCGGCCAGAGCATCACGACCTGCCTCTTCCGCCTCGTCGAGAAACTCGCTCATCGCCGGCACCAGCGGCGCCCAGTCGGCCGCCGCAGTCGCCGCAATGGTGAGCGGCGAGTAGCGCCCGGCGCGGTCGACGCTCGGCATCCAGAGGCCGAGAACGCCGCCGGCCCCGCACAGGCCGGGCGGCAGCACGAAGCGCCAGACCGGCGCCTCGAGCCAGGCCTCGCGCCAGTCCTCGCCGTAGCGCTGCTGCGTGTCGGCTATGCCGCGCATCCACCAGCTGTCCCATGCATCGGTGAAATCGCGCGGCAGGTTCTCGCGCACGAAATCGCCGCGCGCCGGCAGCTTGCCGAATAGGCCGGCACGGGCCTGCGAAGGCAGCACGACCATGACCCCGCCCCGGCTAGCCGCGCACGGCCGGGCAGCGGAAATCCTGCAGGACGCCCGGTGCGAAGGGATTCATGACCGATCCGGCGCGCAGCTCGAAGACCGCATCGCCGCCGCCGAAGGTGAGCGTGAAGGTCTCAGGCGAGCCGGCTGGCCGAAGCGTTCCCCTGCTGAACAGGCGGAACATGGCCCACGGCCCGGTCTCCGAGAACACCCCTGTGCCGCCCGGCGGCGGCGGATTGAATACCAGGCGGACGTTACGCATCCCGTTCGCTCCCGGCCAGGTGATCTGGGTCGAGCGCGTCGGCCCGTGCGCATAGGTGATCGACGTCCCGTCCAGTTCCAGACTGACGCTGGAGGCGCCGGGCGTGAGCGAGATCGGCGTGATGTCGAAACGCACGGCGATCGTCGTTGAGCCGGGCGCGAAGAACAGGTCGCGGATGACGGCGGCGCGCTGGAACTGCAGCACGTCCGCCGGCGAGATCGGTGCCGCGACGCCATCGGCCGATTGCGGCTTCCACACCTTGCCAGTGGTGTCGATGTAGGGCCGGAGCTGAGTGTTGAAGAAGCCGTCGAGCAGGCCGCCCGGCGCGAAAAGCTTGGCGAAGTCATCGAGCGGCGTCTCGAGCGAGCTGCCCGGCACGAACGGGAAGCGCCCGTTGACGGCGAGCGGACAGAGCGCAGCCGGGCCACCGGCGCCGTTGTAGGCCGCCGCCACCTGCTGGCGCGCGCCGCCGCCGCGCAAGGCCGTGCTCGACTCGGCCATGTTGGAGAGCCAGCGGTCGAGCGGGGCGGGCTGGCGCTGCGCCTCGGCGCGCAACGCCAGCGACGGATCGCTGCCGACGGGTGCAGGCACCGAGCCGGTGCCAATCGCTGCCAGCTTGGCAAGCTGCTGCTGCAGGTCGTTGAGAAGCTTCAGCAATTGATCGATGGGCGCGCCGCCGGTCGTCGACACCAGCTCGCGCAGCTGTCGGTAGCGTTCGTCGATCTCGTGACCGAGCGGCATGGCCCCCGCGCCCTGCTGGCCGGTGAGCTGCGCCGCCAGCGCCGCTGCAGTGCGGGTCATGGTGAGCGGCGAGGCGGTCGCCGCCTTGGTCTTGGCGGCCTTCTCGGCCTCCTCCGCAGCGATTTCCGCTGCCGTGGGCTTGGGAGGCTCCGTCAATGTGACCTGGCGGGCGACCGCCGTCAGCAGGCTCTTCATCGGCGATTGCGGCGAGGCGAGGACGTAGAGGTCCTGCGCCGCCTGAGGCAGGCTGCGCAGCGCCACGATCTCGAGATCCTGCAGGAGCGCGTCCCACGCCTTGGCGTAGTCGTCGAGGTAATACTTGATGACGTTGTTGGCGAGCTCGGCCTGCTGGGTCGGATCGAGGTTGGCCGGTACCTTCTGGCCCATCACCCAGCTTTCCGAGGCGACCTCCCGCGTCGCCGTCGTCAGGGCCGGCAGCAGGACCCTGTGAAAGCCCTCGACCGTGAAGAAGCCCGGAATGCCATCGCTCAGCTTCTTGCCCGACGCGCGGGTGAAGACGCGCACGCCGGCCGGCCCCAGCACGTCGCTCGGCTTCCACGGCGGCAGGGCTTGCGCGGCCGCCGACGGCTTGATGCGCGAATAGGCGCGCGCCGCCAGCGACACGCGACTGAAGGTGGTGCGCGCCTGGGCGATCAGCGCATCGTCGAGCGGCACGGCGGGCAGCGGCTGGGCCAACAGGGCGTCGAGGTGCTTCTGCAGGCTCGCTACGATCACGAGGTTGGCGGCGCCGGAATATTGATGCTGCCAGTCGTAGGTCATCCACTCCTTGATCAGCGCCGGATCGAGCGGGCCCTGCCCGCCCAGCATGAGGTAGACGCGCGTCGCCTCGTACAGGAAGTCCGGCTCGGTGAAGAAGCCGCGCATCTGCCCTTCCAGACGCCAAACCAGGCGCGGCAGGAGGGCGTAGCCCAGCGCATGGCGGTAGACCGCCTCGGCCCCGGCGCGCAGCTTCGGCCCCTGGCTGAGATCGAAGCTCGCCAGCACGCCCGGGCGCGCCTTGGCCGCGGTCGTCAGCTCGCGCGCCGCATCGAGCAGCGGCAGCAGGCGCGGCAAGTCGGCATCGTTCACCGGATCGAACGTCGTCTGCTGGGCGAGCTCCCGATAGGTCGAGATCGCCTGAGTCATCGCCGCGATCTCGCGCTCGCCCTCGGTGCGGTTGACGACCAGCCAGCCGCCGAGCCCCAGCGTCACCAGGCCGATCACCGCAAACGCGGCGCCGCGCAGGATCATGCGGCGGAAGCGCGCCGACGGCGGCTCGCTCACCAGCATCGCCTCGCCCAGGATCACCTCGGAGATCAGGCGGCCGAGGAAGTAGCTGCGGCCCTGCTGCGGGCGCAGCGCCGCGGCGCGCCGCTGGTCGAGGCCGAACGAGCGCGCCATCGTGCCGGTCAGGCGATCGATCGGCGTGCCTTCCTGGGTGCCCGAGGTGAAGTAGACGCCGCGCAGGAACGGCGCGGGATCGAGTCGCGAGCCGGCGAAGGCTTCCATGAGGAACGCCTGCAGCGGCTGGCTGAGCGAGGCAATCTGGGTCGGGAAGGCGGCGATCAGGGTGCGGCGCTCGGGACTCTGCTCGAACTGCAGGCGATCGTAGAGCCGCTGACTGTCGAGGCGATCGACCAGCAGCTGCAGCTCCTCGGGGAACTTGGTGACCACGCCGGGCTCGCCCTTGGCGAGCGGGAAGGTGACGCCCCAGACCTGGTTGCGCTTGTCGCGGTCGAGATCGTCGAAATACTCGGTGAAGCCCGAGATCAGGTCCGCCTTGGTGAACAGCGCATAGACCGGAATGCGGATCGCGAGGCGCTCCTGCAGCTCCTTGATGCGGCGGCGGATGGCTCGGGCATGGGCAGTACGCTCCTCGGGCGACGCCGCCGCGACGTCGGTGAGCGCGATCGCCACGATCACGCCGTTCAGCGGCTGGCGCGGCCGCGTCTTTTTCAACAGGTCGAGGAAGGCATCCCAGCCGGCGCGATCGACGGCCAGGTTGGAATCCTGGGTGGTGTAGCGGCCGGCGGTGTCGATCAGCACGGCGTTCTCGGTGAACCACCAGTCGCACATGCGCGTACCGCCGACGCCGGCGACCGCGCCTTGTCCCATCTCCGCCGCCAGCGGGAAATTGAGGCCGCTGTTCAGGAGCGCCGTGGTCTTGCCGGCGCCCGGCGGTCCGATGATGACGTACCACGGCTGCTCGTAGAGATAGCCGTGCGTGCCGCGCGCCTTCTTGAGCAGCGACAGCGCCTGGGTCATGCGCTCGCCGAGCGCCAGCGCTTCCTCGCGCGTGCCGTCGTCGGCCACCTCGGCGCTCTCGGCCACGCCCTTCTCGAGGTCCTGCTCGCGCCGCCGGCGCAGCAGGTCGAGAGTCAGGTTGACGACCGCCCAGATCAGCACCAAGCCGGCGATGATGGCAGCGCGTGGGATCCAGCCTTCGAGCGGCTGGAGCAGCGGACCGAACAGCCACACCAGGGCGGCCAGGATGGCGACGCCGACGAAGCTCAGCACCCAGCGCGAGACGAGGAAGCGCAGCACCGTCATGGCCTAGGTCCCCTGCCGGTTGAGGACGATCTCGATGCGCCGGTTGCGCTCGCGACCCTGCGGTGTCGCGTTGGTGTCGATCGGGTCGGCCTCCGCCCTGCCCTCGGTGGAGAGTCGTGCCGGGTCGCCGATCGTCATGGCGATGATCTTCGACGCTGCCTGGGCGCGCGCGGCCGAGAGCTGGAAGTTCGACGGGAAGGCGATGGTGCGGATCGGCTCGCTGTCGGTGTAGCCGATGACCTTCACCGGCCCCTGCTCATCCTTGAGGGCGAGGCCGATGCGGTCGAGCAGTGGCTTGAAGCTCTCGTTCACCGTGGCGCTGGCCGAAGCGAACATGCCGCGGCCGGTGATGCGCACCAGGGGCTGCGCCGGCGTGCCCAGCACCTCGACCAGCTTCTGCTCGATCTCGGGCTTCAGGAACTCGCGCAGCTTGTCGAGGGCGCTCGGCTCCGGGGGCGGCGGGGGCGGCGTCACCACCACCACGGGCTTGGCCTCGACGAACGGCGTGCGGGTGATCGTCGGCATGCGTTCGGGTGGCGCGCCCTGCAGGCTGGCGTAGACGCCGTCCGACGCCGCGTTGAGGCTGATCGAGAACCACAGGAACAGGCCGCCGACGAGGCCGAGGCACGCCACGGCAGCGACCCACAGCGGCAGACTGAAGCGCGCCGGCCGGTACGGGGCGTTGATGCCCTTGGTGTGCGGCGCCAGGTCGGCGTCGGCCGCCTTCTGCTGGCGGGCGATGACGGCGTAGGTCTCCTCGCGGATCTTGTTGAGATCACCGAGGCCGCGCCGCGACAGGCGGTACTGGCCGACGAAGCCCAGCGACATGCAGAGGTACATCAGCTTGATGACCGGCAGGAACCTGCCTGGGTTGTCGCACATCTGCTTCAGCACATCGAAGAAGCGCTCGCCGGCGCGCACCTCCTTGTGGAAGGTCGAGACCAGCGACCGCTCGGCCCAGGTCCCGCTGTTGCCCCACGGCGTGTTGAGCACGACGTCGTCGAGACTGGCGCACAGCGCATAGTGCGCCGGGCGCAGCTGCTCGAGCGGCACGCCCTTGTCGCGCGTCTCGACCTCGAACAGCCGGATCTGGTGGACGGTGCGCTGGTAGAGATCGCCGGAGTCGGGTGGGTTGGCGGTATTGCGCAAGCGCGCCATGAACTGCAGCAGAGGTCCGGCCGCCGCGGTCAGGACGTCGTCGCCGATGTGGATGTTCTCGGTCCCTTCGGCGACGCGAGCAGCTGCCGCGTCCGGCGCTCGCGGGCTCGGCTCGGCGCGCGTGTCGCCACCGACCGGCTGCGGCGCCGGCGCTTGTGCCGGCGCGGCCGACCGGCGCCGGCCAGGGTTCGGACGAATGATCGTTCGGTTGCTGTCGTCGGGCTCGGCGAAAGGATTGTCACTCATATTCGCCTCTCAGTCCTCAGCCGCGAATAGCCCACAATTCTATGTTCAGATTAGGGAAGTCGCCCGAGACATGCAGGGCGAAGCCGCCGGACGTATGCAGCTCTTTCCAGTGCGTCGAGTTGCGGTCGAGCTCGAAGTACGTCGCGCCAGCATAGAACGGCAGCTGCCGCGGCGCGACCGGCAAGGCGCGCACGGCGATGCCCGGCAGAGCGACATTCACCAGCTCGCGGATGTGCTCGACGGCGCCGATCTTGACCTGCGACGGGAAAAGCCGGCGCAGGGTCTCGGTCGGCACGTCGGCCTGCACGGTGAGCACGAAGGTCGACGAGCGCAGGATGCTGCGGTCGACGATCGGCCCCACGCGGATGCCGTAGGCACGCAGCTGCAGGGGGATCTGCACCGCCGTCTGCTCGATGACGGCGGAGAGCGAGCGGCGCAGATCGGCGACAACCGGCGCGAAGCTGCGCTGCAGGTCGGCATGGCGATAGGACGGATACTCCGACGGGCGACGGGTGGTTTCCGTGAAGGTGGCGAGCTCGCCCGCCAGCTGCACCAGGGCGGCGTAAAGATCGACCGGATGGACGTTGCCGTCGCTCGCCCAGTGGGCCAGCAGTTTCTGCGCCCGGTTCACCGTCTGAAGCAGCAGGAAGTCGGAGACGTCGCCGACGCCGCGCGAGCCCGGCGCGACCAGCCGCGCGGCCAGCGCCTCGCCGCGCTGGTTGAGCATGCCGTTCAGCTCGGCCAGCAGGCCGCCGAGCGGCGCCGCCGCCGACGAGACCAGGCACGGCACGATCCACTGGTCGTCGAGGGTCACGCGGCGATCGGCGGCAACCTCGACGATGCGGGCGAGGCCAATGCAGTGGTAGCCGGCGCGGTTCTCGGTCTCGAGCATGTAGCGCAGGCGCAGCCGGCCGATCTGCACCTCGGCGGGCTGCGGCGAGCTCGAATGGGTGTCGTAGGCCTCGAAGCCCTTCTGCTGGTAACGACCTTCCGTGGCGCCGTCGGCGGCGATCTCGACCGACCCGGCCTGACGCATCGGCAGGGCGAGATAGACGACGGCGTTGCGCGTCGACTCCGGCACGTCGAGCGGCACCGGCTGGTCGGTCTCGCCGGGCAGGGTGAAAGGCGTACCATCCTCGAACACGCCGCTCGCGTTGGCCAACGCGAACTGGCCCGTGCCGAGCAGGTTGCGGTTGACCGCGCCGTCGACCAGCCCCCAGCCGTGCGGACGCAAGGATCCCGTCCGATCGCGCACGAGCGCTTCGACCCAGCGGTCCTGCTGCTGGAAATGCTGGACGCGCAGAAACATGCCCTCCAGCCAGACCACTCTGTTCGACCAGGTCATTGGGTCTCCCAGCTCATGCCGCTTCCCAGCTCATGCGGATGCCCACCTCGCGCGGATGCCCACCTCATGCGGATGCCAGGTCAGCCCGATTGGCGCCGATGGTGAGGGTGAGCCTGGTCAGTCCGGAGGGCGCGATCGAGGCGACGGCACGCCATTGCGAGCGGTCGATCTCGCGGAACAGCACCGCGACACCAATGTAGCGAACGCCCGTCTTGGGCGAGAGCATGAGCTTGCGGGTCTCGCCGGGCCGCACCACCGCCTCTTCCGAGCCGGCGCTCTCGTCGCCCAGCACCGCGGCCTCGCGCTCCATCAGCGCGTAGGCGTCGGCCGAGGTGAAGCGCCCGCGGTTCATCAGCGAATAGACGCGCACGGCGACGGCAACCGGCGTGCCGGCGCTGTTGGGATTGATGTTGGGGCCGGCCCGGATGGTGAGGTCGACCACGGCGGGTGCCGGCGGACCGCCGGCGCAGCCGGCGACCGGCAGCAGGGAAGACGCCAGGAGCAGCTTGCGGCGGGCGATCATGGGGGTGTCCCCTCGTTGGTGAGCTTCTCGATCGCCTCCTCGTAGGCACGCGCGAAGGCCTTGCCGAACACGCTGTCGAAATCATCCGACAGGGCACGGGTGATGCTGCGATGCTGCTGCACGAAGGTCTCCCACGCCCGCGCCCGCTTCTGCGCGGGGTGAATATCGAGCGCGCTGGTCGGTGTCTTGCGCTCGACCGCCTCGGGGTCGAGCTGCGCCAACAGGAACCGCACCGCCGCCTGCATGGCGGCGACGGTCGCGAGCTCGTGCAGGCGCAGATCCTCGAAAGCCTCCCTGATGGCCTCCTCGGGCGGCATGCTGCCGCGCCGGCCGAGACCCAGCAGCGTGTTCATGGCGTCGTCGTCGTCGAGCGAGAACTTCAGCGGGTTGTTGCCGCTGGGGCGGATCATGGTCTGCTCGATGCGGAACTCGTCCTTGATGCTGGCGCGCGCCATCAGGGTCTGGCGCAACCCGCTGACGGTGGCACGCATCGCCCCGCCAAGCCGCTCGAACGATTTCTCGGGATCGGCCAGCGTCGCCTCGCTCAAGCCGGCGCCGCGCAGAAAGGCCGCAGCCAGGGCGGTGTCCGGCGCGGCGCGGCGCGCGGGTGCGGGTGCGGGTTCCGGCTGCTGCTGCTGCTGGGGCGGCGGCGCAGCGGGTGGCGCGGCGGCCGGCTGGGGGCGGGGCGCCTGAGGTGGCGGCGCTCCGGAGGGCAGCGCCACATCCCAGTCGTCGGGGATCACCGCAGCCGGAGTCGGCGGGCGGAAGGCGCTGGACAGCGCCGGCGCGTGATCCGGCGTCGTCGGGCCGGTGAACGGCTCCTGGATCGGCGCCAGGGGGTCGAAGTCGGGCGGCAGAATCGGCGATTCGGGCGGCAGCGCGGGCGCGATCGGACCGGACAGCCTCTCGTCGCCAAAGGCCCGATCGCCGCGCTGGTCGCCGAAAACGCCCTTGTCGCCGAAGGCGTCCCTGTCGCCAAAGGCACCGTGATCGCCACCAGCCCGCTGGTCGCCAAAGACGGCCTGGCCGCCAAAGGGGCTGCGTCCCTCCTGCCCCGGCGACGGCGCGCGCAAAGCGAAATCGTCGCGCTGCGTCCCGGTCAGGAACCGGTCGTGATCGGCCGGAACAGCGCCGGATCGGCCCTCGTCGAGGACCACCTCGATCTCGTAGAGGCCGAACTTGATGCGATCGCCATGCCGCAGCTTCTGCGACGCGCCCTTGCCGATCGGATCGCCGGACTGGTTGACGAAAGTGCCGTTGGTGCTGAGGTCCTGCAGTTCCCAGTCGCCGCCCTCGTAGACCAAACGGCAGTGGCGCTTGGACAGATGGCGTTCGGGATCGGCCACTACCCAGTCGCTATCGCGGCCCCGGCCAATCGAAAACTCGCCACCATGGACTTCGCGTCGTTCTGGAGCCACGTTGTCGGGACAACGGATCGTGACGAGCATGAGGGACACGTGAGGGCTCACTCCTGTGGCGGGAGGAAAGCGGCGACGGTCCGCGTCGCCCTTCCGACTGATAGGCCCCGATTGTGGAAATTCTAGTCGTGGAACCCGGCGCTGGGCAATCGCATTTGGCCGACGCGCGCCCGGCATGCCTGCCCGGCGCGCCCTGTTGACGGCTTCCGGGGCGGCGGCCATCCTTGAATGCGGGGAGTTCCTTTCAAGCGAATCCGCCGCCATGTGCCTAGTCCCGTCCCAGACAATCTTGAGCACGGACGAGGTGGGAAGCGTAGCGCCGCCGATCTTCACCTCGGTCGGCCATGATGCCGTGAACGGCCCGGGTGACGTGTTCGTCATCCAGTCGTTGCTCAACAAACGCCTGCCCAAGCCGCATACCGAGGTGCCGGTCACCGGCGTCATCGACCCCGGCACCGTCCTGGCCATCAAGGCGTTCCAGGCCGTGGTGATGAACATGAATCCGCCGAGCGGCCACGTGGCGCCGGGCAGCCCCACCTACTACGCCCTGGCGGCCCGCCCGCTGGTGACCAAGGAAGCCCCGCCCACCCCGCGCTACGGCCACGTCGGCATCATCCCGCCCGAGCTGATCGAGGCGGCCAAGGCCTCGCAGCGGCGCTGGCGCATCCCAGCCTCGATCACCCTGGCGCAATGGATCGTCGAGAGCGCCTGGGGTGCCGCCATGCCGCCTGACAGCAACAATCCGTTCGGCATCAAGGCCACCGCCTCGCAGGCCGCCGTCGAAGCCGCCACCGAGGAGGTGATCGACGGCAAGACCGTCCAGATCACGGCCCGCTTCCGCCGCTTCGAGAGCATCACCGAGGCCTTCGACCAGCACGGGGCCTTGCTGGCGACGGCATCGCCCTACAAGGCCGCCATGGAGCTGGTCGAGGACGTCGAGCGCTTCGCCGACGCCCTGACCGGCGTCTACGCCACCGACCCGCAGTACGGCACGACCCTGAAATGGGTCATCACCACCTACGGCCTCAAGCAACACGACGGGTGACAGCCCGTTGCTCCCCCGCATGACGGCTAGGGGGGTGGGACGCACATCTCCTCTTCTCCCCCGTAGTCCCCCCGCAATCGGAGGAGGTGCCATAGGCGTTAAACTAAGAACAATCCTCGCCCTGAGGAGCGGCCCGCAGGGCCGCGTCTCGAATCGGGCGAAGTAACCTTCGCCCTTGGTCGGCAAAGGAGAGACCGCTGCGACACCGCTTTTTCAACGATCTACTGCGCGGCCTCCTCAG
>NZ_JBFWZI010000069.1:0-34569 GCF_050185545.1 Reyranella sp. | reverse complement strand
ACGTCGAGCAATCGGCCTACGATGCCCGCCGCGATGCCCTTCTCCGGTCGAATGGATTCCGTGTGCTGCGATTTTGGAACCAGGATGTTCTTTCGCGAACCGATTCCATCCTCGAAACGATCTACGAAGCCTTGCATCGACCTGAGATCGACGGGCGTCTCGAATAAGGGTGAAGGCTCCATGACCCCTCCGTCGCCGTATGACGGCGACACCTCCCCAGCGAAGCTGGGGAGGAGATAAGAATGCTCCTCGTCCTCGCCCGCCGTCTCGGCAATGTCGTTCCCACCGTGCTCGCGGTCGTGGCGCTGGTGTTCCTGCTGTTCAGCGTCCTGCCGGGCAGCTTCATCTCGGGCATGAACGAGGACGGCCGGTCGATGGTCGACCCCGCCGTCATGGAGCGCATGCGCAAGGAGATGGGGCTCGACGACCCGCTGCACGAGCGCTTCCTGAACTATGTCAGCAAGGTCGCCACCGGCGATCTCGGGACCTCGTTCCGCACCCGCGAGCCGGTGACCAAGCTCATCAGTGTGCGCATCTGGCCGTCGCTCAAGCTGGTGCTGGCCGCCATGGCGTTCGCCATCGTGGTCGGCGTCACGCTGGGTTTCCTGGCGGCACTCAGGCCGGGCAGCCTGATCGATACGGTGTCGATGGTCACGGCGATCTCCGGCCTCAGCCTGTCGCAGTTCTGGTTCGGGCTGATGCTGATGTATCTGTTCGCGCTCACCCTGAACTGGCTGCCGAGCTTCGGCTATGGCGACGGCGGCCTCCGCAACCTGATCCTGCCGGCGATGGCGCTGGGCGTCGGCCCGATGGCGCTGCTCGCCCGCACCACGCGCGCCGCCGTGCTCGACGTGCTCAACGCCGACTTCGTGCGCACCGCGCGCAGCAAGGGGATGAGCGAGCCACGGGTCGTCAAATGGCACGTGCTGCGCAATGCGCTGGTGCTGGTGATCACCATCGTCGGCCTCCAGTTCGGCTCGCTGATGGGCCAGGCGGTGGTGGTCGAGAAGCTGTTCGCCTGGCCTGGCGTCGGCTCGCTGATGGTCGATTCGGTGTTCCAGCGCGACATGCCGGCGGTCCAGGGCTGCATCCTGCTGATCGTGCTGTTCTTCCTGTTCATCAACACGCTGGTCGACCTCGCCTATGTCGTCATCGATCCGCGCATCCGTTACGGCTGAGGTGTTTCAGGTGAAGTGGGGTTCCAACACCTGGGTCGGCGGCACCCTGGTCTCGATCGCGATCGGCGTGGCAATCTTCGCGCCCTGGATCGCCATCACCGATCCGGTGATGGACGCCAACCTGATGAATGCCGAGCTGCCGCCCTCCTGGGAGTTCCCGTTCGGCACCGACGCGCAGGGCCGCGACATCTACTCGCGCATCTGCTACGGCGCGCGCATCTCGCTCACCGTGGGCGTGGTCAGCCAGATCTGCAACAGCCTGATCGGCGTCACGCTCGGCCTCACCGCCGGCTACTGGGGCGGCTGGTGGGACGACATGGTGAGCGGCCTCACCAACCTGATGCTGGCCATCCCCTCGCTGGTCTTCGCGCTCGCCATCATGGCGATCCTGGGCCCCGGCCTCTTGAGCCTGGTGATCGCGCTCGGGCTCACCAGCTGGTCCTACTCCTGCCGCATCGCCCGCGCCCAGGTGCTGTCGCTGAAGAGCCAGGGCTACGTCCAGGCCGCCCGCATCCTGGGCTACGGCGACCTCCGCATCATGTTCACCCAGGTGCTGCCCAACATCCTGGGACCGCTGATCGTCATCGCCACGCTCGGCATGGGCGGCGCCATTTTGGCCGAAGCGGCGCTGTCCTTCCTCGGCCTCGGCATCCGGCCGCCCTTCCCGAGCTGGGGCAGCATGCTCTCCGAGGCGCGCGACCAGATTCGCGCCGCGCCGTGGCTCTCGGTGTTTCCCGGCCTTGCCATCTTCTTCACCGTGCTCGGCCTCAACCTGCTGGGCGATGGGCTGCGCGACATCCTCGACCCGCAATCGACGACGCGCCGCGCATGACCACGCCCCTCCTTCTGGTCGAGAACATGCGCATTGCGCTGGCCGGCGCCGGCGCGAGCCACAACGCGGTCGAGGAGGTTTCGTTCGAGATCGGCCGCGGCGAGGCGTTCGGGCTGGTGGGCGAATCGGGCTGCGGCAAGAGCATCACCGCGCTCGCCGTCATGGGCCTGTTGCGCCGGCCGCTGTCGCTGGCCGGCGGCCGCATCGTGCTCGACGGCGAGGAGATCCAGGACGCCAGCTCCGCCGAGATGCGCCGGCTGCGCGGCAGTCGCATCGGCATGATCTTCCAGGAACCGATGACGGCGCTCAATCCGCTCTCGCCGGTCGGCCGCCAGATCGCCGAGATGTTCGTGCTGCACCAGGGCGCGTCTTGGAACGAGGCGATGGACCGCGCTGAGGAGTCGCTGCGCCAGGTCCGCGTGCCGTCGCCCGAGCGGCGCATCCGCGACTACCCGCACCAGCTGTCGGGCGGCATGCGCCAGCGCGTCATGATCGCCATCGCGCTGGCCTGCGAGCCCGACCTGCTGATCGCCGACGAGCCGACCACCGCGCTCGACGTCACGGTGCAGGCCGAGATCATCGATCTCATGCGCGAGCTGTGCGCCGCCAAGGGCACGGCGATCCTGATGATCAGCCACGATCTCGGCCTGGTCGCCAACATGTGCCGGCGCGTCGCCGTGATGTATGCCGGCCGCATCGTCGAGGCGCAGGGTGCCGAGGCGATCTTCGCCACGCCGCGCCATCCCTACACGCAGGGCCTGGTCGATTCGCTGCCGCGCCTCGGCGAGCGCGCCCGGCGCGGCCGCCAGCGGCTGCGCGAGATCTCCGGCGTCGTGCCGACCATCGCGGCCTATCCACCGGGCTGCCGCTTCAACCCGCGCTGTTCGGCGGTGAGCGAGGTCTGCCGCGCAGAGGCGCCCGATATCACCCCTCTGCCGGCCGGCGGGCTGGTGCGGTGCCATCATCATGGCTGACCAGCTGCTCGAACTGCGCGATCTCGCGGTGCATTTCACCGTGGGCAGCGCCTTGCGCGGCGGCGTCAAGACCCTGAAGGCGGTCGACGGCGTCACGCTCGACGTCAAGCCCGGAGAGTGCCTGGGCCTGGTGGGCGAATCGGGCTGCGGCAAGTCCACGCTCGCGCTCGCCATCATGGGGCTGGTGCCGCCGACCAGCGGCGAGGTCTCGCTCAATGGCCATTCGCTCGCGGCGCGCGATCGCATGGAGACGGCGCGCACGGTGCAGATGGTGTTCCAGGACCCCTATGCCTCGCTCAACCCGCGCCAGACGGTGCGCCGCACGCTGGCCGACCCGCTGCGCCTGCACGGCGTCAGCGACAAGGCAGAAGTGAACGAGCGGGTGATGGACATGATGGCCAAGGTGGGCCTCAGGCCCGACCATGCCGACCGCTACCCGCACGAGTTCTCCGGCGGCCAGCGCCAGCGCATCGGCATCGCGCGGGCGCTGATCCTGCGGCCCAGGCTGGTGATCTGCGACGAGCCGGTGTCGGCGCTCGACGTCTCGATCCGCGCTCAGATCATCAACCTCCTGCTCGAGCTCAAGGACGAGCTGGGGCTCAGCTACATCCTGATCAGCCACGATCTCGGGGTGGTCGAGCACGTCAGCGACCGCGTCGCCGTGATGTATCTCGGCCGCATCGTCGAGCAGGGCGGCTGGCAGGAGATCTTCGAGAATCCGCGCCATCCCTACACGCGCGCCCTGATCGCGGCGATCCCCGACCCGTTCCATCGCGCCGATGCGCTGGTCGCCCGATCGAAGGCGCACGGCGAGATCCCGAGCGCGCTCAACCCGCCGCCTGGCTGCCCGTTCAACCCACGCTGCCCGATGAAGGCCGACCGCTGCACGGCCGAGCAGCCGGTGCTGGAGGCGGTGGCGCCGGGGCACGACGCTGCCTGTCACTTCCGCGACAGCGCGGCGAGTTGAGCTCATCGCCGGGAGCGCGCCATTCCGATGGCGCTCATGGTTCTTCATTTGGACCGCGGGCGTGTCGCCCGCTCATGGCCCATGCGAAGAGCGGGCGAGACGCCCGCGGTCCAAGAACTCCGAGCGCGATCGGAGTGGCGCGCCCCCCAGCCATGAATCGCGGCATGGCCGTTTGATCCAAATCAATGCGCCCTCTCCGAGGCCCGCCGAAGCATATCCCCAAAGAGGATGTGGATATGGTGGATGCCTGCTATTACTCGCTGATCGAGCGGGCGGACGACGGACGCTTCGTCGGGTGGATTCCCGATCTGCCGGGCGTGACCGCCGCCGGATACACCGAAGACGAGACGCTGCGCGCGCTGTCGCGCAACACGCGCCTGCATCTGGGCAAGCTGGTGCAGTCGGGCCAGCCCTTGCCGACGCCGCGCCCGGCCGACGAGCTGCCGTGCAGCCGCGGTCGCCGCATCCTCCGACGCCTGCTGCTGATCGTCGGCTGAGCCGCCAACGCTCGACGGGCAGGCGATCGCGTCCCATATAGGGGCGATGCAGACCAGCGATGTCGATCGGCTCGCCGACTGGCTCGTCCGCCGCGGCCTCAAGGGAACGGCAGAGACCGATCTTCTGCAGGACTTCTGCGAGCAATGCGATGCGGCCGGCTTGCCCATCACGCGTGCACTCGTCGTCATCGACACGTTGCATCCGGTGCACGAAGGCACGGTTTTCCGCTGGCGCAACGACAATGTCGAGGAACAGGCGGCGACCCAGTATGGCCGTACCACCGAAGGCGAGGCCGCGGCATCGTGGCAGCGCAGCCCATTCTATCACCTGGTGCAGACGGGTGGAGAGGAGCTGCGCCGGCGCCTCTGTTGCGGCGGCCCGGACGATTTCCCCTCCATCCAGGAGGTGAAGGAGGCAGGCCACACCGACTACGTCGCCCTGGTCTATCGCTTTGCCAGCGATGCCACCATCGGCGAGATGGATTGCGTCTACTCTTCATGGTCGACGGTACACCCCGGCGGATTCAGCGATGCCAACATGGCGGCCTTGCGCCGGCTCGTTCCGGCGCTCGGACTGGCCATGAAGAGCGCGGCGCTGGCCCGCATCGCCGACACGCTGGTTGAAGTCTACCTCGGCCGGGATGCCGGCCGACGGGTGCTCCAGGGTCGCATCCAGCGTGGCATTGCCGACCGCATCGGAGCGGCTCTGTGGTTCTCCGACCTGCGCAGCTACACCACCATCACCGACTCGGCGCCGCCGGGCGAGATCATCCCCCTGCTCAACGACTATGCCGAAGCGGTGATCACCGCGATCTACGAGGCAGGAGGCGACGTCCTGAAGCTGATCGGCGACGGCACGCTCGCCCTGTTCCGCGCCGACGATCCGGCGGAGGCTACCCGAAGCGCTCTCAAGGCCGAGGAGATCCTGCGCACGCGTGTGCACGAGCTCAACGAGCGTCGCCGGGCCGAGGAGCGGCCGACCACTTCCGTCTATATCGGCCTGCATGTCGGCGAGGTGTTCTACGGCAATATCGGCAGCAATGAACGGCTCGACTTCACCGTCGTTGGCCCGGCCGTCAACGAGACCAGCCGCATCGCCTCGATGTGCCGCTCGGTCGACCGGCCGATGCTGGTCTCGGCCGATTTCGCCGACGCCCTGCCGCCGGAGGAACGCGCCCGCCTGGTCTCGGTCGGCCGCTTCGCCCTGCGCGGCGTCGGCAAGGCGAAAGAACTGTTCACGCTCGATCCGGAGCTGCTGTAGCGGGTTCCTCCTCCCCAAGCGCAGGCTTGGGGAGGTGTCGCCGTCTTACGGCGACGGAGGGGTCATGAATCATGCGCTGGGAGCGCGCCACTCCGATGGCGCTCTTCTTGGTGATTACACATCCCATGAGCGCCACAGGAGTCGCGCGCTCCCAGCCACAAGCTCATGACCCCTCCTTCGCCGTAAGACGGCGACACCTCCCCAGCGGAGCCGGGGAGGAGCATGAATAGCTTGCGCCGTGTGCTTCGTGATGCCTACGATGCTCCAATAAGCAAGCCGTCCAACGAGGCGGATCCTTGGGAGGAAAATTGTATGTCGAAAACTAAGCGTCGTAGCGTGCTTAAGCTTGCCGGCGGTGCCGCAGCTGCCTCGATGGGCGGCATGGCGGGCATCCTGGCCACCGGCCGGGCGCCGGCCTATGCCCAGCAGAAGACCGTGCATTGGCTCAAGTGGGTCGATTTCGTTCCTGCGACCGACCAGATGTTTCGCAAGGAGATGATGCCGGCGGCCGAGAAGGCGCTGGGCATGAAGATCAATCTCGAGACGGTGAACGGCAACGACCTGCAGCCGCGCATCACGGCGGCGATCCAGTCGGGCGCCGGTCCCGACCTGATCATGTCGTTCAACAGCTACACCCATCTCTATGCCAATTCGGTGGTCGACGTCGGCGCGATCGCCGAGGACGTCGGCAAGCGCGAGGGCGGCCTCTACAAATACGCCCGCGCCATCTGCTCGAACGGCAAGATGTTCATGGGCATGCCGTGGGCCGTGATCGGCGGCATGATCGCCTACCGCAAGTCGTGGTTCGAAGAAGTCGGCATCACCAAGTTCCCCGATACCTGGGAGACCTATCGCGACGCGGCCAAGAAGCTGAAGGCCAAGGGACGTCCGTTCGGCCAGACGCTCGGCCATACCTTCGGCGACGCACCGGGCTTCACCTATCCGTATCTCTGGTCATGGGGCGGCAAGGAGGTCGAGGCCGACGGCAAGACGGTGGTCCTCAACACCAAGGAGACGATCGAATCGGTCAAGTTCATGACCGGCCTGTGGAAGGACGGCATGGACGAGGGCGGCCTCGCCTGGGACGACACCAACAACAATCGTGCCTTCCTGTCCCAGACCATCTCGGCGACGTTGAACGGCGCCTCGATCTACATCGAATCGCTGCGCAAGCCCGACCAGTACAAGACCGAGAAGGGCGTGCAGATGAACAAGGACATCCTGCATGCACCGCTGCCCAAGGGGCCGGCCGGCCAGTTCGGCTTCCACCTGCTGCAGTCGAACATGCTGATGAAGTACTCGAAGAACCAGGACGCCGCGAAGGAGTTCCTCAAGTACCTGCACAGCGAGGAGAACTACCGCAAGTTCTTCGAATCGCAGAAGGGCTTCGCCACGCCCTGCACGGCCAAGTGGGAGTCCGACAAGCTGTGGGACGTCGACCCCGTGATGACGCCCTACAAGGTCGCGGCCAAGCTCGGCCAGGCGCCGGGCTTCGCCGGTCCGCCGGACGCCAAGGCGCAGGAAGGCCTCAGCAAGTACATCATCACCGACATGTACGCCAAGGCCGTGCAGGGCATGCCGGCCGAGGAATCGGTCAAGTGGGCCGAGGCGGAATTGAAGAAGATCTACTCGGCCTGAGGTCGCGAGCGGCACCTCAGGTCACTCTCCAGACGACGAGCCCAGCATGGCAGTTACCGCAGTCTCGGACGTGACACCCCGGCCCGTACCGCGGCTGCGGCGGCTGGAGGACGAGCGCTGGCTCGCCCTCACCCTGCTGGCTCCGACGGCGATCCTGCTTGGTCTGTTCATCGCCTATCCCTTCTTCGAGGGCGTGTTGCTGTCGCTCACCAACACGCGCGTCGGGGTCCAGGGCGGCTTCGTCGGCCTCAAGAACTTCGACAAGATCTGGAGCGACAGCATCTTCCGGACGTCGGTCTGGAACACCTTCTGGTACACGGGCGTGACCACGGTGTTCAAGCTGGCGCTCGGCCTGTGGCTGGCGATGCTGCTCAACCGCAATTTCCGCGGCAAGGCGATGGTGCGCGCCTTCATCCTGCTGCCCTTCATCATCCCGACGGTGCTGTCGACCTTCGCCTGGAAGTGGATGTTCGATCCCACCTTCAGCGTCCTCAACTGGACGCTGTTCCAGCTGGGCATCATCACCCAGCGCATCAACTGGCTGGGCGATCCCGACCTCGCGATGACCTCGATCATCATCGTCAACATCTGGCGCGGCGTGCCGTTCTTCGCCATCAGCCTGCTGGCCGGCCTGCAGACCATCAGCCCGGAACTGCAAGAGGCGGCGGCGATCGACGGGGCGCGGCCGTGGCAGCGCTTCTGGCACGTCACCTGGCCGCTGCTGCTGCCGGTCACCATGGTGGTGGTGCTGTTCTCGGTCATCCAGACCTTCGCCGACTTCCAGCTGGTCTACGTCATGACCGGCGGCGGCCCGGCCAACGCCACCCATCTGTTCGCGACCTACGCCTACCAGATCGGCATCGGCACCGGCCTGCTGTCGGAGGGTGCCGCGATCTCGCTTGCCATGTTCCCCTTCCTGTTCCTGATCGTGGTGGTGCAGCTCCTGTACATTCGCCGCGTCGAAACGCGATGAGCTGGGAGACTTAGCTGACATGATCGAGGGTGCGCTGTGGCGGAAGTGGGTGTTCTACAACATCCCGCTGATCCTGTTCGTCTTCGTCCTGCTGTTCCCGTTCTACTGGATGATCATCACGACGTTCCGGCCGGACGGCGAGCTCTACCGGCCGTGGAACGCCGCCAACTACCAGCCGTTCTGGACCAACAATCCGACGCTGGACCATATCCTCTACCTGTTCGAGGAGACATCGTTCGGTCAGTGGATGGTGAACACGATGTTCATCGCCATCGTCTCGACGATCATCTCGCTGTTCTGCGGCGTGCTGGCGGGCTATGCCCTGGCGCGGCTCAACTTCCCCTACGCCGGCGGGCTCGGCACCGCCATCTTCGTCACCTACCTGGTGCCGCAGACCCTGCTCTTCATCCCGCTCGCCGAGATCATCCGCAACTTCCGCCTGGGCGACACGCCGTGGTCGCTGATCCTGACCTATCCGACCTTCCTGATCCCGTTCTGCACCTGGCTGATGATGGGCTACTTCAAGGCCATCCCCAAGGAGCTCGAGGAATGCGCCCGCATCGACGGCGCCTCGCGCTGGAAGGCGATGGTCTACATCATCCTGCCGGTCGCCGTGCCGGGAATCCTGTCGGCCGGCATCTTCGCCTTCACGCTGTCGTGGAACGAGTTCATCTACGCCCTGGTGTTCCTGTCCTCGCCCGAGGAGAAGACGGTGCCGGTCGGCGTCACCTCCGAGCTGATCCGCGGCGACGTCTTCTTCTGGGGACCGCTGATGGCCGGCGCGCTGCTCGGCTCGATTCCGGTGGCGATCGTCTATTCCTTCTTCGTCGAGCACTACGTCTCGGGCATCACCGGCTCGGTCAAGGGCTGAGCCCTCGGGGTTACGAACATGGCGCTGGTCAGCATCCGCAACGTCAACAAGGTCTATGACGGCAACGTGCATGCCGTGAAGAACGTCGATCTCGAGATCCGCGACAAGGAGTTCATGGTCTTCGTCGGCCCCTCGGGCTGCGGCAAGACCACGACGCTGCGCATGGTCGCCGGGCTGGAATCGATCACCTCGGGCGACATCCTGATCGGCGACACGGTGGTCAACCAGCTGCCGCCGATGGACCGCGACATCGCCATGGTGTTCCAGAACTACGCGCTCTATCCGCACATGAGCGTATTCCACAACATGGCCTTCGGGCTGAAGATGCGGAAATTCCAGAAGCCCGAGATCGACAAGCGAGTGCGCGACGCGGCAGCCATCCTGGGCATCGAGAACCTGCTCGAGCGCAAGCCGCGCCAGCTGTCGGGCGGCCAGCGTCAGCGCGTCGCGCTGGGCCGCGCCATCGTCCGCCATCCCCAGGTCTTCCTGTTCGACGAGCCGCTCAGCAACCTCGACGCCAAGTTGCGCGTGCAAATGCGGGTCGAGCTCAAGAAACTGCACGAGCGGCTCGGCACGACGGCGATCTACGTGACGCACGACCAGGTCGAGGCGATGACCCTGGGCGATCGCGTGGTGGTGATGAAGGACGGCGTCGTCCAGCAGGTCGGCGAGCCGCTCGAGCTCTACAACACTCCGGCCAACCGCTTCGTCGCGGGCTTCATCGGCTCGCCGGCGATGAACTTCGCCGAGGTCACCCTGTCGGCCACCAACGGCACGCTGTGGGCCGTGGCGCCGGGCTTCAAGATCGGCCTGCCCGCGGCGCTCGCCCAGCGCGCCACCGGCCATGCCGGCGAGCCGGCGACGGTCGGCATCCGGCCCGAGGATCTGCACATCGCCGGCACCGGCGATCCGCCCGAGCTCTGCTTCGAGGTCGAGGTCGAGGTGGTCGAGCAGCTCGGCTCCGAGATCGTGCTCGACACGCGCGCCGGCGAAACGGCCTTCGTCGCCAGCGTCGACCCGACCCTGCGGGTGCGCGTCCACGACCGCCTCCGGCTGGCGATGAACCCCAACCGCCTGCACCTGTTCGACGCCAAGACCGAGATCGCGGTGTGAACACCGGGGAGAGACCCAAGCGCGCCGCTTCGCGGTACTCATGCTCTTCCGGACCGCGGGCGTCTCGCCCGCACATGAATTCATGATCGGGCGAGACGCCCCCGGTCCGCAAGACCGCCACAGAGAACCGCGCCCCACCAACATTGCTCGCCATTGCCTATAAAATCGAAAAAAATGCATAGTCATTCGCAGTGCGATCGACAATGAATCGCCAGAGGTTAGAGTGTTTCTCGATGCACGTGGTCATCAGGTGGCTTGCTGTCGGGCTCATTCTGGGCGGCTTCGCCGCGGCGGCGCGGGCTCAGCCGGACAGCCAGGCGGCCGCCGTTGCCTGGCGCCTGCTCGACTATCTCGGGGTCGATTACGAGGAGGCCGTGGCCGACAACGGCCGCATCGTCAGCCAGTCCGAATACGACGAGATGGTCGAGTTCTCCCGGCAGGTGCGCGACCGGCTGGCGGCCCTGCCTGCAACGCCGGCGCAGCCGTCGCTGATCAGCCGCGCCGCGGCTCTCCAGGCCGCCATCGCCCGGAAGGCGCCGCCGGCCGAGGTCGCCGGGCTGGCGAAGAGCCTGAAGGACGACCTGCTCGCGGCCTATCCGGTCCCGTTGGCGCCAGCCAGGGCGCCTGACCCGGCGCGTGGCGCCGCCCTCTATGCCGAGCACTGCGCCAGCTGCCACGGGGCCATGGGCGCCGGCGATGGACCGGCGGCAAAGGGAATGGAGCCACCGCCTGTCGCCTTCACCGACATCGCGCGGGCTCGGGCGCGCAGCGTCTTCGGCCTCTACCAGGTCATCGACCAGGGCCTAGAAGGCACTGCGATGACGAGCTTCGCCCACTTGCCGGCGGACGACCGCTGGGCGCTTGCGTTCCATGTCGGCACGCTCGCCTCCTCGTCTGCCGACGCCGACCGTGGCAAGCAGCTGTGGCAGGCCGAGCCGGGCCTGCGGGCAAGACTCCCGAACCTGCAGGCGCTCACGCAGACCACACCGGCCGAGCTGGCGCAGGGCATGGACGACGACAAGGCGCTCGCCGTCATGGCGTGGCTGCGCCGCCATCCCGAAGCGCTGGTGTCCGGCGCGAGCCAGTCTCTCGCGCTCGCGCGCCAGAAGCTGGCGGACAGCGTCGCCGCCTACGCGGCGGGCGATCGCAAGAAGGCGACCGATCTCGCGCTCTCGGCCTATCTCGACGGCTTCGAGCCGCTCGAGCCGAGCCTGAAAGCCCGCGACAACGCCCTCATGGGCCGTATCGAGACCGCGATGATCGATTTCCGCGCAGCCATCGCCAAAGGCGAGAGCTCCGAGGCGCTCGGCGAGCGGGCCGCCCGCGTGGCGGTGCTGTTCGACACGGCGGAGCGGGTGCTCGCCCCCGAACAGGCGGACATCGGCACGACCTTTGCCGCCGCCTTCACGATCCTCCTGCGCGAGGGTCTCGAAGCGCTGCTGGTAGTCGTCGCCATGCTCGCCTTCCTGCACAAGGCGGGACGCAGCGATGTCGTCCGCTACGTGCATGCCGGCTGGGTCGCAGCGCTGATCGCGGGCGGTCTCACCTGGGTGGCCGCCACGTGGTTCGTCTCGATCAGCGGCGCCAGCCGTGAGCTGACCGAGGGATTCGGCTCACTGCTCGCCGCCGTCATCCTGGTGTCGGTGGGATTGTGGATGCACGGCAAGGCCCAGGCCGACGCCTGGCAGAGATACGTGCGCGAAAAGCTCTCGCGCGCCTTGTCGGCTCGTTCGGCATGGTTCCTCCTGCTGCTGGCCTTCGTCGTCGTCTATCGCGAAGTGTTCGAGACCATCCTGTTCTTCATCGCCCTGTGGAGCGACGGCGGCAGCCTCGCCATGATCGCGGGCGCAGCGGCTGGCGCAGCCGCGCTGGCGCTCGTGGCCTCGGCCCTGCTGAGATACAGCCGACGCCTGCCGGTCACCCGGTTCTTCGCCCTGAGCTCGATCCTGATCGCCGTTCTCGCCGTGATTCTCGCCGGCAAGGGCGTGGCCGCCCTGCAGGAAGCAGGCCTCGTCGACAGCCTGCCCATGCCGAGCATACCCCGGGTGGAAGTGCTCGGACTCTACCCCACGCGCGAGGGCGTGCTCGTCCAGCTCGCGACGGCAGCCATCTTGATCCTCGGATTCTGGCGCACCGCCCGCGCGGCCGCGGTGCATCGCTGAGGTCTCAGCTCCCGACTTCGACTCGGAGGCTCATCGCCGGGAGCGCGCCACTCCAATGGCGCTCTTCTTGACGATTACACGGCCCATGAGCGCCATCGGAGTGGCGCGCTCCCAGCGGAAGACCGTCTACTGTTTCGGCCCGACCCAGGTCTCCAGGGTGTCCCACTTGGCCTTGCGTTGCTCGGCCTGCGGCTTCTTGAAATCGTGGCCGTAGGTCGCGGTGTCGAACGAGCCGTAGGTCGGGTTGGGGATCATCAGCCACTGCCTGCCCCAGTAGGCGAGATCGGAATCGAACGCTTTGGCGCGATCGGCCTCGCTGGTGCGGTAGCGGTCGTCGAAATCGCCGAAATTGTCGCCGATGTTCAGGAGCACACGGTAGTCCTTGGCGACCACGGTGCGGCGCGTGCCCTTGGCGCTGCCCCAGCCCTGCTGCTCGTTCTGCATCATGAAGGTGTCGACGTTGCCGCCCATCGGGAAGCCGAGCTTCGCCATGTTCTCGCGCGTGTCCTTCTCGGTCGAGGCGTCGCGATTGGTGATGTAGAATACCTTGACGCCCTTGGAGTCGGCATACTTGGTGAACTCGAGGGCACCCGGGATGGCGCGCGACACCTGGGTGGCGCAGAACACGTTCCAGGTCTTGGTGCTGAAGGTCTGGTTGTTCTTCATCATCCACGCCTGGTAGAGCGAGTTGTCGAGCACGGTCTCGTCGACGTCGAGCACGATTGCGGGCGGCAGGTTCTGGAAGTCGTCCTTCTGCTCGGCCGGCGCCGCCGTCCAGCTCTTGTCGGCCAGCGCCTCGTCGAGCCGGATTTTCGCCAGCGCGAACACGGTGAGCGCGTTGGCCCGATACTCTACAGAGCGCTGCGTCCACAGGGTGGCGAGCAGCAGATCGTTGGGCGCCACCTCCTGCGCCCGGACGGCGCCGCCGGCCGCCATGCCGGTCGACAACGCGGCGAGGACGCTCCCCAACACCAGGTACTTGCGTGCGATCATGGCTCCATCTCCCCCAAAAGCCTGCGCCGGGTAGCCGCGTCGGCGAACGATGCCTCGATCGCCGTACGCGCGATGCGCTTCAACGCCGCCTCGTCCAGGCCCGCCAGCTCGTACTCGGTCCCGAGCGTGGTGTGGAAGAACGGCGGATCGTCGGAATTGAGCGTGACGCGGACTCCCGCGTCGATCAAGCGGTGCAGCGGATGGGAGGCGCGATCGGGATAGAGCCCGAGGGCGACGTTGCTGCCCGGACAGACCTCGAGCACGATGCCGCGACGGGCGAGCTCGGTCACAAGCGCCGGATCCTCGGCCGAGCGCACGCCGTGGCCGATGCGGGTGACCGGCAGGTCGCGGATCGCCGCCCACACGCTTTCTGGCCCCATCACCTCGCCGGCGTGGACGGTGCAGCCGAAACCCGCTTCGTGGGCCAGCCGATAGGCCGGCGCGAAATCGAGCGGCGTGAACCTGGCCTCGTCGCCACCCATGCCGAAGCCCACGACATAACGGTGCGGCTCGGCCACCATCGCCCGCGCCATGGCAAGCGCCCGCTCGGGGCCGAGATGGCGGATGCAGATGATGATTATTCGGCCCTCGATGCCGAAATCGCGGCGCGCCCGGTCGATCGCCTCGGCCAGCGCCTCGAGCCAGGCGCCGTAGGCGATGCCGAGCGCCGCCGGCCGCTCGGGCGAGCAGAACATCTCGACATAGACCGCGCCCTCGCGCGCCGCGCCGGCCAGGTAGCTGTACAGCACGTCACCGAAATCGCGCGCCGAGCGCAGGGTCGTGCAGACGAGGTCATAGGCGGCGAGGAAGCTCAGGAAGTCCTTCCAGACATAGAAGCCATCCTCGCCCATTAGCCCGGGTGGCAGCTCGAGGCCGTTGCGCAGCGCCAGCTCGCGCGCCAGCGCCGGCGGGATCGAGCCTTCGAGATGGCAGTGCAGTTCGGCCTTGGCGATCACGCAAATCCTTGTAGCGGCAGGGTCGGCCTTTGCAGCCAGTTGTCGGCCGGATAATCGGCACGGCCATCGATCACGTGCAAGGAATAGGCATGGCGCGGCCGCACCGACCGGTTGGGCGCGCTGGCGTGCGGCAGCAGGCCGTGCAGGACGACCAGCGTGCCGCGCCGCGCCTCGAGCGCCACCGGCTCGAGTGCCGGCCACGGCGTGTCGTCGAGCGTCTCCGTGACAAGCCGCTCGCCGCGGCGGCGGAAGCGCTGGCGCAACGGGCCGCGGTGGCCGCCCGGCAGCGCCATCAGGCAGCCGTTGTCGCGATCGGCATCGTCGAGCGCGATCCAGAAGCCGGTCACGGTCGAGGGCACGGTGTAGAGGTACGTCGCGTCCTGATGCCAGTCGACCGGAGCGCCGATATGCGGCTGCTTGAAGAGATACATCGACTGCAGCAGCAGTGGCTGCTTCAGGCCCAGGCTATGCACCAGCGCGGCCAGCGCGGGCCGTCGCGAGACGCGGTCGAACACCGGGTCGAGGTCGTGCAGGGCATGGCCGATCTTGTTCAACGCCAGCGCGGTCGGCTGGTCGGTCGCCGCCTCCTCGTAGAAGAAGCGGATGGCGTCGCCCGACTCGCTGAAGTAGCGATCGTCGGCATGTCGCTGGTCGCCGGTCGAGAACACCGTGCGCCTCGCCGGCGCCGCGAAGCCCGCCACCAGCTCGGCCGCGCGCGCCTGCAGGGCGTCGCACTCGGCCGGCGGCAGGAACCCTTCCAGCACCAGGAAGCCGTCGCGTGCGTATGCGTCGAGAGCGGGGGCGTCGAGAGCGGAGCGGTTCACCGGACGACGCGCTCCAGGATGACCGGCTTTGGCGCGACCGCGGCGGGCGAGAGGCGGATCGCCCGGCGCACGATGTCCATCGCCGCCTCGGCGTCGGCGTCGCTCGCGGCATGGACGATGCAGAGTGGGCTGCCGGCGCGCACCGGCGCGCCGACGTCGATGACATCGCTGAGGCCGACCGACGGATCGATCGCGTCGTCGGCGTGGCTGCGCCCGCCGCCCAGCGCCACCACGGCGATGCCGAGGTCGCGGGCGTTCATGCCCGCCACGTGGCCCGAGCCCTCGGCATTGCACGGCCGGATCACCGGCGCGTGGCCGAGGTAGCGGCTGGGTTGCGCGAGGAAATCCTCCGGTCCGCCCAGGGCGGCCACCATGCGTCCGAATTTCTCCGCCGCCCGGCCATCGGCCAGCGCCGCCTCGGCAAGCGCCCGGCCGGCCGCCGCATCGGGCGCCAGGCGGCCGAGCGCGATCATCTCGCCGGCCAGCGCCATGGTGACCTCGTGCAGGCGCAGATCGCGCGTGCCCTCGCCCTTGAGATAGTCGACCGCCTCGACGACCTCAAGGGCGTTGCCGACATTGCGCCCGAGCACGCGGTCCATGTCGGTGATCAGGGCGATGGTCGGAAGGCCGGCCTGGTTGGCCACCGCGACCAGGCTCTCGCCAAGATCGCGCGCCATCGCCTCGGTGTCGCAGAAGGCGCCCGAGCCGCATTTCACGTCCATCACCAGCCCGTCGAGTCCCTCGGCGATCTTCTTCGACAGGATCGAGCTCACGATCAGGGGAATCGATTCGACGCTGGCGGTGACGTCGCGCGTGGCATAGAGCCGCCGGTCTGCCGGTGCCAGATCGTCGGTCTGGCCGATCACCGCGCAGCCGACCTCGCGCACCACCCGGCGGAAGGTCGCGATGTCGGGCTGGGTGTCATAGCCCGAGATCGCCGACAACTTGTCGAGTGTGCCGCCGGTGTGGCCGAGCCCGCGGCCGGAGATCATCGGCACGAAGGCGCCGCAGGCGGCGACGATCGGCGCCAGCATCAGGCTCACCTTGTCGCCGACCCCGCCGCTCGAATGCTTGTCGATCAGCGGCCCCGGCAGGTCGAGGTCCTTCCAGTCGAGCTGCACGCCCGAGCGGCAGAGCCCCAGGGTCATCGCCACCCGCTCCGCCGTGCTCATGCCGCGGAAGAACACCGCCATGGCGAAGGCCGCGACCTGGCCTTCGCTCAAGCCACCATCATGGATGCCGCGCACGACGAAGGCGATCTCCTCGGCCGACAGCTCGCGGCCATCGCGCTTCTTGCGGATGATTTCCTGGGGAAGCACGAGTTTATCCGGAGCCGCTTCCTGGACGCGGCGCACGACATGCGCTTGCAATCATCACCTTCAGAACCCCGAAAGAAGGAAATCCAGTGCCGAGACTATCGTGTCACGGCGCTCGGCAAGACTGCCAACGGCACGACCGAGGTCTCTTCGCGCGATCGCACCGAGTTCCGGGGTCATCAAGATGTAGGCCTTGCCCTCGAATTGCACTGTGGGCATCAGGTAGCGGACAACCGTCCCCGAGGACGCAGTCGCCTTGGCCAGCGGGATCACAACCTGCGTATGCAGCTCGCCAAGCAGGTCAGATTGCACATTCACGAGAAGCGGGAACGTCGCCCTGGTTTCCGGGTTCTGGTTCCGGTAAACCGCGAACTGCGTCACTCAGAATCGCCGTATGCTAGCCGCAAACACACCGTGCCGGTCCACGCGCTCGTTGTACGCCGCAATCGCCTCCCGATTTTCCTCACGCCACTTCTTGCGCCTTGATTCGGCAAGCTCTTCGATCAGGGCACGTTCAAGCGTAGCAGAAAGATTGAGCCCCGCTTTGCGTGCGGCGACGAGGAGATCACCACGGATACTGACATTTGTGGGGCGCTTGGGAGCTGGTTTCCGATTCTCACGAGGCATTGGCACCATCCGATTGATGCGCACTGGGCTGTGAGCCTACCATGCGCATGGTTCGTGCGCACTATGCGGGTCGCACCATTATTCATATCGCTCCAGAAAGGCCCGCAGCAACCGTTGCACATCAGTGGCGGCCGTCCTGGCCACGGCGAGCGTCTGCTCGTGGCCGAGCGCACCGGGCACCAGGCCGGCCGCGTAGTTGGTCATCAGCGACAGGGCCACGACCTTCATGCCGACGTGGCGGGCCAGGATGGTCTCGGGCGCCGTCGACATGCCGACGGCGTCGGCGCCCAGCACACGGGCGGCGCGGATCTCGGCGGGGGTCTCGAAGCTCGGGCCGCTGAACCAGATGTAGACGCCCTGGTGGCATGTCACGCTGGCTGAGTCGGCGGCAGCCAGCAGCGCCTGTCGCAGCGTCGGGTCGTAGGCGTCGACCATGTCGACGAAGCGGCTGTCGCCCGGAGCTACATCGAACAGCGGATTGACGCCGGTGAAGTTGATGTGATCGGTGATCGCCATCACCGAGCCCGGCGGCATGTCGAGGCGCAAGCTGCCGGCCGCGTTGGTCAGCAGCAGCGTCTCGCAGCCGATCTCGGCCAGGGTGTGGATCGCCACCTTCATCTCGTCGGGCCGGCCGCGTTCGTAGTAGTGGGCGCGGCCCTGCAGCACGGCGACCGGCGTCGTCCCGACATGCCCCAGCACCAGGCGGCCGGCATGGCTGCCCACCGTGGTCTGCGGGAAACCGAGTAGCTCCGCGTAGGGGATCGTCGCCACCGCCTGCACCTGGTCGGCGAAGCCGCCGAGGCCGGAGCCCAGGACGACCGCCACTTTCGGCTGAAAGCCGGGCGCACGACGGGCGATCGCCTCTCTCATGGCCGGAAACCCGGGTTAGCCGAAATGCTGCGGGCCGAAGGACATCGGCAGGAGCTGTCCCAGGGTCACCGTGCGATGCAGGCCGTCCGGGCCGCAGAGATGGATCGGCAAATCGTCCGACGCGAACTCGCGCAGCTTCTGGCGGCAGCCGCCGCAGGGTGTGATGACCTCCGGTCCGGGGCCGATCACCACGCATTCGAGGATGCGCTTCTGACCTGCGCCCACAAGGGCGGCGATTGCCGAAGCCTCGGCGCACAGGCCTTGCGGATAGGCGGCGTTCTCGACATTGCAGCCGCCGTGGACCGAGCCGTCCTCGCTGCGCAGCGCCGCGCCGACATGGAATTTCGAATAGGGCGCGTGGGCGTGCAGCATCATCCGTCGGGCGAGATGAAGCAGGTCGTCCATCAGTGTTCCTTTCTGCGGCGCACCAGTCTCACTCGATCTCAGCCAAGGATGAATTTAGCCACAGATGAACACAGATGAACACAGACGCATGATCGGGAGAGCCCGGCTTTGGGTTCGCGCCATCCGTGTGCATCCGTGTTCATCTCTGGCTGAGTTCATCTGCGGCTTTTGCTTCCGACGAAGCATGGGCCGTCTATGCCCGAGTGGGCGGGGACGGAGCCTCTTTCCGAACAGAATCAATGCTCCTTCTCGTACGGAATGCCTGCCGCCTTGGGGGCCACGGCGCGGCCGATGAAGCCGGCCAGCAGGAACACGGTGAGAATATAGGGCAAGGCCTGGAAAAGTTGCACGGGAACCTCGCCGATGCCCGGCAGGCGCACGCCTTGCAGGCGGATGGCGATGGCATCGAGCAGGCCGAACAGCAGGCAGGCACCGAACGCAGGGAAGGGGTGCCACTTGCCGAAGATGATGGCGGCCAACGCGATGAAGCCCTGTCCCGCCGTCATGTCGCGGCTGAAGCCGGCATTCTGGGCGATCGAGATGTAGGCGCCCGCCAGACCGGCGAACAGCCCGCACAACAGCACCGCGCGGTAGCGCAGCCACGGTACCGAGATGCCGGCCGTGTCGACGGCGAGCGGCATCTCGCCGACGGCGCGCAGCCTGAGGCCAAAGCGCGTACGCGAGAGGGTCCACCAGGTCAGCGGGACGGAGGCGAGCGCGAGATAGACCAGGATGTTGTCGCCGGCGCCGGGCAGCAGGATAGGCATCAGGCGCTGGTCGCCGACCAGCGCCGGCGTCTGGCCGCCGCGGCTGAACCAGGCGTTGCCCAGCACGATGGTGAGGCCGGCGGCCAGAATGTTGATGGCGACACCGCTCACCACCTGGTTGCCGCGATAGGTGATGCAGGCCACGCCGTGCAGCAGCGCCATCATCTCGGCGGCGACGATGGCCGCCGCCACGCCGGCCCACGCCGAGCCGGTTACGGCGGCCGCGGTCGCGCCGAAGAACGCCGCCATCAGCATCTTGCCCTCGAGCCCGACATCGATGATGCCGCTCTTCTCCGAGAAGAGCCCACCCATGGCGCACAGCACCAGCGGCGTCGCCACGCGCAGGGTGGCGGCGAGGGTGAGCAGGACCAAGGAGAGGACGTCGTCCATGGGATCAAATGTTCATGCTCATCCGGACCGCGGGCGTCTCGCCCGACCATGCGGATGAGCGGGCGAGACGCCCGCGGTCCGGAAGACACTCACGACCCCTGCCCCTTCCTCGACGGCGCAAGCGAGAACACCCGTTGCAGCCACGGCCGCGGCAGGTTCACGAGCGCGCCGGAGAACAGGATGATCAGGCCCTGGATCACCACCACCATCTCGCGGTTGATGGTCGGGATCTCGAAGGCGAGCTCGGCGCCGCCCTGCTGCAGGGCGCCGAAGAGCAGCGCCGCCAGCACGATGCCGAGCGGATGGCTGCGCCCCATCAGCGCGACGGCGATGCCGGCGAAACCGTAGCCCGCCGGGAAATCGAGCACGATGCGCTGGTGCACGCCCATCAGCTCGTTGACGCCGACGAAGCCCGCCAGCCCGCCCGACAGGCACATGGCGAGCATGGTCGTGCGCCGGAGGCTGGTGCCGGCATAGATCGCCGCGTCCGGGTTGTGGCCCATGGTCCTGAGCGCATAGCCCCACGGCGTGTGCCACAGGAACACCCAGACGGCGACGCAGCACAGCACCGCCAGAACGATCGACAGGTTGAGCGCCGACGGCGCCACCTCGATGCCGAGGCCGGCCATCACTTCGTGCACGCTGGGCAACTTGCCCGAGGCGGTGAAGGTGCGGCTCTGCGGCGTCATCGAGCCCGGCGCGATCAGCACGTTCACCATCAGGTAGACCATCAGCGCCGCGGCGAGGAAATTGAACATGATGGTGGTGATGACGATGTGGCTGCCGCGCCACGCCTGCAGCCACGCCGGCACCGCGGCCCACGCCGCGCCGAACAGGGCGGCGGCGACGATCGCCAGAGGGATCATCGCCCACGCCGGCAGCACGCGATCGAGCGCCAGGATGGCGAGCCCGCAGCCCAGCCCGCCGATATAGGCTTGGCCCTCGCCGCCGATGTTGAACAGCCCGCCATGGAAGGCGACGGCCACGGCGAGCCCGGTGAAGATGAAGTTGGTCGTGTAGTAGAGCGTGTAGCCGATCGATTCGGACGAGCCCAGGGCACCGACCACCAGGAGCCGCAGGGCCTGCAACGGATCGACGCCGATGATGCGCACGATCACGCCCACGGTGACGAAGGCGAGCGCGATGTTGACCAGCGGCAGCAGCGCGATCTCGGCCCAGCCGGGCAGAGGCCGGCGCGGTGCGTTCATGCCGCCGCCCCGGCCATCATGAGGCCCAGGGTGCGCTCGTCGGCCTGTCCGGCCGGGACCTCGCCCACGATCCGGCCGGCGAACATGACCAAGATGCGGTCGGCCAGCGACAGGATCTCGTCGAGCTCGACCGACACCACGAGCACGGCGCAGCCCTTGTCGCGGCTCTTCACGAGCTCGCGATGGATGAACTCGATGGCGCCGATGTCGACGCCGCGCGTCGGCTGGCCGACAAGCAGCACCCGGGGCTCGCGCGCCATCTCGCGCGCCAGCACCAGCTTCTGCTGGTTGCCGCCCGAGAAGCTCGACGAGCGCAGCGCCGGCGCACGCGGGCGCACGTCGAAGCGCTCCATCAGCGACGCGCAGTGCGCGCCCACCGCCAGCCCGTCGAGCAGAAAGTTGCGGCAGAACGGTGGCTCCTCCTGGTAGCCCAGGATCGACGTCTCCGCAGCCTGGAAGGCCGCCACCATGCCCTGACGCAGGCGATCCTCCGGAACGTGCGCGAGGCCGAGATCGCGCATCTCGGCCGGATCGCAAGGGTGGTGGGCATCGATCCGCCGGCCGCACACGGTGAGCGTGCCGCCGGTCGGCGCGCGGATGCCTGACAGCACCTGCAGAAGCTCGGTCTGGCCGTTGCCGGAGACGCCGGCGATGCCGACGATCTCGCCCGCCCTGAGCTCGAGGTCGACATCGTCGATCAGCCGCACGCCGCGCCGGTCGACCAGGGTGAGATGCTCGGCCTTCAGCAGCACCTCGCCGGCCGTGGAAGGCGCCTTGTCGAGCTCGAGCCGCACCTTGCGGCCGACCATCAGCTCGGCCAGCTCCTCGGGGCTGGTCTCGCCCGTGCGCCGGTCGGCGACGATCTGGCCCTGCCGCATGACATAGACATGGTCGGTCACCGCCATGATCTCGCGCAGCTTGTGGGTGATCAGCACGATGGTGACGCCACGCGCCTTCAGGGTGCCGAGGATGCGGAACAGCTGGTCGGTCTCCTGCGGCGTCAGCACGGCGCTGGGCTCGTCGAGAATGAGGATCCGCGCGCCGCGATACAGCACCTTCAGGATCTCGACGCGCTGCTGCTCGCCGACCGAGAGATCGGCGACCCGGGCATCGGGGTTGACCGTAAGGCCATATTCGCGGGCGAGCCGAGCCAGCTCGGTCCGCGCCGCCGCCAGGCCGCTCGCCAGCAGGGCGCCACCCTCGGCCCCCAGCACCAGGTTCTCCAGCACCGTGAAGGTATCGACCAGCATGAAATGCTGATGGACCATGCCGATGCCGCGGGCGATCGCCTCGTGCGGGCTGTCCATGCGCACCGGCTGGCCGTCGATTCGGATCTCGCCCGCGTCCGCGTGATAGAGGCCGTAGAGGATGCTCATCAGGGTCGACTTGCCGGCGCCGTTCTCGCCGATGATGCCGGTGACCGCCCCCTGCTCGATCCTGAGCGACACCCCGCGCACGGCCTGGACGTTGCCGAACGACTTCTGGATGCCGGTGAGCTCGATGGCGGGAGCGGGCATCAGGAGCGCATCTCATTCTCCTCCCCAGCTCCGCTGGGGAGGTGTCGCCGTCTTACGGCGATGGAGGGGTCATGGTCTTTTGGACCGCGGGCGTCCCGCCCGCTCGGGGTCATGAGCGGGCGAGACGCCCGCGGTCCAAGAGCCATGACCCCTCCGCCCCGTATGACGGGGCACCTCCCCAGCGGAGCTGGGGAGGAGGAAGACGGGACCCGCATCACTTGCACGAATTGTTGCTCATGTAGTCGTGGACGGCGATCCTGCCCGAGATGATATCGGCCTTGGCGGCCTCGACCTTGGCCTTCATCTCCGGCGTGATCAGCGCTTCGTTGTCCTTGTCGAGTGCCCAGTCGACGCCACCTTCCTTGAGCCCCAGCACCTGCACGCCGCCCTTCCAGGTATCGTCCTGCGCCGCCTTGAAGCTGTCGTAGGCGGCGAGGTCGACGCGCTTCAGCATCGAGGTCAGCATGGTACCGGGGTGCAGGTAGTTCTGATTGGAATCGACGCCGATCCCCAGCTTGCCGCGGTCCCTGGCGGCCTGAAGCGCGCCTAGGCCGCTGGTGCCGGCCGCGGCATAGACCACGTCGACGCCGCGGTCGAACTGGCCCTTGGCGAGCTCGGCGGCGCGGCCGGGGTCGTTCCAGGCGGCAGGCGTCGTGCCGGTCATGTTGACGATCAGCTCGGCGTTGGGATTCACGTACTTCACGCCTTGCTCGAAACCGCACACGAACTTGCGGACCAGCGGGATGTCCATACCGCCCACGACACCGATCTTGCCGCTCTTTGACGCCATCGCCGCCAGCACGCCGACCAGGAACGAGCCTTCGTGCTCCCGGAAGACGACGGACTGCACGTTGGGCAGGTCGACGACGCTGTCGATGATCGTGAACCGCGTCCTCGGGAACTCCCGGGCAACCTTCTCGAGCGGCACGGCCTGCGCGAAGCCCACGGCGACGATGGGATCCAGGCCGCGCTGGGCGAAGCGCCGCTGGGCCTGCTCGAACTGGGTCTCGTTGCTGGGCTCGAACTCGGCGACGCTCGTCTTCGCCTCCTTCGCGAACTTCTCGGCACCCATGCTGACGCCTTCGTTGAACGATTTGTCGAACTTGCCGCCGGTGCTGTAGATGACCGCCGGCTTGACGGTGGTCTGAGCTGCAGCCGCGATGGCGAGCGCGCCCACCGCGATCAGGGCGGCGAGCGATGTGACCAGGCGATTCATGATGGGTCCCTTGAGCTCAAAATCCCTCCCCCCGACTACGGTCGTATTCGGGGGAGGGATTTGAGGGGCGGCCGCTCCGCAGCAGCCACGCCGGGGAGGAGAAAAGAAACCACCCGCATCATTTGCAGGCGTTGTTGCTCATGTAGTCGTGGACCACGATCTTGCCCGAGGCGATGTCGGCCTTGGCGGCGTCGACCTTGGCCTTCATCTCCGGCGTGATCAGCTTCTCATTGTCCTTGTCGAGCGCCCAGTCGACGCCGCCTTCCTTGAGGCCCAGCACCTGCACGCCGCCCTTCCAGGTGCCGGCCTGCGCCGCCTTGAAGCTGTCGTAGGTGGCGAGGTCGACGCGCTTCAGCATCGAGGTGAGGATCGACCCGGGATGCAGATGGTTCTGGTTGGAATCGACACCGATGCCCAGCTTTCCGCGGTCCTTGGCGGCCTGCAGCACGCCGATGCCGGTCGATCCGGCGGCGGCATAGACCACGTCGACGCCGCGGTCGAACTGGCCCTTGGCGAGCTCGGCGCCGCGGCCCGGATCGCTCCACGCGGCCGGCGTCGTGCCGGTCATGTTGGCGATCAGCTCGGCCTTCGGATTGGCCCACTTGATGCCCTGCTCATAGCCGCACTGGAAGCGGCGGATCAGCGGAATGTCCATGCCGCCGACGAAGCCCACCTTGCCGCTCTTGGAGGCCATTGCCGCCAGCACGCCGACCAGGAAGGAGCCTTCCTGCTCCTTGAACACGACCGACTGCACGTTCGGCAGGTTGACGACGCTGTCGATGATGGTGAAGCGGACCTTGGGAAATTCCTTGGCGACCTTCTCCAGCGCCACCGCCTGGGAGAAGCCGACGGCCACGATCGGATCCTGGCCGCGCTGGGCGAAGCGGCGCAGCGCCTGCTCGAACTGGGTCTCGTTGGTCGGCTCGAACTCGGCGACGGCGATCCCCGTCTCCTTCTTGAACTTCTCCGCCCCCATGCTCACGCCTTCGTTGAAGGACTTGTCGAACTTGCCTCCGTTGCTGAAGACGATGGCGGGTTTGACGGCGGTCTGCGCCTGGGCCAGCGCCGGCAGGGCTGCCGCCGCACAGACTCCGACCACAAGTGCAATCCAACGCTTCATGACGGCCCCCTTGGTTTCCCGGCGCCGTGGCGATCGCATCCCGGCCCCTGGGGTTGATTGCACCGAGTGTGGACCGCGGCGCGCGCCCGGTCTAGGCAAGTGTGCGGCACGGGACTTGCTGCCCAGGATTCAGCACGCTGCCGACACGCAGGGACAGGGAGGGAACATGGCCGAGTACGATCTGGTCATCCGCAATGGCACCATCGCCACGGCTTCAGACGTGGTGAAGGGCGACATCGGCATCGTCGCCGGCCGGGTGGTGGCGCTGGGCGAGCGGCTCGACAAGGGCAGGCGCGAGATCGACGCAACCGGCCTGATCGCCGTGCCGGGCGGCATCGACGCCCACGTCCATTTCGATCAGGACACCGCCGACGGCTCGGAGTTCTGCGACGATTTCGAGAGCGGCAGCCGGGCGGCTGCGGCGGGTGGCACGACCACCATCATCCCCTTCGCCTACCAGGCGCGCGGCCAGTCGCTGCGCGACGTGGTCAGCCGCTACCACAAGCGGGCCGACGGCAAGTCGCTGATCGACTACGCCTTCCACGTCATCCTGTCCGACCCCAGCGAGAAGATCATGGGCCAGGATTTCCCGGCGCTGGTGGCCGACGGCTACACCTCGTTCAAGGTCTACATGACCTACGACGACCTGAAGCTTGGCGATCGCGAGATGCTCGACGCGCTGGCGGCGGCGCGGCGCGAGCAGGCAATGCTGATGATCCATGCCGAGAATTCAGACTGCATCGCCTGGCTGACCGAGCGGCTGGAATGGAAGGGCATGACGGCGGCGAAATTCCACGCCACCTCGCGACCCTTCGTCGTCGAGCGCGAGGCCACCCATCGCGCCATCTCGCTGGCCGAGCTGCTCGACGTGCCGATGCTCCTGGTTCACGTCTCGGCCAAGGAGGCCATGCACGAGATCCAGCGCGCCCAGGCGCGCGGCCTCAAGGTCTACGGCGAGACCTGCCCGCAATACCTGTTCCTGAGCGAGGAGGACTTCGACAAGCCGGGCGACGAGGGCGCCAAGTGCGTCTGCTCGCCGCCGCCACGCGGGGTCGACAACCAGGAGCACATCTGGACCGGCCTCTCGGCCAACACCTTCCAGGTCCTGTCGTCCGACCACGCCGCTTTCAAATACGACGATGTGCGCGGCAAGAAGCTGCCGGGCGCGGCGCAGAGCTTCCGCAAGATCCCCAACGGCGTGCCGGGCGTCGAGACCCGCCTGCCACTGCTGTTCTCCGAAGGCGTCGGCAAGGGTCGCATCAGCCTGCAGCAGTTCGTAGCGCTCTCCTCGACCAACGCCGCCCGGATATACGGCTTGCATCCGCGCAAGGGCACCATCGCCGTCGGCGCCGATGCCGACATCGTGCTGTGGGACCCGACGCGCAAGGTGACGCTCACCAATGCGATGCTCCACCACAATTGCGACTACACGCCCTACGAGGGCCGCGAGCTCACCGGCTACCCTGTGATGACCTTCTCACGCGGCGAGCTCGTTATGGAAGAAGCGCGCATGAGCGGTTCGGCCGGCCGCGGCCTGTTCCAGAAATGCGCCCGCCCCGAGGCCGCCCGCCCGCGCGGCAGGCCGCTGATCGACCCGTCGATCTTCAGCTGAGGAGATCCAGCACGCTTGGCCCGCCGCCGGACTGTTTGCCCGATCTCGGGGAACTCCATTCAGCCGTGACCTTCGATGTCAGGGAGCCCTGGTCATGACCACGCGCCCACCCTCCTTGTTGAATTCAAAGGGCCACGAGACGTGCTCGTGCGTTATCAACCATCCCGCATCCAAGCGCCGGCAGCAGACGGTCGACCGGATCCATGCTTCCCGAAGTCCTGCTCTCGCCAGATGGCGATTCCCCTTGTCCAGATGAAGCATGTGCGCAAACGCGACATTGTCGCTCACGGCGATATCCAGCGCTCGGGTCTCGAGGCCGATTGGCCCCTCGTATTCATCGAACCATCGCAGGAAGTTGCGCCTTACGGCATCGGTTCCGACGAAACCCTGAAGAGGGGGTACACAATCGAAATAGACGATGTCGGGTGAATAAAGCGACATGAGTCTCTCAATGTTCTTCGCCCGGCACGCCTCTACGCGACTGTCCAGAAGTGCCGTAATCGCCGACGGTGTCAAAGCCATTGCGTCCTCCATTACTGAAACCCGCGAGGCTTGGCGGTTTGCGCCAGCAGGGGCGGACCGAAGCCCGGGAGCGCCGCGAAGGTGTCTATCTCGTCGTTGCGACGGCAGTGCAGCAGAAGGCGAGGAAGGTTACCGCCGCGTTGACGGCGTGCGAGTATTCCCACTGCGCGCGAAGAGCCTGCCAGTTCTCAGGCTGTGCGCTCCAATTCCCTGTCGCGGCATTTGCCGGCTGAGTGAAGATCACGAAGATGGTCAGGTTGAGCGCGATCAAGGCCGCCGCCGCGATCGACAGCCACATCGAGATCCTGTCACTTCTCAGGACTATAGCGTTTGCCACATTGGCGAGGAACGCGAGGGGCAGGAAAAGGCCGAGCAACCACCACCCGCTGTAGATTTGCTGTACAATAAAATAGTCTGCCTTCGGCAACCCAATCTTGTTCGGAAGCTCGAAAGCGTGCGCCGCGGGAGCTACCAGAGAAAGGCCGGTCAGGATCGCCGCCAGGACCTTCATGACATGGAGCCTCGTCGATTTCGGGAGAGAAGCCTGCGCTCGGAGCAGTGGCGATCTGCCCTCTCCGATCGGTTGGCGCAGAACACGCCCTCACAAGGAAGGTTCCATGCCGACTGAGTCATGCCGTCGGAAGCAGGGACATTCGCGCTGTCCCCTCTTGAACTCCACGCGATCGGCCTTCAACTGATCGGCCGTCGATCTTCGGTTGAACCGAAGACCTCGACGCGGAGTTGTTCACGACAGAGTCCTGAAGCGGGACAGGCACGGACCCACCCCAGGAGGGAGAACCCGGATGAGAATCGGTGGAATGCTCTTTGGCTTGGTTGCAGCGGTCGCAGTGGCCGGGCTTGCCCAATCCGCTTCGGCGCAGACGGCGATGGCGATCCTGAAGGACGCCGGCGGCAAGCAGGTCGGCACGGTCGACCTGACGGAGACGCCGCAGGGCGTGCTCCTAAAGCTGTCGCTGAAAGGCTTCCCGGCCGGCGAGCGTGCCTTCCACATACACGCAGTCGGGAAGTGCGAGCCGCCCTTCACCAGCGCTGGCGGGCACTTCAATCCGGGCGGCAGGAAGCATGGCATGAAGGCGACCGGCGGCGCCCATGCCGGCGACATGCCCAACCTGTTCGTCCCTGCCAACGGCGAAGTGACCGTCGAGGTCGCCAATCCGGCAATCACGCTTGTCGAGGGCAAGCCGAACAGCGTGTTCGACACCGACGGGTCGGCGATCGTCATCCATGCCGGCCCCGACGACTACAAGACCGATCCGACCGGCAACGCCGGCGACCGCGTCGCTTGCGGCATCATCTTGAAGAAGTAGACGTCGATCGCATGAGAGACGCCGCTACGGGCCCACCTTCATCGCCACACGATACGGGAGGTCTTAATGCGCCGGCCGTCCTAGTCGTTCTTGCAACGCGCGGTGTCCGGTCCGGGCGGAAAGCGCTCGTCCCACAGGCCCTCGAAGTCCTTGCGGAAGCGGATGTATTCCGGCCCGTCGTCGCGCGTCTCCATGGTGCCGCGAAAGGCATAGGCCTTGCCAGGACGGCCGTGCTCGGGCTTCTCGAGATAGATCTCGATCATCGGCACATCCTTCCGGCTCTTGGGATGCGCCAGGGTTATCGTGGCTTGCGCGCAATACGGCCATTCCGAGGCGTCGATCCCGGGACGCATGTCGCTGACCAGCACACACTTCCCGCCGCTCCAGCTAATGCTGTGCGCGTGCCTGCCGACGAGCGCCTTGAGCCATGCCTCCACGGTCATGTCGCCGTCGCAATAGTCGGAGCCGTAGTCGATTAGCTCGAGTGTCGCCTGCCGCCCGGCCGCCGCGAGTGCGGCCTTCGATGCACCGCCGGCTGGTTGGGCGGCGAGTGGCAGGGGCGAGAGCAACACGGCAATCATCGCGGCGACGGAACGAGAAAGCTTCATCGCGAGCAACCGTAGGGCCGGCGGTAGAGAGTGGCAATGGTCATGGTCTTCCGGACCGCGAGCGTCCCGCTCACTCATGCTCATGAGCGAGCGGGACGCTCGCGGTCCGGAAGACCATGAGTCGCTAATTCGCCGGCCGGTACTGCTCCAGCCAGGCCAGCACCTCGGCGACCGGCAGCACGTCGGCGTATTTGAGCGCCATGTCGTAGAGGTTGGCGAAGTGCGGACTCTCGTGCTTGTCGGCGACGCACTCCTCGGGAACGATCGTACGATAGCTGCGCGACAGGCTGTCGACCGCGGTGGCGCGCACGCAGCCCGAGGTCGAGCCGCCGGTGACGATCACCGTGTCGACGCGATGGAAGGTGAGCAGCGAGGCGAGGTTGGTCTCGAAGAAGGCCGAGGCCATGCGCTTGTTGATGACGATGTCGCTGCCGTGGTCGACCGCGCAGCGGTCGTCGAGGGCGGCGCGCCGCGAGCCCGCCTTGATGTTCTGCAGCGAGTCGGGCGTGTCGCTGCGCGTTCCCCACACGCCGCAATCCTCGCCCGACTCGAGATAGGAAACGTACGTCCAGATCACCGGGCACCGGTGCCTGCGGCAGAGCTTCGCCAGGGTGTTGACGTACTCGATCTGGCGCGGGTCGGTCTCGTAGGCGGTCACGAACTCGGCGGGCCGGGTGTAGGCGTTCTGGAGATCGACATTGACCAGGGCGGGCTTGCGGCCGAAGCCGAATCGCCGCCGGCCGGCATCGGCCTTGACCTCCTGGTAGAGCTCACGGGCGGACTTGGTCGATGTTTCCATGGGGCTTCTCCCGAAATCAGCCAGGGCATCTGCGAATGACAAAGGAGCCGTCATCCCGACCGGAGCCGCGCACAGCGCGGCGGAGTGGAGGGACCCTTCTTGTGGCGGCACCAGCAAGAAAGGTCCCTCGACTGCGCCGCCCTTCGGGCGGCTCCGCTCGGAATGACGGCATCTTTGGCCATATTCGAATGCCCCGCTGGATCAGCCGAAGCGGCTCAGCAAGAACGGCGCCACCGGAATGCTCGGCTGCCGTCCGGCCAGCATCTCGGCGGTGAGCCGCGCCAGCACCGGCGCCAGGGTGTAGCCGTTCGAGCTGACGCAGTTGTAGAAGCCCGGCCTGCCGGGCGCTTCGCCGAGGATCGGCGCACGATCGATGTTGACGTTCATGCCGGCCCAGATGCGCACGGCGTGCAGCTCGGCCAGCGCCGGAACAACGCGCGCCGCCACCCAGAGATTGCCTTCGACGCTCGACCGGAGCGCACGCGACAGGCGCTGCCGCTCGTCGAGCCCGGCCGTCCAGCCGCCGCCCACCAGGAAGGCACCCGAGCCCATCTGCTTCAGGGTGAGATGGCGCGCTGCATGGGCAACCAGTCGCGTCAGGGTCGGCTGGGTGGGTTCCGTGGCGATCATCTGCAGCGGCGCGCCGCGCACCGGCAGCTCGAGCCCGACCAGCCGGCCGGTCTCGGCGGCCCACGGCCCCGAGGCGTTGACGATGCGCCGGCAGCGCACCTCGCCGCGGCTCGTGGTCACGCGCCAGCCCGTCCCGTCGCGCTCGATCGCGACAACGTTGCTGCCATGCCGGAAGCGCGCGCCCAGGGCCTTGGCACGCGCGATGGTGGCGTAGGTGCCGCGCAGTGGATTGATCTTGCCCTCGCCCGGGCACCATTCGGCGGCGACGGCGACGTCGGCTATCGCCGGCTCGAGCCGGCGCAGCTCGTTGGCGCCGATCAGCTCGGCCTCGATGCCGCGGCTGCGCTCGAGGGCGATCTTGGCCTTGAGGAACTCGACGTCGCGCGTCGACTCGCCGACCATCAGCCCGCCCGCCACCTTGATCTCGAGGTCCTGGCCGGTGTCGCGCTCGATCTCCTGCCACAGCGCGATCGAGGCCGGGCCGAGCGGCAGGGTGTCGGCCGCGCGGTTGCCGCCCGCCGGCGCGTTGGCGCCGAAATCGAACGACAGCATCTGCACGTGCAGGCTGCCGGCATTGGCGCCCGAGGCCTGCAGGTTGGGCTCGTCGCGCTCGACCACCATCGCCTCGATGCCCTCGCGCGCCAGCCAGTAGGCGAGGCAGGAGCCGACCACGCCGCCGCCGATCACCAGCGTATCGACGCTCTCGACCGGCAGCGGCGCGTGCTCACGCGGCCGCGCCATGTCGGGCGGCACGAAATCGACATGGCCCGACCATTCGGGCTGCTCGATGGTGAGGGTGCGGATCGGCACCGGCTTGGCCGGCGGTCGCGGCGCAAACAGGCCGAACTCGTCGATTTCGGTGGAGCACAGGCGGGCCACGGTCGAGGCGCAGTAGCGGCCCTGGCAGCGCCCCATGCCGACGCGGCTCGCCCGCTTGAGCGACGCCGGCGAGGTGTGCCCCGCGGCGATCAGGCCGCGCAGCGCGCCCGCCGTCACTTCCTCGCAGCGGCAGACGGTGGCTGAATCGTCGATGGCGGCGGGATCGAACGGCGGCGCGGCGAACAGCCGCCACAGCGCCGATTGAAAGCGCGCGGCGCGCTGGACGGTGCGTTTTGCGTCTTTCGAGGGCGCCGCGGCGAGCCCGAGGTCGCGTGCGATGGCATTGGCCGCCAGCACGCCTTGCGCCTGGGCAGCCTGCGCACCGCCGAAGCGCGCGCCGTCGCCGATGGCAAAGACCTCGCCGAGGCTGGTGCGGCCGTCCGCGTCGGTTATGGTCTCCATCGTGCCGCTGCCGCGCGGCACGAAGCGGTGGGCGCAACCGAGCGAGCGCGCCAGCTCCGACGACGAGGCAAAGCCGTCGCTGAGCGCAACGACGTCGGCCTCGATCGTCAGGTCACCGGCCTCGACGGCGCGCAGGTGATCCTCGCCGAGCAGGCGCGTCACGCGGCGGCCCCAGTGCATCAGGGGGCGAAGGCGGCCGGCCAAGGCGCGGCCCTGCAGCAGGAGAAACGGATCGGCCAGCGCCGCTTGCGCAAGCGCGCTCCAGCGCCGCAGCCCCGGACGCGGCGCCGCCTCGAGCACAGCGACGACATTGGCGCCGCCCTCCAGCAGCTCGACCGCGGTCTGCAGGCAGAGCGGTCCGTTGCCGGCGATGACGATGCGGCTGCCCGGCGCCACGCGATAGGAGCGGGCGAGCGTCTGCAAGCCGCCGACCGTCATCACGCCCGGCAGGGTCCAGCCTGGCACCGGCCGGACCTGCTCATACGCGCCGGTCGCCAGCACCAGGCGCTTCGAGCGATAGAGCCGCGACTGGCCGGCCACGGTGACGGCGACCTCGTTGGGCGAGAATGCCGCCCACACGGTCGCCTCGTTCACGATCGTGGCGCCGGCCAGCAGGGTCGACCGGCCGAGCACGGCGCCGTCGCGGAACTGCCGGTCGAGCGTCTCGGGATCGGCCTCATGGCTGTGCGCCAGCGGCTTGAAGAACTGGCCGCCCTCGTGCAGGCGCTCGTCGAGCACCACGACGCTGGCGCCGGCCAGGGCGAGGCTGCGCGCCGCCGACAGGCCGGCCGGCCCGGCGCCGACGACCAGGACGTCGCAGTCGAATTCGCGCGTCTCGGCGGGCGGCGCGGCGGTGCCCGGCTGAGCGTCGGGCGATGAGCGAACGTCCATGCCATCCACGACCCGGGTCAGGCAGGCACGCTGGCTCGGCCGGCCGTCGACCGTCACCAGGCAATCGAAGCACACGCCCATGCCACAGAACGGGCCGCGCGGCGCTCCCGACCGGGCCTGCCGCACCGCGACGATCCCCGCCGCAGCGAGCGCCGCGGCAATGGTCTCGCCGGGCAGCGCCATGATCTCCCGATCATCGAAGTAGATCTGGATCGCCGGACCGACCGGCACGATGTCTGGATGGTTCAGACGCATGGCGAATGGTTTATCATGTCTTGTGGACCGCCGGCGCCTGCCCTTCGACAAGCTCAGGGCAGGCGCCCGCGGAAGAGCCTGTCTGGAGTGAACGGCCATGAAAAAGTTTCGCGGCACCTACACCGTCCTGATCACGCCCTTCACCGACGATGGCCGGAAGGTCGACGAGGCGGCGCTGCGGCGCCTGGTCGACTTCCAGATCGCGGAAGGCATCCACGGCCTGATCCCGCTCGGCAGCACCGGCGAGTTCCTGAGCGTGACGCCCGACGAGCGGCGGCAGATCGTCGAGACCGTCGTCGGCCAGGCGGCGGGGCGCGTGCCGGTGCTGATCGGCACCGGCGCCGAATGGACCGACGAGGTCGTGCGCACCAGCCGCGAGGCCGAGTCGATGGGTGCCGACGGCGTCATGATCATTCCGCCGTTCTACAGCGTGCCGACAGACGACGAGCTTTACATCCACTACAAGAAGGTGGCCGACGCGATCTCGATCCCGATCATGGTCTACAACAACCCGGCGACGGCCAATGTCGACATGATGCCGGAGCTGATCGCCCGACTGGCCCAGATTCCGAATTGCCAATACGTAAAGGAATCGACGCTCGATCCGACGCGCGTGCGCGACATCATCCGCCTCGCCGGCGACAGAATGACGGTGTTCGCGGGCGTGCTGGGCTACGAATCGTTCTGGCTGGGCGCCGAGGGCTGGGTCGCCGTGTGCTCCAACGTGATCCCGCGCTGGTCGGCCGAGCTGTTCGAGCTGGTCGCCGACAAGCGCGACATGGGTTGCGCGCTCGAGCTCTACAGGAAGATGACGCCGCTGCTGTGGTGGGTCGGCGGTCCGCGCTACGTCTCCGGCACCAAGGCGTGCTTCGAGATGATGGGCATGCCGATGGGCCCGCCGCGCGCCCCGCGCCTGCCCCTGCCCGAGGCGCAGCGGCCGGCCCTTCGCGAGGTGCTGCGGCAGATGGGCGTGCTGGCCGAGGAGAAGGCCCGCGCGCGGGCTTGATCTTCCGGACCGCGGGCGTCCCGCCCGCTTATATTCATACTCATGATCATGAGCGGGTGAGACGCCCGCGGTCCACATGAGTCAATGATCGTCCCTGGCCAGCTGCTCGGTGGCGGCGGCGCCGTAGGCCTTGCCGTAGTAGGCCTCGATGCGGCGCTGCACGAAATCCCAGCAGGTGGTCATCACCAGGTAGAGGATGGCCACCACCATGAACACCTCGAGCACCTGGAACTTCTGCTGCATCAGGATCTGGCCGCGACGCAGGACCTCCTCCATGGAGATCACCGAGGCGATCGAGGTGGTCTTGAGAAGGCCGTTCACCGAGTTGCCGAGCGGCGGGATGATGACGCGCAGCGCCTGCGGCAGCACGACCAGCCGGAAGATCTGGTAGGGCTTCAGCCCGAGGGCGCGCGCGGCTTCGGTCTGACCCTTGGCAACGGACAGAATGCCACCGCGGAGAATCTCCGACAGGTAGGCGGCCTCGTTCAGCGCCAGCCCGATGATCGCCGATTCGAGCACGCTGAAGCGCACCAGGCCGAGCTGCGGCAGGCCGGTGTAGATGATGATGAGCTGCACCAGGAGCGGCGTGCCGCGGAAAATCCAGACATAGCCCTGCGCGGCGCGCGACACCGCCTTGTGCTTGCTGAGCCGCATCACCGCCAGCAGGAGACCGATCATGCCGCCGAGAATCAGCGTGCAGATCGTCAACCCGATCGTCCACAGCGCGCCTTCGAGGAGATAGAGGTTGGTGAAGTAGCTCCAGAAGCCGTCCCAGTTCCAGACTTTCATTTTTCTTCCCCTCCTCCCCGGCTCCGCCGGAGAGGTGTCGCCGTCTTACCGCGACGGGGGGCATGGTCTTTTGGACCGCGGGCGTCCCGCCCGCTCGGAATCATGAGCGGGCGGGACGCCCGCGGTCCATGAAGCAAGACCCCTCCGTCGCGGGGTGACGCCGCCACCACCCC
>NZ_JBFWZI010000068.1:34805-35322 GCF_050185545.1 Reyranella sp. | reverse complement strand
TCCCACTCGTAGGGGCCGCTGTCCTTGAGGCGCGCACGCAGCGCCGGCACGCCGGCCGAATGGTCGAGCATCATGCGCGTGGTGACGTGCTCCTTGCCGTTCTGGCCGAACTCGGGCCACTGCTCGACCACCGGCGCATCGAGATCGAGCTGGCCGCGGCTCGCCAGCACGTGGGCGCAGAGCGCCGTCGCGCCCTTCGTGCACGAGAACACCACGCTCACCGTGTCGGCTTCCCACGCCGCGCCGGTCTTCGGATCGGCGACGCCCCCCCACAGATCGACGACGGTCTCGCCGTCGACGGTGACGCAGACAGACGCGCCGACCTCGCCATTGTTCTGAAGGTTGTCGACGAAGGCCTCGGCGACACGCTCGAAGCCCGGCTTGCAAATTTCCTGGGTCATCTGACTTTTCATGGCTGGGAGCGCGCCACACCGAAGGCGCGCAAGGAGTGTGTAATAAACAAGTAGAGCGCCCAAGGGGTGGCGCCCACCCCCCCCTGAGCGGTCCCGCGAGTATC
>NZ_JBFWZI010000068.1:0-34795 GCF_050185545.1 Reyranella sp. | reverse complement strand
CCCTACACGACGCTCTTCCGATCTACTCCGATGGCGCTCATGGAGTGTGTAATCAACAAGAAGAGCGCCATCGGAGTGGCGCGCTCCCAGCCATGAGCGTTCCCGCGATTATCACAGCACATGTGTTCACCCCGGCATCGGCAGGTTGAAGGCTTCGAGCAGGAAGCGGGCAGCGTTCGACAGAGCCGCCTCGTCGATGCCGTGGCCGACGCCGGGCGAGATGTGCACGCCGACTCTGAGACCGTTCTGCTCGAGTGCCTCGGCGGCCCGCTCTGTCAGGACATGCGGCAGCATCTGGTCGCTGTCGCCGTGCGTCAGCAGGATCGGCGGCCGCGATTTCAACTCGGCCTTGAGGATCTCCGGTCCAGCCAGCATGCCCGAGAAGCCGACGATGCCGGCCAGCCGGTTGCGCCGCCGCAGGCCGACATGCAGCGCCATCATGGTGCCCTGCGAGAAGCCAATCAGGCAGGTCCTGCTCTCGTCGAGGCCGTGCTCGGCGAGCTTCTCGTCGATGAAGGCGTCGACGAGTGGCGCGGCGGCGCGCACGCCGGCCAGCGTCGCCGCCGGGTCGAGCCGCGTGATCGGGAACCACTGATAGCCATACGGATTGCCGTCGCACGGGTAGGGCGCGTTTGGCGCATGGAACACCACGTCGGGCATCAGGGGGCTCAGCACCGGGGCCAGCCCGATCAGGTCGTTGCCGTCGGCGCCGTAGCCGTGCAGCAGGATCACGAGATGGCCCGGCTTGGCGCCGTCCTTCGGACCGTGGCTGGGGCCGTCGAGCCTGGTGTCGGTCATATCTTCTTCGCTTTCTTCTGCGGTCCAGGCTTTTTCGCAGGCGGCTTGGGTTTCGGCTCGCGGGCGCTCCAGTCCGGCATGTTGCGGCGATAGTGCCAGAGCAGCAGCGCCGCGGCACTGCGCCAGGGGCGCCACTGCTCTGCGATTTTGACCAGGCGCTTGGCGTCGGGCCGCTTGCGCAGCTTCTTGAGATGCTGGGCGGCGATCACCAGGCCGAGGTCGAGGCCCGGCATGATGTCGGGCCGGCCGTGGGCGAACATCAGGTAGATCTCGGCGGTCCAGCGTCCGATCCCTTTGGCCTGGGTCAGCATGGCGATAGCCGCCTCGTCATCGAGTGCGTCGAGGGCGACGAAATCGATGCGGCCGTCGACGATGTCGGTGGCGAGGCTGCGGCCGTAGCGCATCTTGGCATTCGACAGGCCGACCGCGCGCAGCTGCTGGTCGCTCAGCATTAGGAACTCGGCCGGCGCCATGCTGGGCACCGCCTCTTCCAGGCGCAGCCAGATGCTGCGTGCGGCATGCACCGAGACCTGCTGGCCGATGATGGCCCGCATCAGGCCGTTGAAGCCGCGCGGCACCTCGCGCAGTGCGGGATGTCCGACCTCGGCGATCGCGCGCGCGAAGTCGGCGTCGATCCTCGCCAGATGCGCCATGGCTATCGCGAGATTGGAAGCGTCGAGAATCACCTGAGCCATGGACCGGGCATAGCACGGCGACGGAAGCGCCTGTAACGTTGGAAGATGTCCCTGGTCACGCGTTTTGCCCCCAGCCCGACCGGCGAGCTGCATCTCGGCTCGGCCTATTCGGCCTGGACCGGCTGGCATCGCGCGCGCGAGGCGGGCGGCACCTTCCTGGTGCGCATCGAGGACATCGACATCAGGCGCTGCAAGCGACAATTCGAGACGGCGATCCTGACCGACCTGAGGTGGCTCGGCTTCACCTGGGACGGCGAGGTCCGCCGGCAGTCCGAGCATTTCGCCGATTACGGCAAGGTCCTCGATGCCCTCGATGCGCAGGGGCTGATCTATCCCTGCTTCTGCTCGCGCGCCGATATCGCGGCCTCGGCGGGCGCGCCGCACGGGCCTGTCCATGGGCCGGACGGCCCGCTCTATCCCGGCACCTGCCGGCACCTCTCGACGGCAGAGCGTCGCGAGCGCCTGAGGGCCGGCCGCGAGCACTGTTTGCGACTCGATGCCGAGCGCGCAGCCGCACAGGCGGGGCCGTATCGCTTCTTCGACGAACCGCGCGGCTGGATCGAGGGTCAGCCCATGCTGCTGGGCGACATCGTCATCGCCCGCAAGGATACGCCGACCAGCTACCACCTGTCGGTGGTCGTCGACGATCATCTGCAGGGCGTCACCCTGGTAACGCGCGGCGAGGACGTGCTGCCCTCGACCCACGTGCATGGCCTGCTGCAGAAGCTCCTGGGTTACGCGACGCCGCGCTATGCGCATCACAAGCTGCTGACCGATGCGACCGGCCGGCGTTTCGCCAAGCGCGACCGCGACATGACGATCCGCGCAATGCGTGAGCAGGGCCTGAGCCCCGAGGAGGTTGTTGCGCGCGCGCTGGCTGCGGCGCGCTCTTCTCCTCCCCCGTAATCGCCGTAATCGGGGGAGGGACATGAGAGGAGAGCGCCGCTAGAATTCGCCCATGCAAAGACCGCAAGAACTGGCCGTCGGGAGGCGGCTGCTTGGCCACATCGATGGCCGTACCACCGACCTCGCGGCCGACATGTTCCGCAACCGCGTCGAAGCCTATTCGTGCCGCGAGCGCGCGCGCCTGGAGCGCGACAAGCTGTTCCGCGAGCGTCCGATCTTCATGGGGCTCGGCACTCGCCTTGCCAGGCCGGGCGACTATCTCGCCGAGGAAGTTGCCGGCATGCCCGTCCTGATGGCTCGCGGGCCGGACGGCGAGATGAGAGCCTTCGCCAACATCTGTCGCCATCGCGCCGCGCCGGTGGCCGAGGGCTGCGGCAACGCCCGCGCCTTCGTCTGCCCCTATCACGGCTGGACCTACGATCTCGACGGCAAGCTCCTGGGCACGACCGACAGGGTGGGCTTTGCCGGGCTCGATCTCGCCGGGCACGGGCTCGCCCGCCTGCCGGCGGCGGAGAAGCACGGCATGATGTATGTGCGGCCGCGGCCGCTCGCGCCTGGCGAGAGCGCGGAGATCGACATCGATCGCGAGCTCGGCGGCTTCGCCGCCGACCTGGCCGCGCTGCGGCTCGACACCTACCCCATCTACTCGGTCGATCGCATCGCGCCGCGCATCAACTGGAAGTTCGCCATCGACACCTTCCTCGAAGGCTATCACATCCCGCATCTGCACCGGAAAACCATCGCGCCGTACTTCATCGGCAACTGCGGCACCTTCGACGGCGCCGGCCTGCACGGACGCATGTGCGTGGCGCGCACCTCGATCGACAAGGTGCGGGCGCTGCCCGAGGACGAGCGCGACTACCGCCCGCACGTCATCTCGGTCTACCAGCTGTTTCCCAACACCATTCTGATCTGGCAGGTCGACCATATCGAGATCTGGCGGGCATTTCCCGGCCGCGACGATGCCGGCCGCTGCGATGTCGAGATGACGATCTACAAGCCGGCCGACAGCACGCGGCCGGACGCCTACTGGGAGAAGAATCGGGACATCGCCATCCGCACCGTGATGGAGGAGGATTTCCCGTTGGGCGAGCGCATGCAGATCGGATTTGAATCCGGCGCCACCGAAGAGGTCGTCTACGGGCGGAACGAGCCCTGCCTGGTCCATTTCCACAGCTCGATCCGCAACGCCCTGGGAGTGGCGGCCTGATGCAACGAACCAAGCCCCCGTTTCGCGCCGACCAGGTCGGCAGCCTCCTGCGTACCGCGCCCATCAAGGAGGCGCGCACCAGGCGACTTGCCGGCGAGATCGGCGCGGCCGAGCTGAAAGCGGTCGAGGACGCCGAGATCCGGAAGCTGGTCGCCCGGCAGGAGGAGATCGGCCTGCAGGCGGTGACCGACGGCGAGTTCCGCCGCTCGTGGTGGCATTACGATTTCCTCAGCCATCTCGATGGCGTCGAGCTGGTGAGCGTGACCCAGGGCCTGCAGTTCAAGGGCACGCAGACCAAGGCCGAGGGCCTGCATGTCCATGGCCGCATCGACTTCTCGCCGAGCCATCCGATGCTCGATCACTTCCGCTTCCTGAAGTCGGTGGCCAGGGCCGTCCCCAAGATGACAATCCCCTCACCGACGGCGCTGCACTATCGCGGCGGCCGGCAGGCGATCGAGCGATCGGTCTATCCCGAGATGGAACCCTTCTTCGCCGATCTCGGCCGCGCCTACGGCAAGGCGGTGCGCGCTTTCGGCGAAGCCGGCTGCACCTACCTGCAGCTCGACGAGGTGTTCGTCGCCTACCTGTGCGACGAGCAGCAGCGCGAGTACCTGCGGGGCCGCGGCGACGATCCCGACAGGCTCCTGCATGTCTATGCCGATCTGGTGAACGCGGCCTGCGCCGGCCGCACGCCCGGCATGACCCTCTCGATGCATCTTTGCCGCGGCAACTTCCGCTCGACCTGGATGGCTCAGGGCGGCTACGAGCGAGTTGCAGACATCCTTTTCAACCGGATGGGCGTCGACGCCTATTTCATGGAGTACGACACCGAGCGCGCCGGCGGCTTCGAGCCGTTGCGCTTCCTGCCCAAGGACAAGCAGGTGGTGCTGGGTGTCATGACTTCGAAGACCGGCGCGCTCGAGAGCAAGGACCAGCTCAAGCGCCGCATCGAGGAGGCGGCGAAGTTCGCCCCGATCGACCAGTTGTGCCTGTCGCCGCAATGCGGCTTCGCCAGCACCGAGGAAGGCAACCTGCTGGCCGAGGACGAGCAGTGGGCCAAGCTCTCCCGCTGCGTCGAGGTCGCGCGTGAAGTCTGGGGGTGATCGCCCACGGGCACCAACTGTTCCCTTCGATCGTGCGTCTTCGCTGGGAGCGCGCCACTCCGATGGCGCTCATAGGATGTGTAATCAGCGCCATCGGAGTGGCGCGCTCCCAGCGAATGACGCCCACTTCCACCAAAGCTGCCCTCACTTGCGGCCAACAAGACGGTCTCCCACTTGTCACTATGCCGCCCGATCCAGGTGATGTAAGTCAGCGCCCATCGAAGAGCGGTTCATGCTTGCAGGGGCGCGGCGCAATTCGACCGAGCTCATGCTTGCCCAAAGTTCACACGGAGCTCGGAGATGACAGCAACCAAGAGAGCTCGTCCGGCGTTCGATGCTGGAGGATACCAGGCTAGCGCCGAGCCAGTCGCTCGGGCAACGGCCACACCATGGCCGCAGTCGGAGCTGCGGATCGTCGACCCGCGCGCCAGCGGCGTGTTGCGTGTTCTCGTGGTCAGCGACATCAGGCTGTTGCAAGAGGCGTTCGCGACGTTGCTCGGGGGGCAGGAGGGTGTCTGCGTCATTGGCATCACCAACCTCGAGCAGGCTTCTTCACGGGCCGCCGACTTGCATCCGGACATCGTCCTGTTCGACGCGACGCGCACCGGCAGTCTCGACTGCGCGAGAGCACTCGCTGATCTGGTGCCGATGGCCAAGATCGTGGCGTTCGGCGTCGCTGAAAACGATACCGAGATCGTCACTCTTGCCGCCGCCGGCATCGCGGGCTTCGTCCGTGACGACGCCGGGGCAGACGATGTCGTCGCCGTCTTGAAGAGCGCGATGCGAGACGAGCTTCTATGTTCGCCGCGCACCGCCGCGACGCTCTGCCATCAGGTCGCGGTACTCTCTCGCAGCGGTCACGACGGCCAGTCGACGGACATCACGGTTCCCATCCTCTCCAAACGCGAGCTGCAGGTCGGTGCTCTCATCGACCGGGGCCTCTCCAACAAGGAGATTGCCCGGCAGCTGGGTATCGAGGTCACGACGGTGAAGAATCACGTGCATAACATCTTCGACAAGCTCAAGGTTCATCGCCGTGGCCAAGCCGCCGCCCGCCTCAGGGCGGCGCTGGGGCGGACGGCCTCGCCCCCCTAGGATTGCTGCGGAACGCGCGGTTCTCAGATCAGCCCTGCCGCCCGCATCTGCATCATGGCGTGCCATCCGGGCGCGTAGCCGAAGGCGTAGGGCGATGCCTCCGGTCCTAGCGGACTGCTCAATCCAGGCAAAGGCTGGCCGGGGAAAGACTGGCCGGGAACGAACTGGCCGGTGACGAGCTGCGCGACGCCGGGCAGGTCGGAATATGGCATCGGCATCATGGCGCCGGGCAGGCCCGGCACGCGCTGCAGATCCGGGACGCCGGCGCCGCCGCGCAACGGGTCGGCGAATTGCGGCACGGCAGACGCCTGGATGAGCCGGAACAGGGCGGCGACACGCTGCTCGGAGCGGCTCTTGAGCGGTCCCTGGAAGAGCGGATGATGCGCGAGGATCAGCGCCGCCATTGCGCTCACCTGCGCGGCGGCGAGCCCGGTGCCGTCAAGTGCCGCGTGTCCGCCGGGCACGGTCGAGAGTACGGCCACCCCTGGCGCGCTGACCGCGACATGAGGGCCAACCCCGCTGAATTCGGCGGGAAAGATCCCGTCATTTCCAATGACCGCCGACATGATGGTGCGCGCATGACAGGTATCGGGCGGAAATTCGCCAAGCCTGCCGACGGCGCCTACCGCAAGAACGCCTTGCAGGACGGCCGGATACTGCAAGGGCCCGCCGAAAGTTCCGGCTGCGACGATGCAGGCAATGCCCTTGTGCCTGAGCTCGCTCAGCTTGCGGTCGAGCAGCTCCGATCCATCCGGGCTGCCGACGCCCAGGCTCACAACGTCGATCTCGCGCGCCATGCATTCGTCGAGGGCCGCCAGCAGGTCGCTCAGCCGGCCCCCGGGAAACACCTTGAAAGCATGTAGTTCTGCGCCGGGAGCGCCGCCAGAGATGCCGGGACCGGTTCCCGGGACTGCGCCGACCAGCCCGGTGCTGTGCGTGCCGTAGCCCAGCACGTCATCGCTCCAGCCCGCGTCGCTACGCCCGTTTTCGTTCTGGCGACGGGTGAAGTCCCTGCCGTGGATGACGTGACGCAACGCCGGATGGCTGTTGTCGCAGCCCGAGCCGATGATGGCGACCCTGACACCGGCGCCCGTGAGGATGCCCCGCTGGTCCATCCGCATCAGTCGCTGACCCCACTGGACGACACGCCCGCGGTGTTCCGGACCGGGCGTCGAGCCGGCGACGGGGGCGGGAGCGGCGAGGGCGGGGAACGATTCGGCGAGCGGCCGCAGCCTGACGGTCGCCGGACCGCTCCCGTTCAGATCGGGCGCCACGAGGAGTTGCTCCCAACAGTTCGCCTTCGGCCTGACATAGACGGCCTCCACGAGGTCGGCGGTGCTGCCGAACAGACTGAACCGCGCGATGCCGCTGTCGTCGGTAACGGCCTGAACGGGAATTCCTGGTCCGAAGGCCACGACAGCGGCACGCGACAGCGGCTGGTCGCGTTCGCCGACGATTCGCAGCGAAAGCTCGCCGCCGACCGACGTGAGGGGCAGCGCGGTGCTCGCTCCTGGCATCGGCAGGCGCGCGCCGTCAGCCAGGCTGAGCGGTCGATCCTGCTCGACGACGATTTGCCCCTGCGTCGCGGCACGCAGGCTCTCCGCCTTGTCCTCCGTCATGCGCACCAACACCGCGTCCTGCCCGGCGTCCACGCCGGGGTGGCTGCCGGGCGTCTTCAGGCGTGCGACGATCTCGATACCGTCCTGGCGCTTCAGGAACTCGGCGGCTGCGTCGGGCGATCGCGGCGCCAGGTTGGCAATGGGCAGGGTGGGCGCGCGCAACGCCACCACGTACTGGTGCCGTCCAGGCTGCAGAGCCTGGCCGTTGCCACTTTCGCCCGCGACCCGCGGCGAGGCGCGGTCGGTGACGACCTTCCTGTCCTCAGCCTCGGCGGCCCTGCGCCCGCCTGATCCGGTCGTCCGCTCGTCCTTGTCCTGGGCCATCTCTGCCTCCACCCGTGCCATCGCGATGGGCTGCTTGCCTCGACAGGTGACGCGGGTCGGCGCCCGCCATCGCGTTCGCGCGCCGACCCCGGATCAGTCCGTCACCAGAACGGTCGGCTGAACCCCACCGTCTGGCCGAATGGCTGGCCGTAGATCGCCGGCTGGCCGAGGCCGGCGTAGCGGTTCTGTGCCGCCTGCCACGCACACTGCTGCGCCAAGTGATTGAGCAGCGTGGCGACCTGGTGGCCGATGGCGCCCTGCCAGGTGACATACTGCGCCAGCTGCTGGAGGGTGCCGCCGACCTGCTGGCCGAGCATCGACAGAGTCGCGGCCTGATGGGCGAGGTGCTGGACTGTGGCGGCGAACTGCTGCTGTTGCTGCGGCGTTCCGAACTGTTGCTGCGCCCCGATCGGTTGGCCGAGGCCCCCTTGACTGAAGCCCGGCTGGATGCCGAGGCCGGGCGGCGTCATGCCGACCTGCCCGAAGGCCGGATTGATGCCGACGGGATTGATGCCGATCGGGTTGACGCCGAATTGGGCGCCGATGCCTGGCGGCATGCCAAAGCCGCCCGTCATGCCGGCTGCCCCGAGCGTGGGTGGCGTCAGAGAGTGAGCGAGGAATGGGGCATAGTTTCCATTCGCCAACAGGTCTTGCTGCATTTGTTGCATTGGACATCTCCGAATGAGTACGGGGTGGCGGCTGCGCGGCGCGGGAAGCTTCCGGTCGGCAGCGGCGCGATGATCATTCGGTGCAAGCCCGATTGGAATGGACCAGAGGTCTCATCCGAAGCTCCAGGCGGGATCGGGGCCGCGCCTGGGTCGGAATGACCAGCCAGGAGGTCGGTCGGCCAGTCCTCCAGGCAACTACGCCAGGACGGCGCCTTCTTGTTGGCCGGCGGTGTGAACCTGCCAGATCGCTGGCAGGATGTGGCCGAGACTGGACGCCGTTGCGACGACCACGGGGCCGACCGTCAAGGCGTAGGTGCCCGTGCGCTTGAACCGCGCAATCGTGAGATTCGGTGCTGCCTCGGCGTCTGCACCGGTAATCCAGGCGGCCATGTAGTCGGCGTAGGGCTCGTGAACGACCTGACAGCGGCTCCAACGCTGCTGCCACACCGCCGCGGCGCCGAGATCGTTGAGGGCGGCCAGATCGGTCGGCGTAAATCCGGACGCCCGGCGATCAGCGGTGCCCAAGGTATAGGTCGACATCACATCGTTACCGTATAACTGTTACTGTATAGACGAGATTTCTCAAGAATGGAACCGGCGAGACACAAACTGTCGCGGCTTTGTCCCTGTCGCCGCCCCCACGAGAGCAATTTCGAGGCCATCATCTGCACAGCAGCTGGGGGGAGCCGCCCAGCACGTCCGGCGCACACCACGATTCTGAATGGGGCGGGTTGCCGCCCATTTTCATGGGAGGAGAATGAACAGCGCCTATTCCGACGTTGCGCTCCGCGCTGCTGTGACTTCTCTACCGGCCCTCCAGAATCTGGTTCACCCAGATCTGCACGGTGTTGGTTTCGAGAAAGCTGCGCGCCGCCTTGCGCGTCTGGGGATCGTCGATCGGGCCGATGACGATGGCGGCGACGATGTCGCACTTGTAGGAGACGGCGATGGCTTCGGCGAGGCGTTCGCCGTCCCGTGTCTTCACGCGGTAGAGCCGGGCGCGACCGAACAGGTCGGTGATGCGAATTCGGTTGCCCGCCTGAACCGGCACGAAGTCGGAGTCGAGCAGACTGATGTCGCTGACCCGGTCGACCTCCGCGTCCGCGACCACTTCCGTGTCGCAGTTGCCGTAGAAGTCGAGCTTCAGGCGCACACAGACCTCGAGCCCGAGGTCGCGATTGCGCCATGCCTTGCCGGGCGGCCAGGCGTCGACGGAGAACGGCCACGGCATCGATTTCCACCCCGGCCCGTGTACGTCCCACCATTCCTTGTACCAATGGGCGATCTCGGAGAGACCGGCGAGGCCGGCCACCAGGCCACCGGCCAGCGACGCCTGGATGATGGTCCGCCGCTTCAGCATTGCCGCTGCTTGAGTCCCGCCGCGCCGACTGCTCTATCGCCGGCCGACAGCGCCTCGCCATCCCGCGCGCGTATCGCGGGGGTGGGGCGCGCCTCGCAGGAGACGAGCTGGCGGGACAGGTCACGCTGATGCTGGGGGGCGGCGGCAGGGCCTGCCATTGCCTGGAGAGTTGCGACCATCGGTCCGCGTCGCATCAAGGCTTTCTCCGCTTTTTTACCGAGTATATACCGTCTGCCCGATGAGCGTCGAAAACCTGTTCCTCTACTTCCTGGCGTGCGGTGCGGCGACGTTCCCGCTTGGTCTGGTATTGGTGCGATGGATTGCTTCTCTTGCGCCCAACGCCAGTCTGTCGCGTCGCATCGAGCGCGCTTACGAACCGGCGCTCAGCCTGTCGCTGGTGATCTGGATCCTCGGCGCCCTGATCTTCTATGTCGTCGCGCTCCATATCGAGCGCCAGAAGCCCTGCACCGACCAGCACACCAACCAGCTGACCGCCGAGTGCCGGAAAGAGCTTGGCGCTCCCGATCACCGGTAGGGTTCAAATCTTGTGCGCCATCGGCGGCGCCGGGATCGGGCGGACGCGTTCGTAGGCGGCGGCGGCGCGCAACACCAGGGCATCGCGGGCGTGGCCGGAGACGATCTGCAGGCCGATCGGCAGGCCCTCGCGGTCGAGGCCGCAGGGAATCGTGGCGGCCGGCTGTCGCGTCAGGTTGAAGGTGAGCGTGAACGGTGTCCAGCCGATGTCGACGCCGTCGCCGCCCCATGCAGCATTCTCATTCACGGCGAAGGCCGTCATCGGCATGGTCGGCGTCAGCAGCAGGTCGTACTTGGCCATGAACTGATTCATGACGACGCCGATCTGCTGTCGTTGATGGATCGCCGTCACCACGACCTCCTGCCCGAGATTGGCGCCGACCTCGGCGGCCTTGAGAAGGCCAGGGTCCATCAGGGCGCGCTTTTCCGGTGCGAAGCTCTTGACCAGTATGGCCACGTTGGATTGCCAGTGCGCGTTCAGCACGCGGCGCGGATCGAGCCCCATCAGGTCAGGCGAGTCTTCGACCACGCGCGCGCCCAGGGTCTTGAAGACCCTTACGGCATTGTCGACCGCGACGGCGACGTCACGATCGATCTTCTCGCGCTCGACGAACCCGAGATTTGGCGAGTAGGCGATGCGCAGGCCCTTCACGCCCTTGTCGAAACCCTTGAGATAATTCTCCTCGTCGTCGGGACGGCCGTAGAGGTCACGCGGATCGGGCCGGGCGATCACGTTCATCATCATCGCCGCGTCGCGCACGGTGCGTGTCATCGGCCCGACATGCGACAGCGTACCCTGGGCCGAAGGCGGGAACAGCGGCACCCGCGCCTGCGTCGGCTTGAGACCGAACAGTCCGGTGAAGGCGCAAGGGATGCGCACCGAGCCCGCGCCGTCGGTGCCGATGGCGAGGCTGCCCATGCCGACCGCCTCGGCGGCGACGCCGCCGCCCGACGAGCCGCCCGGCGTGCGGCCGATCTTCCACGGATTATGGGTGGCGCCGAACAAGGGCGAATCGGTCACGCCCTTCCAGCCGTACTCGGGAGAGGTCGTCTTGCCCAGCAGCACCGTGCCGGCGGCGCGCAAATGCGCCGCCACCGGCGCATCGACAATCCATGGGCCGTCGGCGTCGGTCGCCATGCTGCCCATGCGCGTCGGCATGCCCCTCGTCAGCACCATGTCCTTGATCGTGATCGGCACGCCGTCGATGTCGGAGAGCCGCTTGCCACCCTTCTTCCAGCGCTTCTCCGAGGCGCGCGCCGCACGCAAGGCACCGTCGGGGTCGAGATGCTGGAAGGCATTGAGCTCCGGGTTGAATGCCTCGACGCGCGCCAGCGCCGCCCGCGTCGCCTCGACCGGCGAGGCCTTGCGCGCCTTGTAGAGCTTCACCAGCTCGTGGGCCGGCATCATCGCAAGATCGGCGGTCATCACTTGGTCTCCGGTAGATCAGGGAACTCGAGGGGATTGGCTTCGGCATAGCGGGCGGCGGCGCGCAGCACCAGGGCGTCGCGATAGTGGCCGGCGACGATATGCAGGCCGATCGGCAGGCCGTCGCGGCCGAGGCCGCACGGCACCGAGGCCGCGGGATGGCGGCTCATGTTGAAAGTCGCGGTGTAGGGCGACCACAGCACGTTGCCCCTGCCGTCGGGCCCGAGAGGCAGGTTCTTGCCGGCCTCGAACGGCTGCACGGCGACGGTCGGCGTCAGCAACAGGTCGTAGCTGGCGAAGAACCGGTTCCAGGCGATGGCGAGTTCGCGCCGCGTCGCTTGCGCGTTCACCACGTCCTGCACCGTGTAGCGAAGGCCCGCCTTGGCCGAGGCCAGCAGGTTAGGATCGAATTCACTGTGCCGACTCTCGGGGAAGAGCTGCAGCAGTCGCTGCAGGGCGGAGAGCCAGTGAACGACGAAAGCACGGCTGGCGTCGGCATATGGGAAGGGCGCCGTCACTTCCTCGACCTTGCAGCCCAGCGCGCTGAACTGCCTGGCTGCCCTGGTGACCAGGGAGGCGACCTCGATGTCGAGCGGGTGGTCGCCGAAGCGCAGGACGAAGCCGACTTTGAGCTTCTTCAGGTCGCCATCGAGCTTCTTCGCGTAGTTGATGTCGTCGGCCGGCAGGCCGTAGGCGTCGCGCGCATCGGGCCGCGAGATGACGTTCATCATCAGGGCGCAGTCGAGTGCGGTGCGGCACATCGGCCCGGTGTTGGAGAGATCGCCGGTCATCGACGGCGGCCAGGCGGGGACGCGGCCGAACGTGGCCTTGAGCCCGACCAGGCCGCTGAAACTGGAGGGAATGCGCACCGAGCCGCCGCCGTCGGTGCCGATGGCGATCGGCCCCAGGCCGGCCGCGACGGCGGCGCCTGCGCCGCCCGAGGAGCCGCCCGGCGTGCGCTCGATGTTCCACGGGTTGCGCGTGATGCCGTTCAACGGCGAATCGGTGACACCCTTGTGGCCGTACTCCGAGCTGGTGCTCTGGGCGAAGACGACGGCGCCCGCCTCGCGCAGGCGGGCGACCGCCGGTGCATCCTCGTCGACCGGGCTCTTGTCGGTGAGCTTGCTTCCCATGCTGGCGGCCCAGCCCTTGACCCGCACCAGCTCCTTGATCGATACGGGCACGCCGTCGATCGGCGACAACGGCTCGCCCTTCTTCCAGCGTCGCTCTGACGCGCGCGCCGCCTTCACTGCCGCGTCGCCATCGACGTGGCGAAAGGCGTTGATCACGGGATTGATCCTTTCGGTGCGCTTCAGCACCGCCTTCATGGTCTCGACCGGCGAAGCCTTGCCCTTGCGGTAGAGCGCCGAGAGCCTGGCGGCCGTCAGTTGGGTGAGATCATCGTTCATCCCGGACTCCATGTGCGGTACTTGGCTGCGAGCTGCCCGGCCTCGAGCTCGGCGAGTGTCGCCCGCTCGGTACGACCGACCCGGCGATAGAGCGCGCCCAGCGAGCGCTTGGTCCACGGCACGGTTGGCCGCTCGCGTTCGTCGGCCTGCAGGAGAGCGATGGCGGCGTCGTTCCAGCCCGAGCGCATCAGGGCGTCGAGATGGATGGCGCCGAACAGGGCCCGCTGGGCGATGCTGCCGCCGATCGACTGCACATGCGGCATGGCGCGGCCGAGCAGGGAGGCGGCCTCGGCATGATTGCCCACTGCGTGGGCGGCAAGGCCGTGCGCCATCGGCACCGCGCAATCGCCCCACGCCTCGCGCTCGAAGGGCTTCGCCGTCTCGGCGCGCTCCTCGAGGCTCGCCAGCATCTCGGTGACGGCGCTGCGTTCGCCGGCCCGAGCCAGGCCGTAGAGATACTGCAGGTCGAGGAAGGGCGAGTAATGCTCGTGCAGGCGGGGCTTCAGATAGCTGGCGAGGTCGGACCAGCGATCGCCGACGTCGAGGCCGCGCAGCTCGAGCCGTGCCAGCAGGGAGACGGCGTTGATCTGGTCTTCGCAGAATTCCTTCCACACGCCCCAGACGCGCCGGTCGTAGAGCGCCAGCGCCTCGTCGGCGCGCTCGAGATCGATCAGGAAGAGCGCGAGATGCCACCAGTTGTGGGTGTACATGAAGGAGTTGCAGCGCTCCCAGGTGTCGGACATCGCGGCCAGGAATGCCTCGCCTTCGACCAGCCGGCCGCGCGCCTCGAAGCAATGGGCGATCACGTGATGTGCCCACGGGTCGTCGCGGGCGAGAGTTAGAGCGTACTGCGCGATGCCCTCGGCCTCGTCGAGACGATGGTTCTCGACCAGGCCGAAGGCGTACATCGCGTGCACGAAGCGATTGTCGCGGCCGGAGTCGAACAGCCGCTCGCCGAAGCGGAGCAGCGCCCGAGCGTCGCCGCGGTTGAAGGCGTGCAGCTGGCCGAGCTTGCCGGCGAGCAGATCGCGCGGCCAGTGGATCGTCAGGTGGTCGAGCCTGTCGAGGCTGCGATTGGTGTCGCCGTCGACCCAGGCTTCGGTCGCGGCGAGCCAGGCACGCTCGCGATCGTTGGCGTCGGCGCCGTCGCGCGCCAGCGCCCTGGCGCGGGCGAGGTACTGCCTGGCGGCATGATGGCCTTCGGCGGAATGCATCGACAGGACGAGATTGGCGGCCATCAGCGGCAGCAGCGGGCAGCGCTCCTCGCGGTCGGCGGCGGCGATGAACTCGGGCAGGCGATTGCCGAAGGCCAGCCATTCGTTGGTGAGGAAGTCGAGGGCGGCGATTGCCTCGCCATTGGCGTTGCTCACCTCCAAGCCCTGACCGTCCCGCGCCAAACCTGCCCCCGCTTTCCGTTGGCCGAGCTTCGCACGGCCTGGGAACTTGGGCAAAAGTCGGGGGAGGCCCCCAGCTCCGCGGCGCGCACCACGATGCCGCGCAGATCGGGGCGGTACCCGCCCCGATTTTCATGGCGATATCAGTTCGCTTACGATTTCGGCGAGCCGCCGAGGAAGCAGTAGATCATGCCGCTGCGGCTGGCGCAGATGTGGCTGTTGCCATCGGGGGCGAGTTGCTGGAGCACTACCCTGGGCGGTACGGGCACCCATCGACCATTGATCAACGCCCGCCACGTTCCGTCGTCCGTCTGATAGGCGCGGGTCGGGCGGCAATCGCCTTCGATGCCGTTGGTCGTGCCATTGCAGCAGGAATAGCCGGTGCCAGGCTGCTTCAGCTGCTGGTACCAGTCGTGATTCTCAGCGTGGCCTTGGCCGTGATTGCCGCTCTGCGATGCGACGGGCCCGATCGCGAGACCGAGCAGGCCGATCGAAAAGGCAACAGAATAAGCACGTCGTGGCATGGGGGGATGCCATCTCATCGCAGCCAGTCGAGCCAGCGACGTATTCCAAGCGACGCGCCATTCGCTCGGCTGATTCCGTTGCCGACATGTTACATGAAGAAATGCGGGAAAACGACTGTGATCTGACTGGGATTGTTCCGGCGTGCGTGCGGGCTGAGGCATGAGAAAATGCTCCCTCACGCGCTGCAACGGTCTCACGTTTCCAGAGGTTGCGTCGCCTTCAATTCACGCACGATGTGGATGAAATCGGGATCGTCGGCCGCGAACAGCCCGTGGCGGACGAAGAAGTCGATCAGCACCAGATTGCAGTTGTACTTGAAGTCGAACGTGTCGCGTACAGTCTCGAACACGCGCTGCACGGGCCACAGCTCGAAGGAATGCACCTCGCCGTCGTTTGCGCGCGGTGTGAAATCCTCCGCCAGCTCGAGATCGAAGCACACCATGATGTCGGGCTTGAGCTGCGGGCCCGACTGATTCCAGTAGCTGATGTAGCTCACGGCGCGAGCCTGCTCGGCGAGGAGCCGAGGAATCGATGCCTCTTCCGCACACTCCTTGATCAGGTTGTCGCGCAGGCCGATGCCGGCTGGCTGTCCCCCTGCCACCGTATTGTCGAGCTGCCCCGGGAAGGTCGGCTTGGCATAGGAACGGCGCGGCACCCAGACGTGCAGGCCGTCGCGCCTCCGGACATATCCGGTCAGGTGGGGGCCGAAGGCGCGGACGCCGAACCAGGGTGCAGCGGCGCGCTCGATCTCCATCAGCGGCGGCCGGCCCCATTGCCAGGTGACGGGATAGGGCTCCTCGCGCCACAGCCCTGCGAAATAGCCGCGCCCGCGCAGCTCGAGAAGAAAAGCGCGCACCGCCGCCGTTCGCTTTGCCGGTGTATCGAGCGTGGGGTCGAGATGCCAGGCGGCCGCGCGATGGGCGAATAAGTCGGGGCGCCTGGCCAGCTCGGGTGCGAAGTCACGATGGACGAATCCGGCGCGCTCGTCGCCGATGAACCACGGCTCGAACTCGGCGAGACGGGCGTTGTTGCAGCGTGCAATGTGATCGAGGAAGGACATCGCCTCGGGAGATAGCCCGGCGGCGCTGCCGCTGTCATGCTTGAACTCGAGCGTTCCACGCCCGCGGGCAAGGAAAGGTGACGCAACGGCGCCGCTCTGCGACAGTCCTGCCGATGACCGAAGAAGAACTGCAAAAGACTCTCGACGACTTTCTTGTCGCATCCGAACGTCACGACGTGTTCGTCGAGGAGTTCGACGGCCAGGATGTTCGGCTGCGCTTCTCGCTCGCGCCCGGCGAGCGATGGAGCAGCGCTGCCTTGCTATCGCTTGCCGACACGTCATTGCGCGCGGCGGCGGGCCTCGATCGACGGCTGTTGCATCTCACCGTCACGGTGCTCCGGCAAGCACAGGATGCCGACATGATTGCACTGTCGCGTGTGATTCGGCGCGACGGTGTCGTTGTCAATGCCGAAGCCTGGCTGTTCAGCCACGCAGCGGTCGAGCCCACCCTGCACGCGACGGCAAGTTTTCGAACTGACTGACGGCTGCGGCTACGCCGCCTCTTTCCACGCGCTGTCCACCACCGAGACGATGTCGCGCATGATCTGCGTCAGGTCGAAGTCCTTGGGCGTGTAGACGCGGGTCACGCCGGCCTTGACGAGCGCCTCGGCGTCGGCCGGCGGGATGATGCCGCCGACCACCACCGGCACGTCGGCGATGCCGGCGCCGCGCATGCCCTCCAGCACCTCGCCGACCAGCGAGACGTGGCCACCCGACAGGATCGACAGGCCGACCACATGCACGCTCTCCTCGAGGGCGGCATTGACGATGCGCTCGGGCGTCAGCCGGATGCCCTCGTAGACCACCTCGATGCCGCAGTCGCGGGCGCGTACGGCGATCTGCTCGGCGCCATTCGAATGGCCGTCGAGGCCGGGCTTGCCGACCAGCATCTTGATGCGCCGGCCGAGTCGGCGCGAGACAGCCTCGACCTCGCGTCGCACCGTCTCGAGCCGGCCGTCGCTCACGCCGACGGCGCGGGCGACGCCGGTCGGCGCGCGATATTCGCCGAACACCGAGCGCAGCGTGTCGGTCCATTCGCCGGTGGTGATGCCCGCCTTGGCGCAGGCGATCGACGCCGGCATGACGTTGCGGTCCTCGCGTGCCGCCGACGTTAGCTCGGCCAAGGCCTTGGCTACGGCGGCGCCATCGCGGGCGACGCGCCATGCCTTCAGGCGCTCGACCTGGTCGCGCTCGACGGCGGCATCGACGGTCAGGATGGCGCCTTCGCCGCTCGCCGACAGCGGCGAAGGCTCGGCCTCGGTGTAGGCGTTGACGCCCACCACCGTCTGTTCGCCCGCCTCGATGGCGGCGAGCCGGCGCAGGTTCGACTCGACCAGGCGCTGCTTCATGTAGGCCGCTTCGATCGCCTCGACCGCGCCGCCCATGTCGGCGATGCGCGCCATCTCGGCCGTCGCCTCGGCCTTGAGCTCGTCGACCTTGCGGGCGACCTCGCTGCTGCCGTCGAAGATGTCGCCATACTCGAGCAGGTCGGTCTCGAAGGCCACGATCTGCTGCAACCTGAGCGACCATTGCTGGTCCCACGGTCGCGGCAGGCCGAGCGCCTCGTTCCAGGCGGGCAGCTGCACCGAGCGGGCACGGGCGTTCTTGCTCATCACCACGGCCAGCATCTCGAGCAGGATGCGGTAGACGTTGTTCTCCGGCTGCTGCTCGGTGAGCCCAAGCGAGTTCACCTGCACGCCGTAGCGGAACAGCCGCTGCTTGGCGTCGGCGACGCCGTAGCGCGTGCGCGTCAGCTCGTCCCACAGCTCGGCGAACGCCCGCATCTTGCACATCTCGGTGACGAAGCGGATGCCGGCATTGACGAAGAACGAGATGCGACCGACCACCTGCGGGAAATCCGCCTCCGGCACCTGGCCACGTGCCCGCACCGCGTCGAGCACGGCGATGGCGTTGGCGAGCGAGAAGGCGAGCTCCTGCACCGGGGTCGCGCCGGCTTCCTGCAGGTGATAGCTGCACACGTTCATCGGGTTCCACTTCGGAACCTCGCGATAGGTGAAGCCGATCGTGTCGGCGGTCAGCCGCAGCGACGGTTCGGGCGGGAAGATGTAGGTGCCGCGCGAAAGATATTCCTTGATGATGTCGTTCTGCGTCGTGCCCTGCAGCCTGGCGCGGTCGACGCCCTGCGCCTCGGCGGTGGCGATGTACAGCGCGAGCAGCCACGCCGCCGGCGCATTGATCGTCATCGACGTGTTCATGCGGTCGAGCGGGATGCCGTCGAACAGGGTGCGCATGTCGCCGAGATGGCTGATGGGCACGCCGACTTTGCCGACCTCGCCCCTGGCCAGCGGATGATCGGAGTCGTAGCCGGTCTGGGTCGGCAGGTCGAAGGCGACCGACAGGCCGGTCTGGCCGCGCGCCAGGTTGGTGCGATAGAGCTCGTTCGACTTGGCGGCGGTCGAATGCCCGGCATAGGTGCGGATGAGCCAGGGCCGGTCGCGCTGGGGCTTGGGGGAGGGCTGGGCGGTCATGGTGGCGGGCATCGAGGCGGTTGCGTAAAATTCCCTACATCAATCGATGCTGCATTGCAGCATCATTCGTTTTGCAATGCAAATGGGCAGAATTCACCACCCGTGAGCCATCCGTCCCCTCCCTGGCAGCAGCCCGTCGCTGCGGCCGAGCAGCCGGTCGCAGCGGCCGCACCGGCGGCACCCGATCTGACGCCCAGCCGCCCCGTCTACGACGGCCGGCTGGGCGAGCTTTATGCCATCTACCTGCGCCACGTCGTGCTGATGCTGCTGACGCTCGGCTGGTCGCGCTTCTGGGGACGCACTCGGCTGCGCCGCTATCTGTGGAGCCACTTCGCCATCCTGGGGGACCGCTTCGAGTATCGCGGGCGCGGCCGCGAGCTGCTGATCGGCTTCCTGCTGGCGCTGATGCTGATCGCCGCCTGGGGCGGCCTGATGTGGCTGGTATGGATCCATGTCTTTCACGAGAAGCCGATGGCGAGCTTCGGTGCCTTCGACGCCTTCACGCTGTCGGTGGCGCTGATCGGCTTTCCGCTCGCCTATGTCGGCCACTATGCCGGTCTGCGCTATCGCCTGTCGCGTACGCGCTGGCGCGGCATCCGCTGCTGGCTGGCCGGCTCCGCCTGGTCGTACGGCGCTTCGGCGACGTTCCTCACCCTGGTCAATGCCATCACCGGGCAGCTCCTGACACCGGTCGTGTCGGTCAACCTCGCCCGCCCGCGCATCGCCAACGTGCGCTTCGGCACCCTGCCATTCGCCTTCGCCGGCAGCGCCGGCGACGTCTACGGCCGCTACATCGGCTACTACTTCCTCAACATACTGGCCTGGGGGCTTGCCCTGGTCATCGTGTTCGCCGCGATCGGCGGCACGGTGAGCGAGCTCGGCGTCGAGGCCGATGACATCGGCGACCTGCTCGCCCACCCCGACGCGCGCACCATCGTGATCGCCATCGCCATCGCGATCGCCGCGTACGTCCTGTTCGGCCTGCTGATCCTGCCGCTGCGCTGCTGGTGGCAGGCCTACCTGTTCCGCTACCTGGTGGCCCGCAGCCGCGCCGGCAACGTCCTGTTCGCCACGGCGATCTCGACCCGGCAGATGTGGGGCTTCATGGTCCTGAACTACCTGATCGTGCTGCTGACCCTGGGGCTCGGTTGGCCGTGGGTGATGCACCGCACGCTGCGCCTGATCGCCCGGGAGCTGTGGATCTACGGCGCACCCGATGGCGCCACGATCAGCCAGCCGGCCAGTCGCGGCCCGGGCTTCGGCGAGGGCCTGCTCGACATGTTCGACGTGACCGGCGTGTGACGATGGCCGATTCCGGTCCCGCGCCCCGCGCCCGCTTCTATGATGGCGTCACCGCCCTGGTGCACGGCGCCGACGTGCGCGCCACCGCCAGCGACCTGGTAATCGTCCGGCGCGCCGATTCCTTTGTCCTGGCGCGCTGGCCGATCGCCGACGTTTTCGTGCTGGGCGACGTCGAGCACGAAGGGGTGCCGGCGGTCGCCTGCAAGGGCAGCGATGCGCGCCTCGTCGCCGACGATCTCGAGTTGCGCCGCCAGCTCGCCCAGCTGATCCCCCACCTTGCCAGGCTGACGACGACGCCGGCGGCATCGGGCGCTCGGATTGCGAGCTTCGGCGCCACGCTGGTGGCGCTGCTCGGCGTGTTCTGGTTCGCGGTCGACTATGGCAGCGAGTACGCCGCGCCCCTGCTGCCCCACAGCCTGCAGGCCAGGCTCGGCGAAAGCGTCTACGACGAGATTACGGCCGACAAGGAGGAATGCCACGGCAAGGCCGGGCTGGCGGCGATCAACGGTCTCGCCAACCGCCTCGCCCAGGCGGCGGGCTACGAGCATCCGATCACGGTGCACGTCATTGCCGGCGGACCGGTCAATGCCTTCACCCTGCCGGGCGGCATCCTGGTATTCTTCTACGATCTGATCGACCAGGCCAAGGACAGCTCCCAGGTGGCGGGCGTGCTGGCGCACGAGATCGGCCATGTCGTCCACCACCATCCGACCAAGGGCCTGGTCCGCCAGTTTGGCATCGACCTGATGCTGAAGCTGGTGAGCGGCGGCTATTCCGACGTCATCGGCACGCTGGGGAGCGGCGGCAGCCTGCTGCTCGCCCTGCGCAACGGACGTGCCTTCGAGCGCGAGGCCGACGCCACCGGCGTCTCCCTGCTCGAGAAGCTCGGGATTCGCGCCGACGGCATCGCCAGCTTCTTCGAGCAGATGATTAAAAAGGAGTCGACGGACATGGCGGCCGCGGCCGGCATCTGGTCGAGCCATCCGCCGACCGCCGAGCGCATCGCCGCCACCAAGCGCCTGCCCGTCGGGCGGCCGGCCTTCACCGACGCCGAGTGGCGCGCGTTGCGCAACGTCTGCCGCTGAGCGAGTATCGTGCCGTTCCTGTCGGAACGGGTCGCATCCGTTTCGAACCTGGCGAGCTCGGCTTCACCGAGCTTGCCGCCTTTCGAGTAGCCGCTTGCCTCGTGTGTATTGCGTCCACCGCATAAGCGCCGCACCATCGGCGCCAATCAAGACAAACGATCGAGAGTCATGGCCTCGTACAACAGGGAGGACGAACATGATGTCGAACACTTGGATTCGGTTGACGGGGGCCGGCCGGCGCTCGGCGATCATCGGCGCCGTGCTGGCCGGCGTGGCGGCGTTCTTGGCAGTCGGAGCAGCAGAGGCTGCCAACAAGACCCTGACGGTCGGCATCGAGCAGGAGCCGACCGGCTTCGATGCGGTCAAGGGGCGAGTGCTCGGCGAGGCGCCGGCCTCGGTGATGCTGACCATGGTCGACCGGCTGATGGCCTATGACGCCGACGGCAAGCTGAAGGGCGAGCTGGCCGAGTCGATGACGGCGTCCGAGGACGGCCTGACCTACATCTTCAAGCTGCGCAAGGGTGTCAAGTTCCATGACGGCAGCGACTTCACCGCCGACGACGTGGTCACTCACTACAACCGCGTCCTCGACCCGGCCAGCAAGTATGTCGGGCTGATGTTCATCAGTCCGATCAAGGGGGCCGAGAAGGTCGACGACCACACCGTGCGCATCAATCTGAAGCATCCCTGGCAGCCGATGCGAGACGGCCTGTCGGCGTTCGCCCTGTGCTGCTTCATTCCGTCGGCCAAGGCGGTCGCCGCCGACACCATGAACCGCCAGCCCGTCGGAACCGGCCCGTACAGGTTCAAGGAGTGGCGGGGCGGCGACAAGATCGTGGTCGAACGCAACCCGAACTACTGGAACAAGGACGCCAAGGTCCATTTCGACGAGATCGTGTTCAAGGTGCTGCCCGACCAGCAGACCCGCCAGGCCGCGCTGCAATCCGGCGAGATCGACGTCCACTGGACCGATCGCGGCCATTCCATCGTCCAGGCCAAGAGTGACCCGAAGCTCACCGTGTACAGCCGCAACGGCGAGGGCGGCGGCATTCTCTTCCTCAACAATTCCAAGCCGCCGCTCGACGATGTCCGCGTCCGACGCGCGCTCAGCATGGCGTGGGACCAGAAGTACTATGTCGAATCGCAGCTGCAGAATACGCAGCTGGTCACCAAGACCGGCTTCGATGACGAAGGCAAGTGCGACTCGGGCTACCTGGGAGACGCCAAGTTCGCCGAGGCCAAGAAGCTCGTCGCCGAGATCGGCAAGCCGATCGAGGTCGAGCTGATGCACACAGCGACGCAGCGAGGCCGCGAGTACGGCCTGCTGTGGCAGCAGCTGGCCAAGCGCGCCGGCATCACCATGAAGCTCAAGCCGATGGACCAGGTCGCCTTCATCGGCAACGTGTTCAAGAACGACTACCAGATGGCCGGCTGGCGCATCGCCGACGCCGGCGATATCGGGCCACAGCTGTTCGCGCTGCTGCAGTCGAAGAGCCCGTACAACCTGGCCCACTATGCCGACCCGGAGATGGACAAGCTGCTGGTGACCATGCGCACGGCGCCGACGCCGGAGAAGCGCAAGACGGCAATGTGCTCGGTGGTGCGCAAGATGAACCAGGATGCGCCGATCCTTTGGGCATCCGGCCGCACGCACAACGCCATCGCCAAGAAGGGCCTCAAGGGTCTGCGCCCACTGTATCAAGGGGTCGTGGACGTTCGCTTCGCCTGGTTCGACTAGCCGCACGCCAGCCGACCGGTCCCGCCGATGCGGTATCTGGGCCGTAAGCTGCTCAGGCTGGTCTTCGTCGTCGTGGCGGTGACGACATTGACGTTCCTGTTCGTGGCCCTGCTGCCGGGCGACATCGCCTATCTGGTCGTCGGCCCGACGGCAACCCCGGCCGAGGTCGAGGCGGTGCGCGAGCAGCTCGGCCTCGACCGGCCGATGCTGGTGCGCTACGGCGAATGGCTGGCGGCTCTGGCGCAGGGCGACCTCGGTGTCTCGCTGCGCACGTCGGAGCCGGTCGGCGAGGCGATCCTGAGCCGCCTGCCGGTGACCATCGAGCTGATGGTGCTGGCGCAGGTGATCGCGATGGCGCTGGCAGTGCCGCTCGGCGTGCTGTGCGCCTACCGGCAGAACCGCTGGGTCGACCGCGCCGTCACGCTGGCCGGCTTCGCCATGATCTCGGTGCCGCCCTTCGTCATGGCGCTGGTGCTGATCTTCATCATCGCGTTGCGGCTGGGCTGGCTGCCGGCCACCGGCTACGTGCCGCTTTCCGAGGGTTTGTGGGACAATTTTCGCACCTTCGCCCTGCCGGCGCTGTCGATCGCCCTGATCGAATGGGTGACCCTCATGCGCCTGCTGCGCAACGACATGATCATGACGCTGCAGGAGGACTTCATCGCCATGGCCCGGGCCAAGGGTCTGCCGGCCTGGCGGATCCTGTTCCGCCATGCACTGAGGCCTTCGTCGTTCAGCCTGATCACCATTCTCGGCCTGCAGATCGGTGCCCTGATCGGTGGCACGCTGATCATCGAATCGATCTTCGCCCTGCCCGGCATCGGCCGGCTGCTGCTGACCGCGATCTTCAGCCGCGACTACGTGGTGGTGCAGGGCTGCATCCTGTTCATCGCCGTCGCCTACGTGGTGATCAACTTCCTGGTCGACCTGACCTACAGCTTCCTCGACCCGCGCATCCGGGTGGGCGGCCGCGATGGCTAGCACTGTCGACGATGTCGCCGCCGCCGGAGAGGCCGAAGGGCTCACCGTTCGCCGGCGGGGCCGCCGCCTCGGCCTCGGCTTCTGGCTGCCGGTCGCCTGGATCGGCCTGGTGGTGTTCGGCGCCGTGACGGCCGACTTGTGGCCGATGCCGGCGCCCGAGACCATCGACTTCCTCAACCGAGCGGCGGTGCCGGGAACGGTCGGCGAGATCGAGCTCGCCGGCGAGACCGACCTCAGCGAGCACCGCTACCTGCTCGGCACCGACAATATCGGCCGAGACATCCTGTCGAGGCTGGTGTACGGCGCCCGGGTCTCGCTGACGATCGGCCTGCTGTCGCCGCTGATCGGCCTGCTGGTCGGCGGCGCGCTGGGCGTGCTTGCCGGCTACTATCGCGGCCGCGTCGAGGGCGTGGTGGTGGCCGCGATGGACATCATCCTGGCCTTCCCGGCCCTCGTGCTGCTGCTGGGAATTACCTTCTACCTTGGCCCGTCGCTACCCAACCTGATCCTTGCACTCGGCTTTCTGTCGGTGCCGGCGTCGGCCCGCGTCGCCCGGGCCAACACGCTGAGCCTCGCCGGCCGGGAGTTCGTGCTCGCCGCCAAGGCGATGGGCGCCTCCGACCTCTACATCCTGGTGCGCGAGATCGTACCCAACGTGGTGATGCCGCTCCTGGTCTTCGCCATGCTCCTGGTCGCGGTGCTGATCGTCGCCGAAGGGACGCTGAGTTTCCTTGGCCTGTCGGTACCGCCGCCGACGCCGAGCTGGGGAGCAATGATCGAGGAAGGCCGAGAGCTGCTCGACCAGGCGCCGCACGTCACCATGATCCCGGCGGCGGCGATGTGCCTGACGGTGCTGTCCTTCAACCTGATCGGCGACCGTCTGCGCGGGCTGATCGATCCGCGCGAGAGCCGACTGTGAGCGCGACGCCGCTGCTCTCGGTCGAGGATCTGCACACGCACTTCCGCACGCCGCGTGGTCGGGTGCGCGCGGTCGACGGCGTCTCCTTCGCTCTCGACCGCGGCCGGACGCTGGGCATCGTCGGCGAGAGCGGCTGCGGCAAGTCGGTGCTGGCGCGCACCATCATGAGCCTGCTGCCGTCCACCGCCCAGGTGCCGTCGGCCAGCCGCGTGACCTTCGAAGGCCGCGACCTGCGTCGGCTGTCGGAGCGCCAGCTGCGCCAGGTGCGCGGCCGCCACATGGCGATGATCTTCCAGGATCCGATGACGTCGCTGAACCCGGTGATGACCTGCGGCGCGCAGATCGTCGAGACCTTGACCTATCACATGGGTCTGGGCCGGCGCGCCGCGCGCGAGCGGGCCGTCGAGCTGTTCACAGCGGTCGGCATTCCGGAGCCGGCCCGGCGGGTAGACCACTACCCGCACCAGCTCTCCGGCGGCATGCGCCAGCGCGTCGCCATCGCCATCGCGCTCAGCTGCGAGCCGGCGCTGCTGATCGCCGACGAGCCGACCACGGCGCTCGACGTGACCGTGCAGGCCGAGATCCTCGACCTGCTGAGCCGACAGCAGCGCGAGCGCCACATGGCGCTGATCCTGATCACTCACGACCTCGGCGTCGTCGCCGGCCACACCGACGAGGTGGCGGTGATGTATGCCGGACGCATCGTCGAGCGCGCCGCCACGACGACGCTGTTCGCCCACACGCGAATGCCCTACACCGAGGCGTTGCTGCGCTCGATCCCGCGCCTGGCCGATCCGCCGCACACGCCGCTCGAGACCATCGCCGGGCGGCCGCCCGAGCTGATCGACCCGCCGCCCGGCTGCCGCTTTGCGCCGCGCTGCCGCTATGTCGCCGAGGACTGCCGCCGCGCGACGCCGGAGCTCAGCGGCGACGGCCATGCCTTCGCCTGCTGGCACCCGCTGGGGGCTGCGTCGTGAACGCACCGCTGCTCAGCGTGCATGAGCTGTCAGTCGAGTTCCGGGTGCCGGACGGGCGTACCGTGCATGCCGTCTCCGGCATCAGCTTCGACCTCCGTCGGGGCGAGACGCTGGGCCTGGTCGGCGAATCCGGCTGCGGCAAGTCGTCGGCGGCGCGGGCGCTGATGCAGCTGCCGCCGCCAACAGGCGGCCAGGTGTGGTTCGAGGGCACCGACCTGGCGACGCAACCGGCGGCGCAGCTGCGCCGCCTGCGGCCGCAGCTGCAGATGATCTTCCAGGACCCGATCGCCTCGCTCAATCCGCGGCACACCGTTGCCGACATCGTCGCCGCGCCGTTGCGGGTGAACAGGCGGCTGTCGAAGCCGGAGATCGGCCCACGGGTCGCGGCCATGCTGGAGGCGGTCGGCCTCGAGCCGACGCTGGCGCTCGATCGCCGGCCGCACGAATTCTCTGGGGGGCAGTGCCAGCGCATCTCGATCGCCCGCGCGCTGATCCTGGAGCCGTCGCTCCTGATCTGCGACGAGCCGGTGTCGGCGCTCGACGTCTCGGTGCAGGCGCAGATCCTGAACCTGCTGCGCGAGATGAAGGCGCGCATGGGGCTCACCATGCTGTTCATCTCGCACGACCTGGCGGTGGTGAAGAACGTCTCCGACCGCGTTGCCGTGATGTATCTCGGGCGGATCTGCGAGCTGGCGCCATCCGAAGCGCTGTACCGGGCGCCGGCGCACCCCTACACGGCGGCGCTGCTCAGTGCGATACCGGTGCCCGACCCGACACAGCCGGTCAGGCAGGTGAAGCTCACCGCCTCGGACTTGCCGTCGCCGATGGATCCGCCGAGCGGCTGCCGGTTCCGCACGCGTTGCCCGCGCGCCGAGGCCCGCTGCGCCACCGAGGTGCCGCTGCCGAAGGAGGTTGCGCCCGATCACCAGGTGGCGTGCCATTTCCCGCTGACGGCGTGAGCTGTTGCAAGAGCTCTTGTTCCCTCCATGGTGGTGAAGGGCTCATCGCTGGGAGCGCGCCACTCCCGTGGCGCTCATAAGATGTGTGATCGGCAAGAAGAGCGCCATCGGAGTGGCGCGCTCCCAGCCATGAGCACCTGGTCAGCACCTCGGCGGAGAGATCAAGAGACTACCCGGATCCCGATCTGCTCGAGCAGGTTGGACTGCTCGCTTTCGCTGATCGTGAGGCCGGCATAGTCGGCGAGCACCGCAAGGTTCAGTCCGGCGAGCTGGGAGCCGCTGAGATCGGCGTTGGCGAGCTTCGCCTTGTCCCATTCGACGCGGTCGAGGGCGCATTCCAGCAGCCTGGCGTCGCTGAGGTCGGTGCCGATGAGCGACGCCTCCGACAATCGGCAGAAGCGGAACTCGGCGTTCGCCAGTTGCAGTTCCGACAGATCGGCGAAGGCGAGGTTGCAGCGCTCGAACGAGGCCTTGGTCACGGTCGATCGGCGTGACAGTGCCCTGGTGAAGGACGAGCGGACGAACCGGGCGCCGCGAAAGCTGCTGTCGGTCGCGCCGAGACCGTAGAGTTCGCAGCGATCGAACGTGCAGGTCGCAACGTTGCACTTCTCCACGACGAGGGCATGCATGTCGCAAAAGGCGAAGACGGAGCCGGCCTTCTTGTCGACGTCGAACAGGGTGCAGCCGGCGAGGGCGGCTTTGGCGAGCTTGCAGTTGGCGAAGCGCGTCGGCTCGAAGCGGCAGTCCTTGAACGTCGATTCGGAAAAATTGGCGCCGCGGATCGTCGGCAAGGCGAACCGGCAGCGCTCGAAGCGGCTCTCCGAGAGATCGAGGTCGTCGAGCGAGAGGTCGGGCGAGAACGTCCGGTCGGCGTAGGTGCGGTCTCCTTCCGCGAGGGCGCGCAGTTCGTCCTGTGTCATGCCAACGAGATCATACCGTCGGGATCATCATGCCCTGAAGCGCTGGCCGCCCTTGCGGAAGTCCCTGAGGATCTCCGGGCGGAAGGCGAGCCCATGGCCGGGCCGTTCGGGCGGGCTCATGGTGCCGTCCTTGGCCGGCAGCACGGGCTCGATCCACAGGTCATCGTTCCAGTCCATGTACTCGAGGTAATTCGCGTTGGGGATCGACGCCAGCAGATGGACCATCGTCTCGTGGAACAGGTGAGGGGCGATACGGATGCCCCACGGCTCGGCTGCCGCTGCGATCTTGCGCAGCTCGGTGTAGCCGCCGCGCATCGGGTCGGGCTGCAGGATGGGCACGCAGGGCGTCTCGAGGAAGGGGCGGAGGTCGTTGCGGGTGAAGTGGCTCTCGCCGCCCACGACCCGGGTCTTCAGTGCCGCGGCGATGCGCCGGTAGCCGGCGAAATCCTCGGCGACCACCGGCTCCTCGAGCCAGTAGGGATCGAACTCGTCGATGCGATGGCCGGCCTGGATGGCGGTGTCGGCATCCCAGCCCATATTGACGTCGATCATGATCTCGATGCCGTCGCCCATCTGTTCGCGCATGGCGCGCACATTCTGCACGTCCTCGCGCCACGGCCTGATGTGGGCGACCTGCATCTTGATGGCCTTCAACCCCTGTGCGGTGAATTCCCTGGCCCGGGCGATCATGCCGTCACACCCCAGCCCGCGGAAGCAGCCCGAGCCGTAGGCCGGCACCGCCGTGCGGGCGGCGCCCCACAGCCGGAACAGCGGCAGGCCGGCCCGCTTGCCGACGATGTCCCACAAGGCCATGTCGACGGCGCTCTGGGCGAACACGGTGACGCCCATGCGGCCCAGCCAGAAATTGCTGCGATAGAGCACCTGCCAGATCGCCTCGACCTCGGTGGCGTCGCGGCCGACCACGTGCGGGGCGATCAGCTCCTTCATGCAGGCATCGAGCGTGTCGAGGCCGCCGCGCAGCGGCATCAGGTAGCTCATGCCGACCAGGCCGCCCTGGGTCTCGATCTCCAGGACATAGAGGTCGCGGAACGGCGCCGACAGGATGCCGGCGGCCGGCGGCTTGCCGCGCCACGGCACCTGCAGGAGCGTGGAGCGCAGCTCGACGATGGTGGTGGATGTGGTCATGAGGAGGGCGCGGTCATGAACGGTATCTCCCGGGGCGAGGGCCCACTATGATGCGGCCGGCATGAACCAGTCCAACCGCATCTATCTCTTCGACACCACCCTGCGAGACGGCGCCCAGACCCAGGGCGTGGATTTCACCGTGGCCGACAAGGCCGCGATTGCGCGAGAGCTCGACCGGCTCGGCATCGACTACATCGAGGGCGGCTGGCCGGGCGCCAATCCGACCGACGACCGCTTCTTCGCCGAGCCGCCCGCCTTCCAGAATGCGAAGTTCGTGGCCTTCGGCATGACCCGTCGCGCCGGGCGCAGCGCCGCCAACGATCCCGGGCTGGCTGCCATCCTGCAGACCAAGGCGCGCAACGTCTGCATGGTGGGCAAAACCTGGGACTTCCATGTCGACGTGGCGCTCGAGGTCGACCGCGCCGAGTACCTGGAGATGATCTCCGATTCGCTCGCCTACGCGAAGAGCCGCATGGAAGAAGTCATGTTCGACGCCGAGCATTTCTTCGACGGCTACAAGGCCAACCCCGACTATGCGATGGCCTGCCTTGGCGCGGCGGAGAAGGCGGGCGCGCGCTGGCTGGTTCTGTGCGACACCAACGGTGGCACCCTGCCGCACGAGGTCGAGCGCATCGTCGGCGAGGTGACCAGAAAGATCCCGGGCGATCGCATCGGCATCCACACCCACAACGACACCGAGAACGCCGTTGCCAACACGTTGGCGGCCGTTCGCGCCGGCGCCCGCCAGGTGCAGGGTACGATCAACGGGTTGGGCGAGCGCTGCGGCAACGCCAACATGATCGCCCTGATCCCGAACCTGGTGCTCAAGATGGGCTTCGACACCGGCCTGAAGCCCAATGCGATGCAGCGGCTCACCCACCTGTCGCGCCTGCTCGACGACCGGCTGAACGTCGTGCCCAACCGCAGCGCCGCCTATGTCGGCACGCGCGCCTTCGCCCATAAGGGAGGGCTGCACGTGTCGGCGGTCGAGAAGGATCCGAAGACCTACGAGCACGTCGATCCAGAGGTCGTCGGCAACCAGCGCATCATCGTGGTCAGCGACCAGGCCGGCCGGTCCAACATCATGGCCCGGTTCCGCCAGATCGGCCTCGAGGTCGATCCCAAGGATCCCGGCGTCGCGCGCCTGCTTGAGACCGTCAAGGAGCGCGAGGCCGAGGGATATGCCTACGATGGCGCCGACGCCTCGTTCGAGCTGCTGGCGCGCCATGAGCTGCACACCGTGCCCGACTATTTTGCGCTGCAAAGCTTTCGCGTGCTGGCTGAGCGGCGGGTCAATGCCCGCGGCCAGTTGATCGCGCTCTCGGAGGCGACGGTGAAGCTCGATGTCGCCGGCCGGCGGGCGATGGAGGTGGGCGAGGGCAACGGCCCGGTCAACGCGCTCGATGCTGCACTGCGAAAGGCACTGATCCCGGTCTATCCTGAGCTCGAGGACATGCGGCTGGTCGACTTCAAGGTGCGCATCCTCGATTCGGCCGGCGGATCGGCCGCCACCACGCGCGTCATGATCGAAAGCGCCGACACGAAAAGCCGATGGTCGACCATAGGCGTGTCGCCGAACATCGTGGATGCTTCGTACAACGCCCTCTACGACGCCATCACCTACAAGCTGTTTCGTGATGGTGCGACGCCGGCGCGGCCGGCTTGACGTCTTGCGGACCGCGGGCGTCTCGCCCGCTCATGAGCATGAGCGGGCGAGACGCCCGCGGTCCGCAAGACGATGATCCGCGCCGGTTTGCTGGAGTGGCGCGGTCCCAGACATGACCCGGCCCGACAAAGCCCTCGCGGCCGGCCTAGCAGCCATGCTGCACCCGCCTGTTGACCAGCCGGGGCGCGCGGCAGACCATATGTAGGTGAGAGACGGAGAACAGCTGGACGCGCGCGTCCCGACGCAGGGGCCCGTGGTCGCGCCGGCGCCGGTCCCGGTCGTGCCGCGTCGGTCGCGGCTCGGTGGTCGCGCTCTGGCGCGCGTCGTCATGTGGTTCCTGCCGCTGCTCGTGATCGTCGCGACGGCCTTGGTCTGGCTGGCGTCCGGCCGCTACGTCAGCACCGACAATTCCTACGTGAAAGGGGATCGTGCGCAGATCGCGACCGAGCTCTCCGGCATCATCGTCGAGGTCCCGGTGCAGGAGAACCAGCACGTCTCGCGCGGCCAGCTCCTGTTCCGGCTCGACGACCAGGCCTATCGCCTGGCGCTTGCCAAGATCGAGGCCGAGATGGAGACGACGCGCGCCGATATCCGCGGCCTGCGCGCGCAATGGCGCACCAAGCGCGAGGAGATCAAGGCGGCCCTCAGCCAATTCAACTACGCCCAGGCCGAGTTCGACCGGCAGTCTGACCTTGCCGACAAGAAAATCGCCTCGACCCAGAAGCTCGAAGAGACGCGCATGGGGCTGGAGGTGGCACGCCAGCGCATCTCGGCGGCGCAGGAGGATCTGCAGCGCATCGAGGCGCAGCTCGCCGGCGATCCCAAGATTCGGGCGGACAATCATCCGCGGGTGAGGCAGATGATGGCGGCGCGCGAGGAGGCGCTGCTGCAGCTGCGGCGCACGACCATCGAGGCGCCGCTCGATGGCATCGTGGCCAAGCGGCCGGTGCCCGGGAGCTACGCCACCGCCGGCGTGCCGGTGATGGTGGTGGTGGCCGACAGGGATCTCTGGATCGAAGCCAACTTCAAGGAGACTGAGCTCACCCTGGTGCGGCCGGGCCAGCCAGCGACGATCAGGATCGATACCTATCCCGACGCCGAGTGCACCGGTTCGGTGTCGAGCATCGCCCAGGCAACCGGCGCGGAGTTCGCCGTGCTGCCGCCGCAGAACGCCTCGGGCAATTGGGTCAAGGTCGTGCAGCGCATCCCGGTGCGAGTCTCGGTCGCCTGCCGTGAGAGCGACCCGCCGCTGCGCGTCGGCATGAGCACGACCGTCGAGATCGACACCGGCCACAGCCGCTCGCTCGGCAGCCTGATGGCGGGCCTCGCCAAGACCTTCGGCCTGTCGAGCGCGTCGGCCACCGCCAAGCCATGACGACCGACCCGTCGGTCAGGCGCCGGCGCGGCCTGATCACGCTGGTGGTCATGATGGCCACCATCATGCATGCGCTCGACGGCACCATCGCCAATGTGGCACTGCCCTCGATCCAGGGCTCGCTGTCGGCAACGCAGGAGCAGGTCTCCTGGGTCGTCACCTCGTACATCGTGGCCTCGGCCATCCTGACGCCGTTCGCCGGCTTCTGCGCCACCCGCTTCGGCCTGCGCACCACGCTGTCGACCTGTGTCGTCGGCTTCACCATCGTGTCGATGCTGTGCGGGGCGGCGCAAAGCCTCGATCAGCTCGTGCTGTTCCGCGCCCTGCAGGGCGGCTTCGGCGCCGCCCTGGTGCCGGTCTCGCAGGCCATCATGATGGACACCTACCCGCGCGAGGAGCAGGGCAAGGCGATGGCCATGTGGGGCGTCGGCACCATGATCGGGCCGATCGTCGGCCCCTCCCTCGGCGGCTGGCTGACCGACGAATTCACTTGGCGCTGGGTGTTCTACATCAACTTGCCGGTCGGCATCCTCTGCACCACCGGCATCCTGCTGCTGGTGCGTGACACGCCGCACGACCGGCGCCGGCCGTTCGACCTGCTGGGCTTCGCCTTCCTGGCGATCGCCATCGGCAGCTTCCAGCTCATGCTCGACCGCGGCCAGCAGCTCGACTGGTTCGATTCGATCGAGATCATGGGCGAGGCCCTGGTCGCCGGCGTGTCGTTCTCGATGTTTCTCATCCACATGCTGACCGACCGCCAGCCGTTCCTGTCGCGCGATTTGTTCCGCGACCGCAATCTGTCGGTCGGGCTGCTGCTGACCGCGATAACCGGCCTGGTCCTGATCGTGACGGCGACGCTGATGCCGCCGTTCCTGCAGCAGCTCAAGGGCTATCCGGTGTTCACCACCGGCATCGTGCTGGCGCCGCGCGGCGCCGGCATGATGATCTCGATGATGCTGGTGTCGCGCCTGATCGGCCGCTTCGACGCACGCGTCCTGATCGGCCTGGGCTTCGCCATGTGCGCGGTGTCGCTGTGGGAGATGACCACCTTCACGCTCGAGGTCAGCGAGAGCCGGATCATCTGGAACGGCGTCCTGCTTGGCTTCGCGCTCGGGCTGGTCTTCCCGCCGCTCACCACGCTCACCTTCGCCACCCTGCCGCCGCGGCTGCGCACCGAGGGGGCGGCGATCAACGCCCTGATGCGCAACATGGGCGCCTCGGTCGGCATCGCCGTGCTGGTCTCGCTGCTCGCGCGCAACACCCAGGAGAACCGCGCCGAGCTGGTCGGCCAGCTCACGCCCTACAGCGCCGGCTGGCCGTTCGGCCGGGTGATGCCGGGCGCCGATTCGCAGATGCTCGCGGTGTGGGACGCCGAGATCAATCGCCAGGCGGCGATGATCGGCTACCTGAACGACTTCCGCGCGATGACGCTCTGCACCCTGCTGGTGATCCCGCTGCTGCTCTTCATGCGCAAGCAGGTGCTCGTGCGGTAGGGCATACCGGCTCCGGCGTTGGCAAAAACTGCCACGAGCCTAGAATGCGCCCATGCCTAGGACCATGAACGTCGCCATATCGCGCGACCTGAAGGCCTACGTCGATCGACAGGTTGCCGAGGGCAGCTATGCCTCGTCGAGCGAGTATGTTCGCGACTAGATTCGGCAGGATCAACGCCAAAAGGCCGAGCAGAGCTTGGCGGAGCTCGTGCGCCAAGGACTGGAGAGCCCCGAGGAGCCGAATGACCCCGCATACTGGCAGAAGCGGCGTCAGGCACTGCAGCGGTCTATCGCCAAGAAACGACAGTGAGAGCTGTCAAGCGACGCCGGGCTACTCGGGACATTGACGAGCACGCTGCCAACATCGCTTCACATAATCCGAGAACCGCATATCGCTTCCTTGAGATGGTCGAAGAGATTCTTGATGTGCTTGGACGCCATCCACGGATCGGCTCGCCTCGCTTCCATCACACAGTCTCCGGATTGCGCGCCTTTCCCGTGCGGTCATTCGAATCCCATATCGCGCTCTATTTCATTGCCGGAGGCAGGGTGCAGGCCGTGCGTATCGTTCACGGGGCGAGCGACCTGGAGGAGCCGCTCGAAGGGCCGTGGACGTAGCTTCCTCTCCGCCTTTCACAACCTTGACCTCCCTGCAGCGCGCACATCATAGTTTGAAGCAGCCTCGTCAGCAGGTTTTCACAGCTTGGCGCTCGCGTAGGCCAGACAACAACAGGAGGAAACATGGCTCGCACACCTTTTGCGGCGCTGGCTGGCGCCGCCATCCTGGCCGGCATGGCGGCAGTGAGTGCGCCGGCACAGGCGCAGGTTGTCGGGGTGAGCTGGTCGAACTTCCAGGAGGAGCGCTGGAAGACCGACGAGGCGGCGATCAAGGCGGCGATCACGGCGGCCGGCGGAACCTACATCTCGGCCGATGCGCAGAGCAACGCCACCAAGCAGCTCGCCGACATCGAAGGGCTGCTCGCCCGCGGCGCCAAGGCGCTGATCGTGCTGGCGCAGGACGCCAATGCGATCCGGCCCGCCATCGAAAAGGCGCTCAACGAGGGCATCCCGGTGATCGGTTACGACCGCCTGATCGAGATGAAGGACGTGCTCTACATCACCTTCGACAACAAGGAGGTCGGCCGCGTCCAGGCGCGCGAGGTCTTCAAGGTGAAGCCGGAGGGCAACTACGTCTTCATCAAGGGCTCATCGTCCGATCCCAACGCCGACTTCCTCCACGCCGGCCAGATCGAGGTCCTGGGCGACGCCATCAAGGCCGGCAAGGTCAAGAAGGTCGGCGAGGCCTACACCGACGGCTGGCTGCCGGCCAACGCGCAGCGCAACATGGAGCAGTTCCTCACCGCCAACAGCAACAAAGTCGACGCGGTCGTGGCGTCGAACGACGGCACCGCGGGCGGCGCCATCGCGGCCCTTGCGGCGCAGGGCCTGGCCGGTTCGGTGCCGGTGTCGGGCCAGGACGGCGACCAGGCGGCCTTGAACCGCGTCGCGCTGGGCACGCAGACGGTGAGCGTGTGGAAGGACGCGCGCCTGCTCGGCAGGACCGCCGGAGAGCAGGCGATGGCGATGGCCAAGGGCGCCAAGCTCGCGGCGCTGCAAGG
>NZ_JBFWZI010000067.1:7422-35533 GCF_050185545.1 Reyranella sp. | reverse complement strand
GACCCTGTCGAACCCGTCCTCCGGCCTGACGATCGACGCGAACTCGGCCACTGCCACGATCCTGAATGACGACGCATCGGTTTCCGTCGCCGCCCAGTCAGCCCTCAAGACGGAAGGCAACAGCGGCGGCACGGCGTTCACCTTCACGGTGACGCGGACCGGCGACACGAGCGGCAGCGCGACGGTGAGCTACGCCGTGACCGGCAGCGGCAGTGCCCCGGCCAACGCCGCCGATTTCGCCGGCGGTGTCCTGCCGGCCGGCAGCGTGAGCTTCGCCGCCGGCGAGACGTCCAAGACCATCACCGTGAACGTGGCCGGCGACTCGGCCGTCGAAGCGAGCGAGGGCTTCACCCCGATCCTGTCGAGCCCGTCATCGGGCCTGGCGATCGGCACTGCCTCGGCGACGGGCACGATCGTGAACGACGACGCTTCGGTTTCCGTCGCCGCCCAGTCCGCCCTCAAGGCGGAAGGCAACGGCGGCGGCACGGCGTTCACCTTCACGGTGACGCGGACCGGCGACGCGAGCGGCAGCGCGACGGTGAGCTACGCCGTGGCCGGCACCGGCAGCGCGCCGGCCAATGCCGCCGACTTCGCCGGCGGCGTTTTGCCGGCCGGCATCGTGAGCTTCGCCGCCGGCGAGACGTCCAAGACCATCACCGTCAGTGTGGCGGCCGACTCGGTCGTCGAAGCCAACGAGGGCTTCACCGTCACGCTTTCCTCGCCCGTCGGCGGCACCATCGGCACCGCCAGCGCTACCGGCTCCATCCTCAATGACGACGGCACCGCCAACCAGCTCGTCAAGGCTGTGAACGTGGGCGGTGGGCAGGTGACGGCGAGCGGCGGCACGGTGTTCGAGGCCGATTCCGGCCCCGCCAGGGGCGCAGCCGAGAGCCAGACCTTCGCCACGACGGCGGCGATCTCGGGCACGACCGACGATGTGCTGTACCAGGACGAGCGCTGGATTCCAGGAGGCAGCTACACCTACGAGGTGCCGGTGACCAACGGCACCTACAGGGTCGACCTGCTGCTGGCCGAGATCTATTCCGGCATCACCGGCGCGGGCCAGCGCGTGTTCGACATGGCGCTGGAGGGCCAAGCCCTGGCGTCGCTGCAGAATATCGACATCTTCAGCGAGGTCGGCGCCAACGCCGCGTTCACGATCAGCCAGCAGGTGACGGTGAGCGACGGCTCGCTGTCGATCCAGGTCGGTCCGGGCAGCGCGGCGGCGGGCAACGTGGAGAACGCCAAGCTGAACGCGTTCGCGGTCTATGCGGTGAGCGCGCCACCGTCGGCGACCCTGTCGATCGCGGCAGCGATGGCCAGCCAGAACGAGGGCAACAGCGGCAGCACGGCGTTCACGTTCACGGTGACGCGGACCGGCGACACCAGCGGCAGCGCGACGGCGAGCTACGCCGCGGCCGGCACCGGCAGCGCGCCGGCCAATGCCGCCGACTTCGCCGGCGGCGTTTTGCCGGCCGGCATCGTGAGCTTCGCCGCCGGCGAGACGGCCAGGACCATCACCGTGAACGTCGCAGGCGACCTCACGGTGGAGCCGTCCGAGACCTTCACCGTCACCCTTTCCCCGCCCAGCCCAGGCTCGACCAGCACCACGATCGGCACCGCCAGCGCCGCCGGCTCGATCCTCAACGACGACAGCGCCGGCTCGAGCCAGCTCGTGACGGCGGTGAACGTCGGCGGTGGGCAGGTGACGGCGAGCAATGGCGTGGTGTTCCAGGCCGATCCCGGTCCCACCACGGGTGCCGCCGCGAGCCGGCTCTTCGCCACGACAGCGAGCATCTCGGGAACGACCGACGACGCGCTGTACCAGGACGAGCGCTGGACGCCGGGTGGCAGCTACACCTACGAGGTAGCGGTTGCCAACGGCACCTACAGGGTCGACCTGCTGCTGGCCGAGATCTACTGGGGCATCACCGGCTCGGGCCAACGGGTTTTCGACATGGCCCTGGAAGGCCAGGCCCTGGCGGCGCTGCAGAACATCGACATCTACAGCCGGGTCGGCGCCAACGCCGCGCTCACGATCAGCCAGCAGGTGACGGTGAGCGACGGCTCGCTGTCGATCCAGGTCGGTCCGGGCAACGCGTCGGCGGGCAATGTCGAGAACGCCAAGCTCAATGCCTTCGCGGTCTATGCGGTGAGCCCGTCGCCATCGGCGACCCTGTCGATCGCCGCCGCCGAGGCCGGTCCATCGTCCAACCCGGCAATCGGAACCGCTTCAGCGACAGGCACGATTCAAAACGACGATGTCGCCCTTCCGGTCGCCGCACACGACGACGCCTACATCGTTCTCCAGGGTCAATCTCTTTCGGTCGCCGCTGGCGTTCTTCTGAACGACGAGAATGCCTCCAGTGCCACCGAGCTTGGCGGCCCCGCACATGGCACCCTGGATATCACGGCGGGCGGCGAATTCAGCTACACCCCCGCCCCCGGCTATTTCGGGCTCGACAGCTTCTCCTACAACGCCGGCAACGCAGGCAGCACGGATGACGCCCAGGCTTTGCTCTACGTAGTCCCGGTGTCGACCGGGCCGACGACCACCTTGAACCTGACGGCGCTGTCGGTCGACGAGCTCGTTGCCTCGACCTACGTTGCCTTCTTCGGTCGCGCGGCGGACGCGGGCGGATTCGATTTCTGGACCGATGAGTTCCTGCTCGGCATGTCCAGCCAGACCCCGGCCGGGCTGTTCGCCAACATCGCAAGCTCCTTCGGCATCAGTGCCGAGGCCAGGGCGCTGTATCCCTTCCTGGATCATCCCTTCGACGCAAGCGACAGCGAGATCGGATCGTTCCTCGATACGCTCTACAATAATCTGTTCAATCGATCCGTGGATGCCGGCGGCCTGGCGTACTGGACAAGCCAGATCAGGCAAACATTGGCGGCGGGTGAATTTGTCGGATCGGTGCTGATCGAGGTAGTCGGCGGGGCTCAGAACAATGGTCCCACGCAGGACATCACCACGCTCATGTCTAAGGTAGCCGTGAGCCTTCACTACGTGCACCTGCAGGAGCAACACGGCACCATCTGGTCGGGCGCCAACGATATTGCGGCCGCTGCCGCGCTGATGGATGCGGTCACGAGCGACCCTCACACCCTGCTCGCAGGCATCCGTACTGCCGACGGTCTCATCGCCGCGCATGCGTGAAAGCCTGCACCGAGCGCCTCGACAAGCCTGACCGGCATCGTAGTCTTCTCAGGGCCTGTGATGAAACAACGCCCTGTTTCACGAGATGAGTGCGCTCGGCTGAACAGATTGCGTATGGCAGATGCTGTACGGTTCCCAGTTTGGCATCACTGATTAGTCACACCGGCCATCGCCTTGCCATCCTAGAGTTCCGACCCTTCGAAACTGGGACGGAACAGCACTCATGATCGGCGCGGTGGATGAGCCGGCGCGCGCCACGAGTCGGTTGGCGGCGCGCGTGAAGGATGCCCTGCGTCCGCTCGCAGCGGCGCTGCCTCAGCTCTCGGCTCTCCCCTCGTGGCCCCGCTCGATGCGGGTCTTGAAGCATCACGGGTTCTCGCCCGCGAGCGTCTTCGACATTGGCGTCGCCTATGGCACGTTTCCCCTCTATCGGGCCTTCCCCGACGCCTTCTATTACCTTGTCGACCCGGCGAAAGAGTCGCTCGCCTACATGCAACGCCTGTCCGGCCAGTTGCGCTGCGAGGTCCATGCCGTGGCCCTGGGCGATCGCGACGGCGAGGCCGACCTCGAGGTCAGGGCAGACATCCAGGAATCGACCCTGCTGGGCGAGATCGGTCCGCGCAGCGTCCGGCGCATGGATCGCGTGCCACTGCGCCGCTTCGACAGCCTGTTCACGCGGATTGCCCGTCCGGCGCTGTGCAAGATCGACGTCCAGGGAGCCGAGCTGATGGTGCTCTCGGGCATGACCGGCCGCCTCGCCGAGATCGATGCCCTGGTGATCGAGACCAGCACGATCGCGACCGTCGTCGGTGGCGCCGAGGTCGAAGGCGTGGTGCGCTTTCTCGGTGACCACGGCTTTTGTCTCGCCGACATCGTGGGGCTGCGCCGCCGACCGCTCGACGGAGCAACGGCGCAGCTCGACCTGCTGTTCATGCCGCGACATGCCGCGCTGTTTCGCGATCGCCGATGGGCGGCGACGCCTTAGTGCGATAAGGGACGATCCAGTTCCGACACGTGTCTCGAGGGCAACCGTGCGACGTGTTGTCCGTTGTTACGGTGGGATGCAACCCGTTCCCGAGACGTACCGTTTAGCATTTACGCGAAGCGGTGCCTCACGCGGTCCGCGTTGCCTGGGAAGTCAGATGAGAATGCGGAACATTGTGAAGCACACAGTAGGGCTTGGGCTACTAGTCTTGTCCGGGTGCGACGCGATGCAAAGCATGCGCAACGACTTCTCACGGCTGACGTCGATGCCGATCCCGAGTCTGCTAGCTCGCGCGGCTCCGGAACGCCAGGCCGCTGCCCGCCCCCGCAGCTCGTCGACGAGCTCGACGCCTTCGACTTCCGCCAAGACCATATCGGAGGACCCGCCCATCGCCCCCAGCTCGACTGCCAGCACGCCCCCTGATCCGCCTGCAGTCGCCCTCGCCGGAAAGAGCGAGGCCGAAATCCGGGCAATGCTCGGGACACCGACAAGAGAGGAGGATCGCTCACCCGGCAAGCAATGGCGCTACCGGGACGGACAATGCACCTACGACGTCCAGCTCTATCGCGACGTTCGGACGAAGCAATTCGGTACACTTGGTTACGAGGTGAAGAGCGATGACAGCACCAACGACGGAAAGCGTCTCTGCATGGCCCGGCTCCGCTCGCGCGTTCAAGCCGGCCAGTAGCCCTGCTGCGGAGGGGAGAACGCGCATCGCATTCGTCGAGGACGACGACGAGTATCGCGAGGCCGTGAGCGGCGAGCTCACGGACTACGGATTCGACGTCACGACGTTCTGCGATGGCACCGCCTTGTTCGAGTCGCTGACCCAGCGCGACAACGTCGAGATCATCGTGCTCGACTGGAACCTGCCGAGCGGGTCCGGCATCGACCTGCTGCCACGCCTGCGCAAGAGTGGAATCGCCCGCCCCGTCGTGTTCCTGACCGGGCGCTCGTGTCGCGAGGACGAGAAGCTGGCCTTCGATCGCGGCGCACTGGACTTCGTCGACAAGGCGCGTGGCGTCCCCATCCTCGCGCATCGCCTCAGACTGATCGCCGCCTCGCTCAAGCGTCCTGCCGAGCCGGCGCCCGTCGACAACTACCATTGTGGCCGGCTGCTGCTGAAGCCGAGCGCAAGTCGCGCTTACTGGGACGATGTCGACGTCAATCTCACGGTCACCGAGTTCAAGATCGTCCATCTGCTCGCCTCCAATGTCGGCAGATACGTGACCTATCGGGCGGTGTACGACGCCATGCACTACGTCGGCTTTATCGCGGGGAGCGGTGAAGATGGCTATCGAACAAACGTCCGCTCCTGCATCCTACGAATTCGAAACAAGTTCCGGGAAATCGATCCCGGATTTGCCGAAATCGACAATTACCAGTCCTTCGGATACCGCTGGGGCAAGTCCTAAACCACCCGGGCGCAGCTGGCGGCGAACGCTTCGGCAGTTCGCCGCCTCCCTGACCCTGAAGCTCGTGATGCTGGTCGGCGTCTTCATCGCCCTGCCGATCGTGCTCTACTCGCAGTTCGAGAGCGCCGACCGGCAGACACGCGACCTCGTGATTCGTGCCATCCAGGATCGCAGCCGCCTGATCGCCATCGCCCTGGTGCCGATCCTCGAGGACAGCGAGGCGGAGACCCGTTCGCGTCTCAACGAGGTGCTCGCCAAGTACGACAGCAATGGCACGATCCTGAAGCTGATGTTCCAGCCCGCCGGCGAGCGCGCCGATGGGCGGTTCTATTTCGTGGCCTCGGCGCCGACCGTCACTGCCGAGGATGTCGTCGCCGACCTCGACGAGCTTGCCAGCCGCGGCGTGCTTCAACGCCTGTCCGATGCCTGCCGGCAGGACGTCGCCAACGAGATCCATTATCGGCGGGCCGGCGGCACCCAGATGCTGACCTCGATAATCCCGATCCAGACGCCCGATGGCTGCTGGGTGCTGACCTCGACCCAGACGACCTCGGAGTTCCTCGACACCTCGATCGGCCGCCCGTACTGGCAAACCCGCGAGATACGCATTGCCGCGGTGATCTATCTCTTCGTCGCCGCCGTTGCCCTGCTCGTCGCCGTCAGCTTCAGGATCACCCTGCGCCGCTTCCGCGACGTCGCAGCCGAGATCAGTCAGGGCCGCATCGGCGACTACGCCTTCAGCCATCGCAATGTCGTTCCCGAACTGTCGAGCGTGGCGCGCGACTTCGACAAGCTGGTCCACGACCTGCGCCGCGTGTCGCAGCAGATTCGCGAGTCGGCGGAGGACAACGCCCACTCCTTCAAGACTCCGCTCGCCGCCATGCGCTCGGCGCTCGAGCCGGTCCGTCGCGCCGTCCCCGGCGACGATCGCAGAGCCTGCCGCGCCCTCGAGATCATCGACGCCTCGGCGGCCCGCCTGCTCGATCTCGTGACCGCGGCGCAGCGCTACGACATCAGCACGGCAGACCTCATCGATGCGCCACGCGTCCCGACCGATCTCACCCAGGTCGTCGCCGACGCCGCCCTCGACCTTCGCGAGCTGCTCGCGAGCAGGGACGTCAGGCTCGTTCGGCGCCTCGAGGAGCGGGCGATCGTGTGGGCCGGACGAGGCATGCTGGAGACGGTGCTGCAGAACATCCTCGAGAACGCCATCAGCTTCTCGCCGCGCGGCGGCACCATCGTCGTGACGCTGACCATGGATCGCGACACGATCGATCTGCAGGTCGACGATGACGGGCCCGGCGTCCACCCCGCCAAGATTGGCAGCATCTTCGAGCGCTACTATTCGTCGCGACCGCACATACCGTCCGATGCCGATCGATCACCGCAACATTCCGGTCTTGGCCTGTGGATGGTGAAGCGCTACATCGAGGCGTTGGGCGGGCGCGTCGAAGCCGGCAATCGCAGCGGCGGTGGCTTTTCCGTGACGGTGACCTTGCCGCGCAACGCCACTGGCCCGTCCGCACTGCGAATCACAAGTTGATCACTGGGCGCTGTCGCGCACCTTGCCTAGCTTCATCCGACCCCCGGCGTCGCAGTTGGAGCACACGTAGGCCATGGACACGGTTGCCAGCCTGTCGAAATTCCACGAGGAAGGGTCGGCCCAGATCCATCCGGTCGTGCTGTCAGGCGGCGCCGGCACGCGGCTGTGGCCGCTGTCGCGAGCGTCCTATCCCAAGCAGCTTCTGCAGCTCGTCTCGGAGCGCTCCATGCTGCAGGACACGGTGGCGCGCAATCTCAACGACGTAGGCTTCGCCGCTCCTCTCGTGGTGTGCAACGAGGGGCATCGCTTCCTGGTCGACGATCAATTGCGCCAGATCGGCGTCACGCCGCAGGCGATCCTCCTCGAGCCGTTGGCCCGCAACACCGGCCCGGCGATCGCCGCGGCGGCGCTTTGGCTGCTAGCGCGCGATCCGGAGGCCATGATGCTGGTGCAGCCGTCCGACCACATCATCGCCGCGCCAGAGGCCTTCCATGCCGCCGTGATGCGCGGGCTGGCAGCGGCCCAGGCGGGCAACCTGGTCACATTCGGCATAACACCGGATCGGGCCGACAGCGGCTACGGATACATCCAGGCCGGCGAGACCCCCGGCGGAATCGACGGCGTGCTGGGTGTCGAACGCTTTGTCGAGAAGCCGGACCTCGCGACGGCGCAGCGCTTCGTCGAGAGCGGCGCCTTCTTCTGGAACAGCGGCATCTTTCTCATGAACGCCCGGACGTACATAAGCGAGCTCGCGCGCATCAACCCGGCCATGCTCGAGGCCTGCGAGGGCGCGATTCGCGACGGCAAGCAGGATCTCGCGTTCTTCTGCCTTTGTGCCGACACCTTCTCGAAGGCGCCTTCGCTCTCGATCGATCACGCGGTGATGGAACACACGAGCCTCGCCGCCGTGGTGCCGGTGGACATGGCGTGGAGCGACGTCGGCTCGTGGCCGGCATTGCGCGGCGTCGCCGCCTCCGACAGCGACGGCAACGTGCTGCAGGGCGACGTCCTCGCCCATCGTGTGCACAATTCCTACATCCGCAGCGAGGGTCGGCTGGTTGCTGCGGTCGGCCTGGACGACGTCGTCGTCGTTGCGACCCACGACGCCGTCCTGGTGGCCGATGCCGGATCGGCCAGCGAGGTGTCCGGCGTGGTCGCAGCGCTGCGCGAGCAGAATCGACCCGAAGCCCAGCAGCACGTCGTCTGCCACCGGCCGTGGGGAAACTACCGCACGGTCGATGCCGGCGACCGGTTCCAGGTCAAGCGCATTACGGTCAAGCCCGGCGAAAGGCTGAGCCTGCAGAAGCATTACCATCGCGCCGAGCACTGGGTCGTGGTGTGCGGCACGGCGATGGTGGAGTGCGCCGGCAAGCAGGTCCTGGTGAGCGAGAACGAGTCATTCTACATCCCGATCGGCGCCGAGCATCGCCTCGAGAACCCGGGCAAGGTGCCGCTCCAACTCATCGAGGTGCAGTCGGGCACCTATCTGGGCGAGGACGACATCGTGCGCCTGTCGGACAGCTACGGACGGTCCTGACACGGCAGGTGTCTCGGAATGGTCACAGCGAAAGTGTCGGGCCAGACGTTATGTCACCGGGGATTGCCGTCCCTCGCCGACCGCGGCGGAACCAGAATCGGCGATCGACGTACGAGCGATCGCCTTTGCGAAGGTGATACCATGTCAGATCGCTCCATGAATGCTTCCCTCGGGCGTCGTGGCCTGTTGGCGGCGACCCTGGCCCTGGCCGCTTGCGAAAGCGACTCCACTCCCATCGTCGAGGATAGCGTCCCTCCCGGTTCGCAAAGCCTGCAGCTAACCGCCGACGGCCGCGTGCGGCCCCGCCCCGGACGCGACGCCGAATATCGTCTGGGCGCCAACGATCGCCTGCGCATCACCGTCTTCGGCCAGCCGACACTCACCGGCGAGTATACGCTCGATGGCAACGGCACCCTGGCCTTCCCCCTCATCGGTGCGGTCAGGGCCAACGGCATGACGACCAACGAGCTGCAGCGGGCGATCGCCACCAAGCTCGAGCCCGACTATCTGGTCAATCCCAGCATCAGCGCGGAAGTGCTGTCGCGGCGCCCGTTCTACGTCATCGGCGAGGTCCAGAAGCCCGGCAACTACCCCTATGTCACCGACATGACGGCGTTGAACGCCGTGGCGATTGCCGGCGGCTTCACCTATCGCGCCAAGACGACCCAGTTCTACCTGAAGCGTCTCGACCAGGACGGCAAGATGGTTCGTGTCATTGCCCGGCCGGACACGCTGGTGCGCCCCGGCGACACGCTCGAGGTCCGCGAGCGGTATTTCTGATGGATCATGTGCCCGATCGGCCCCCGCGTCTGCCGCGTCGACAGGCACCGCTGCGGGCGGTACCTCCGGCGGCGAATTACCTGCCGGTCGAGCCTGCGTTTCATGTCGCACCGGCCGCGGAGCAGGGCAACTTCCTGGAGACGATACGCAAGCTCTGGCGTCATCGAATCCTGATCGTAAGCACCACGCTGCTGCTCGGCGGCGCGGCGATTTTCGCCGCCTGGTCGATGCCGTCATACTACGTGTCGGAGGCGCGCGTGCAGGTGGGCGTGCAGTCGCCGCGACTGCCCAACATCGAGTCCCTGATCGCCGACGCCAGCCCGGATGCCGAGAAGGTCCAGAGCGAGGGCTTCATCCTGCAGTCACGCAACATCGCCCGGCAGGTCATCGATCAGCTGAAGCTGCGCGACAATCCCGAGTTCAATCCGGACCTGCGCAAGCCGTCGTTGATGACGCGCGCACTCGACTTCCGCAGCTACATGCCGCCCGAGCTCACGGCGTGGCTGGACCGGGTGAGGCTCACGAAGGACGACCCCGCGCCGCCGCCCGACCCGGCCAAGGTCGCCGCATGGCGGGAGGACCGGATGGTCGACGCGGTGCTGTCGCGCCTCGACGTATCGATCCTCGGCCGCTCGCACGTGCTCAGCGTCAAGGCGGAGGCGCAGAATCCGCTGACCGCGTCGGCCATCGCCAATGCCTTCGCCGAGCGCTATCTCGACTACCAGCGCCGCGACAAGATCGACTCGATGGACCGTGTCGACAAGTTCATGCTCGGTCGGGTCGCCGAGCTGCGCGAGCAGGTGCGCAAGTCCGACCAGGCGGTCGAGGACTACCGCCGCAGCAACGAGCTCTACAAGAGCGCCGGAAGCGGCGTAACCAACCAGCAGCTGACCGAGCTCAACACCCAGCTTCTCGCCGCCCAGACGGCGAAAGCCGAGGCGGATTCGCGACTCAAGGAGGCGCGGGAGCTGGGCAAGGGCGGCATCGGCAGCGAGAGCGTGCCCGAGGTCCTGCGGTCGCCCCTGATAAGCTCCCTGAAGCAGCAGCTGTCCGACTCCGAGCGGCGCGCCGCCGAACTTTCGGGGTCCCTGGGCGCGCGTCATCCGTCAATGGTCAAGGCGCAGGCCGAGGTCGCCAACGTCCAGCGTCGCGTCAATGCCGAGGTCGGCAAGGTGATCGACGGCCTGATGCGGGAGGCGCGCACCGCCAACGCCCGCTACGAGGCCCTGAACAAGAACTTCGAGACGTTGAAACGTCAGATGGGCGCGGTCAACGACCGGTCGATCCAGCTCGAGGCGCTCGAGCGTGAGGCGACGGTGAACCGCAACCTGCTCGAGGCCTTGTTGCTGCGGGCCAAGCAGAGCAACGGTGCCGAAACCATCCTCCAGGCCAATGCCAAGCTGGTGTCGCCCGCGGCACCGTCTCCGGCACCGAGCTATCCACCGAAGGGTCTCATTGCCCTGCTCGGCGTGGCGGGTGGCATGATGGTGGGGTCGGCCCTCGCTCTCCTCCGCGAAGGCGGAGACAATACCTTCCGACGCAGCGATCAGATCGAATCGGCGACCGGGCTGCCGGTTCTGGCGATGGTCCCGGAAGTCGGCGGCAGGATCCCGCCGTCGATGCAGGTGCTGCAGCATCCGACCTCGGCCTACAGCGAGGCCCTGCGGCGCCTTCACATCGGCATCGAGATGTCCGAAGCCGCGGCCTCGCCCAGGACGCTGCTGTTCAGCTCGGCCACCCCGTCCGAAGGCAAGTCGGTGATGGTGGCCTCGCTGGGCCGCCTGCTGGCCAGCAACGGCAAACGCATCCTGCTGGTCGACTGCGACTGGCGAAGCCCGCGTCTGCATCACATCTTCCACTGCAGCAACAAGGAAGGCCTGGCGGGTCTGCTGGTCGACAAGAAGGCGCAAGTCGACGAAGCCATCCATCACGACGCCCTGTCCGGCGTCGACGTGCTGCCGGCCGGAAGCTGGAGCCCGCGCGACGCCCATCTGGTCGGCTCGGAGCGAATGCGCCACCTGCTCGAGACCCTGGCGACCCACTACGAGTTCGTCATTCTCGACACGCCGCCCGCGCTGGTGACTGCCGACGTCCTGGCACTGTCCCGCCTGGTCGAGAAGGTCGTGTTCGTGGTGCGCTGGGGCCATACCAGGCAGGAGTCCGCGCTCGAGGCGCTGAAGCAGATCATCGACGCCCAAGGCGCCGTCGCCGGTGTCGTGTTGTCGCGCGTGGTCGCCAAGCACTATCGGCAATACAGCTATCGCGATCCGTTCTTCGATGGCCGGCGACCCGCCATGGCGCCCCATGTCTGACGTGCCCCTTCTCTGACGGTCATGCCCGATCCCTCGCGTATTCTCTTCGTCAGCCGCTACTACTGGCCGGAGCTGATCGGCTCCGCCCCGTTCAGCACCGACATCGCCGAATGGCTGGCCGAGCACGGCCGCCCGACCACGGTCGTGAGCGGACTGCCGCACTATCCGGGCAGCGAGATATTCCCGGACTATCGCGCCGGTCGCCCGCTTCGGGAAACAATCCGCGGTGTCCGGGTCGAGCGCCTGCGCACCGGGCCGCCGCGCGGTGCGGGTGCGAAGTATCGCATCCTGAACGAAGCCGAGTTCCTGCTGCGCGGCCTGATGGGGTTGGCCAGCGGCCGCATCGAGCGGCATTCGGTGGTGCTGGCGCTGTGCCCCTCGATCCTGTGCGTCGCCCTCGGCCTGGCGGCACGCCGCCGCGACGGCGTTTGCGTCGCCATCGTCCACGATATCCAGTCGGGCCTGGCCGAAAAGCTCATGGTCGGCGGCGGCTGGCTGACCAGGCTGATGCGCGCCTGCGAGCGCATCGTCCTCAATCGGTCCGACCTCGTCGCCGTGCTTTCGCAGGAGATGGCCGAGCAGCTTCGCCGCATTGGCATCAAGACGCCGATCGAGGTGGTGCCGCTGTGGGTCGATACCGAGCACATCCGACCGGTTCCTCCGCTCGCGCGACCTGCGGTCCGCGTCCTCTACAGCGGCAACCTGGGTCTCAAGCAGGGACTCGACCAGGTCGTCGCCCTGGCGCAGATCCTGGCCGACCGGCGATCCGACATCGAGATCGTGCTGCGCGGCAACGGCAGCCAGGCCGGAGACCTGCTCGCCAGCATCGACCGGCTGGGCCTCACGAATGTTCGTCTCGCGCAATTGCAGCCCAGCGAGGAGCTCGCCGTGGCGCTCGCGTCGGGCGACATCCATCTCGTGCCGCAGCGTCCCGACGCGGCGGATTTTGCCGTGCCTTCGAAGGTCTTCAACATCATGGCGGTCGGCCGGCCCTTCATCGCCACGGCGCTGCCCGACAGCGTGCTGTGGCGCCTGCGCGAGCGCAGCGGCGCCTTCCTGTGCGTGCCGCCCGGTGATCCATCCTCCTTCGCCGAGGCGGTCATCCGACTGGCCGACGACAGCCGTCTGCGCGGCGAGCTCGGGCAACGGGGTCGCGCATTCGTCGAGCAGCATTTCGCCAAGCCGCTGATCCTCGGTCACCTGATGAGCAGACTCGATGCCCTCGCCGGTGGCCGATAGCGCATCGCGCGGCGAGCTGCTGATCCTCGAATCCGACGTCGAGGGCCATTCACAGGAATGGCTGCAGCATCTTGTCGAGTTCGTGGCGTCGGACGACGCTGAGGGCAGCATCTGCCTCGTCGCGCCGCCGGCGCTCTGCGCTGCCTTGTCGCGCCACATGCCTGCCGGCGCGACCGACCGGGTGCGCTTCATGGCCATGACGCCGCGCGAGCAGGCCCTGTGCGGCCATCGCGTGCTGACGATCGCAGCCTTTGCACGCTGGTGGGCGATGCGCAGCTACCTGCGGCGGAGCGGCGCCAGCGCGGGCTTCTTCCTGTCGCTCGATCTTCTCTGCATTCCGCTCGGGCTGGGACTCGGAGCCCGGGGCAAGCCGCTGGCCGGCATCCTGTTCCGTCCCTCCGTCCACTATGCCGCGATGGGCGAGTATCGACCGAGCCTGGGCGAAAGACTGCGCGATATGCGCAAGAGCCTGTTCTACCGGTTGATGCTGCGCAATCCGGCGATCCGCACAGTGTTGTCGCTCGACCCGTTCTTTCCCGACCACGCCGCCGCATACTATCCGGCAGGCGCCAAGGTACGGGCCCTGCCCGATCCGGCCGAGCCTCCAGCGACCCTCGCTCGACTCTCGCCTGCCGTTCACGATTTCGTGCCCGCTGGACGTGTCGGGATGTTGCTGTTCGGTTACCTGACGGAGCGCAAAGGGCCGCTCGCGGTGCTCGAGGCGCTTCGCCTTCTGCCGGAAGCGACCACGCACCGCATCGCCGTCCTGTTCGCCGGCCGCGTCGATCCGGCGCTTCGTGGTGACATCGAGCTGCGCACCGCCTCGCTCGGCCGTGATCGGCCCGAGCTGTGGCTGCGCATCGAAGATCGCCGCCTCGACCGTGACGAGCTCGAGGCGCTCGTCGCCCGCAGCGACGTCGTCCTGGCGCCTTACCAGCGTTTCGTCGGATCGAGCGGCGTGCTGTTGTGGGCGGCTCGCGCCGGGCGACCCGTGCTGGCGCAGGACTACGGCCTGATCGGTCGTCTCACGCGAGACCATCACCTCGGCGTCGCAGTCGACACGACCGATCCGGAACGCCTCGCCGCAGCAATCGAGCGCGTCGTCGAGCAGGGACCGCAGACCTTCATCGACCGGCCGTCGGCCGCGCGCTTCGTCGCAGCTCGCACGCCGCAGTGCTTCGCGTCGCTGGTGTTCTCCAGCACCCAGCCGCAGCCCGATTCAACATGATCACAGCATCAATACAGAACCTTGCGAAGAATCGGCCCATTTAAGTGCCGGAATGAATGACGGACGCACCGGTTCGTTCGCGAGGAGAGTCCCGATGAAGCAAGGCAGCTCGGCGAGAGCGGCGGCAACTACGCTCGATCAGGCGATCGACGACAGTCGGCGCGGCGCGGAGATCGATGGGGACTCGCCGCCGCGCCGGGGCCGCTCCGTGTCGGAAGCGGTCGTCAGCCAATCCGTCGCCATGTTCGACGCCGTCGCCATTCTTTCGGCCGGCGCCATCGCGATGTCCTGGGATCGCTCCGCCGTCGACTGGCGGCTCGAGGGGCTCATCGTATTGCTCGGCACGTTGCTCGCCAGCCACTTGCTGCGACTCGCCGGCGCCCATCGGTTTGCCAATCTCGCCGACGTCGGCAGCTCGGTTGGCCGCGCCCTGCTGGGGTGGCTGCTGACGCTCGCAGTGCTGTTTGCGGCGACCTACGTACTCGAGCCGGTCACTGCCGCCGATGGGCCATGGGTCATGCTCTGGTTCTCGCTCGGCGTCGTGGCGCTGATCGTCAGCCGATCCCTCCTCAGCCGCCAGATGCGAAGCTGGAGCCGCGCCGGCCGGCTGGGTGAGGTCGTCGCCATCGTCGGCGCCGGATCGATCGCCCAACGGCTGTTACGTCATCTGAACGGCACGCCGACGGGACCGAGAATATTCGGTGTCTACGACGACGAGTTCGAGCACATGCCCCGGCGCTGCATGGGCCACGCCATCCTGGGCTCGGTGGACGATCTGGTCGAAATGGCGCGCCGCAACGCCATCGACACGGTCATCGTGGCGCTGCCGCCGACCAGCGAGCATGCCCTGGTCGAGACGCTCAACAAGCTCAGCGCCATTCCGGTCGATGTCCGCCTGTGTCCGAGCGAGTTCGCGCTGCGCCTGGGCACCCTCGAGGCCAGTCATATCGGCGGCCACACCTTTCTCAACGTGATCGACCGGCCGCTGCGCGATTGGCGGTGGATCGCCAAAGCCATCGAGGACCGGCTGCTTGCCGCCGCAATCCTGCTGGCGATTTCGCCCGCTCTGCTGGTGATCGCGATCCTGGTCAGGCTCGACAGCCCCGGTCCGATCCTGTTCCGGCAGAAGCGCCACGGCTTCAACAACGAGCTGATCGAGATGCTGAAGTTTCGCACGATGTATCACGAGATGAGCGACGTCAAAGGCGAGCAGCTGACCCGGCGAGACGATCCACGCATTACCCGCATCGGCGCGTTCCTGCGCCGCACCAGCCTGGACGAGCTGCCCCAGTTCCTGAATGTGCTGCGCGGCGACATGTCGATCGTGGGACCGCGGCCGCACGCCCCGGCCGCCAAGGCCGGGGCGCTGCTCTACACGGAGGCCGTCAAGCATTACGACGCCCGCCATCGGGTCAAGCCGGGCATCACGGGCTGGGCGCAGGTCAACGGATGGCGCGGCGAAACCAACACCCTCGAGCAGATACGAAAGCGCGTAGAGCATGACCTCTATTACATCGAACATTGGTCGATCGCCCTCGACCTCCAGATCATCGCCCGGACAATCGCGACCGGCTTCACGGGACGCAACGCCTTCTAGTCCGAGGCAGGGGCCGCCGCTGCGCTGCCTGTGGTTGACGCTGGCAGACCCGGAACCGCGCTTCAACGGCCAGTACGTCTATTCGGGCGGGCTGATCGATTCGGTGGCCGACGCCGGGGGCGACGTCGAGGTGCTGGGGCTCGGGCGTTCCGATCCGTCCCTCGACGCCCCGCAGCGGGCCGACGGAACCGTTTGGTGGCTGCCTTCCGATTCCCCGCGCTCGAGATGGCGCAGCCTCGTCTCAGTGCTGCCGCACACGGCGCATCGCTGCCGGACATCGGGCATGCGCCGCATCCTCGACAGGCTGCTGCGCCGCGGCGGCTGGGACGGCATCGTCTTCGACGGCATCTCGGCCGGCTGGGCGCTGGCCCGCGTTCTCGACCACTATGCCGGCCGCAGCAATCGGCCGCGCCTGATTTACATCTCGCACAATCACGAGGAGAGCCTGCGCAATCGGATCGCCGAGAGCCAGCCGCTGTTCCTGAAGCGCCAGGCCGCTCGCCTCGACGCCTTGAAGGTGTCCCGCCTGGAACAGGAGCTGGTCGATGCGGTCGACTTCGTGACGGCCATCACGCACGACGATCTCCTGCTCTACAAGGAGCGCAATCGCGACAAGCCGATGGACGTGCTCACTCCCGGCTACTGCGGGCGTCGCGTCGTCGCGCGGCGCATTTCCGCCGACCTGCCGCGGCGCGCCGTCATCGTCGGCAGCTTCGACTGGATCGCCAAGCGCATGAACCTCGCCGAGTTCGTCGACGTCGCCGACCCGGTGTTCGCCCTGGGCGGCGCCGAACTCCAGGCGGTCGGCAGCGCCGACGAGGCCTTCCTCGATCAGCTGCGCCAGAAGTCGGTCGCCACCCGCTTCACCGGAACCGTGCCGAGCGTGGCACCCTATCTCGATGAAAGCCGGATTGCGATCGTTCCCGAACGAAATGGCGGAGGCTTCAAGCTCAAGGTCCTGGAGTACGTGTTCAACCGTGTTCCGATCTTCGCGCTCGACGGCTCGTTCGCCGGGGTCCCGCTGCGCCACAACGACAGCGTCATGCTGTTTCCCGATCATGCCGCCCTCGCGCACGGCGTCATGGAGGCGATCGATGACGTCGACCGCTTGAACAGGCTGCAGGAACGCGCCTTCGCGGCGTGCAGCGGCCACTTCGACTGGCCGAGCCGCGGCAGGCAGATTGTCTCGGCAATCGCCGACTCATGACGGCAGCGGCATTCTCCAGAGCGGCGCCTGCGGGGCGCCTCGACTTTCTCGACACGGCGCTGGTCGTGCTGTTCCTGCTCGGCATCTACCTCGGCGTCTCTCTCCAGATATCGGAAAAGGTGCCGCTGACCTGCGCGCCCTCCGGGCTCGCCGGCATGATCATGCTGTGGCGCCGGCGCGATCAGATCGATCCGCGGCACCTCGGCGGGCTGCTCGCCGTGGTCGCGATCTATCTCGGCTCGATCATGTCGGCCGACGACTACGCCTACCTCGGCAAGCGCTTCACCGGCCTGCTGCAGGTCACCTACTCCCTCGTCATCGGCTACGCGATGTTCGTGACGCTGGTCCATGGCGAGCGTCGCCAGATCGCGGGCATCCTGCTGACCTTCTGCCTCCTCATCATCGTCGGATGCCTGCTCGAAACCTATGGCGGGCTGCGGCCCTTGAGCGACGCCGTGCGCGAGCGCATCTATGATGCCGCCGTCGTCTACGACTCGGATCTGCGTGACGTCGTCCTCTATGGCCGCATTCGTCCCAAGCTATTCACGTCCGAGCCGTCGGCGGTCACCTTCGCCTACACCCACTTCAGCGCCGTGTGGCTGGTCGTGAGCCCCTGGCGCTGGAAGGTGCCGGTCTACTTCGGCCTGATCGGTTGCGCCTTGGTGGTCCTGCCGGGACCGACGCTGGTCCTGATGCTGCTGCTGACGATCCCCTACATGATCTTCCTCGCCGGCGGCGGCACCGGGCGGCGGTCGGCGATGCGCACCGTCGGCGCGCTCGCCATCTCCGCCCTGCTGGTCGCAGTGGCGATCGCGGTCGGCCAGATGTTCTTCGCTGAACGGCTGAACGAACTCGCGAGCGGCCGTGACGCCAGCTTTTTCTACCGTTTCACAGGGCCGATGCTGGTCGCCCTGAGCATGTTCCAAGTCCATCCATGGGCTGGCGCCGGCCTCACCGGCGAGCAATACATCGCCGACCAGGTCCTGAACGTCTACATGAACTCGCCGTCGTTCCAGGCAGCGTGGAGCATCACCCGCATCGGCGACGTCCTCACCAACTATTTCTGGCTGCACTGGATCTATCTCGGGCTCGTGTGGGGTGTCGTTACCCTGGTCGCGGTGTCGATCTGGCTGCGCATGCTGGGCGTACCGAGCGTACTCTATTGCTGGGCCGTGTGGCTGATCCTGGGTCAGGCCTCGGGCTCCTATGTCGGCCCCAAGACATGGGCCGTCCTGCTGATCGCGGCGGCCGCCTCGATCCTGAGGGTCGGCGCACCCGAGCGGCAGCTCGCCACGGCACCGGCGGCGCCGACGCCGGCCTACCGGCCGCGCGTCCGCCTGGCCAATGCCCGCACGGAATATCTGAGCTCGTGAACGCCTGTTCCTTCCATGAAATCGGGACGGGTACCGCCCCGATTTTCTCATCATCGTGGTGCGCGCCGGGCGTGCTGGGTGTCTCCGCCGTAATCGGGGGAGGAATAGGCAAGGTCAGGCGACGGCGCGCGGCTCGGCGGCGACATTGTCGACATACCACCGGTAGGTCGCCGCCAGGCCCTGCCGCAGCGGCGTGCGTGCGCGCCAGCCGAGCGAGGTCGCCAGCGTGGTGTCGACCATCTTGCGCGGCACCCCGTCGGGCCGGCTGGAGTCGAAATGCACGCCGCCCTTGAAGCCGACGACGGCACAGACGAGCTTGACCAGATCGACGATCGGCACATCGGTGCCGGGGCCGAGATTGACGATGCCTTCGTCCGAGTAGCACTTCATCAGATGGACCATGCCGTCGGCCGCATCGTCGACGTACAGGAACTCGCGCCGTACGGCACCGGTGCCCCACACCTCGATCGCGGGCGCTCGCGCGAGCAGTGCGGCGTGCGCCTTCGCCAGCAGGGCGGGCACGACATGGCTCTGCAGGAGGTCGAAATTGTCGCCAGGACCGTAGAGATTGGTCGGCATCACCGAGACGAAGTCGCAGCCATACTGGCGGCGATAGGCCTGGCCCAGCTTGATGCCGGCAATCTTGGCGACGGCATACCACTGATTGGTCGGCTCGAGTGGCCCGGCAAGCAGCGCCGATTCTGGGATCGGCTGCGGCGCCAGCCGCGGGTAGATGCAGGACGAACCCAGCAGCATCAGCTTCTCGACGCCGGTCCGGCGGGATGCCTCCACGACGCTGCTCTGGATCATCAGGTTGTCGTAGATGAATTCCGCCGGCCGGCTGTCGTTAGCGTAGATGCCGCCGACGCGTGCGGCGGCCAGGAACACGGCCTGCGGCCGCGTCTCGGCCATCCATCGCTCGGTCTGCTCGAGGCTGCGCAAGTCGACGCTCCCGCGCGGCGCGGTCAGGATTTCGCACCCCTCGCTCTGCAGGCGGCGGACCAGGGCGCTGCCGACCAGACCGCGATGGCCGGCGACCCAGACCCGCTTATTGCGCAGCGTGTAGTTGGGGTTGATGGACATGATTGGCTCCCATTCTCCGAAGAACAACTCGATCGGCCTCGACCATCTCGGCCACCAGGTCGTGGAAGCTGGTGCGGTGGCGCCAGCCGAGCTTGGTCAGGGCCTTTGCCGGATCGCCGAGCAGCAGGTCGACCTCGGTCGGCCGGCGGTAGGTCTTGTCGATCGCCACCAGCACCCGGCCGGTGCGTCGGCAGCAACCTTCCTCATGGTCGCCTTCGCCGCGCCAGGCGATGGCATGCCCGATGTGATCGAAGGCGAGCTCGACGAACTCGCGCACCGTATGAGTCTCACCGGTCGCGAGCACGTAGTCGTCCGGCTCGTCCTGCTGCAGGATCCGCCACATCCCCTCGACATAGTCGCGCGCATGGCCCCAATCGCGGCGGGCGTCGAGATTTCCGAGATAGAGCCGCTCCTGAAAGCCGCGCTCGATGGCGGCGACGGCGCGGGTGATCTTGCGCGTGACGAAGGTTTCGCCGCGAATCGGCGATTCGTGATTGAACAGAATGCCGTTCGACGCGTGCACACCATAGGCTTCGCGGTAGTTGACGGTGATCCAGTAGGCATAGAGCTTTGCCACCGCGTACGGGCTTCGTGGATAAAACGGCGTGAGCTCGCGCTGCGGCGTCTCCCGAACCTTGCCGAAAAGCTCGGAGGTCGACGCCTGGTAGAAGCGAACATGGCTCTGCAGGCCGAGGATACGGATGGATTCGAGCATGCGGAGCGCGCCGAGGGCGTCGGTGTTCGCCGTATACTCCGGCGTCTCGAAGCTCACCTGGACGTGGCTCTGGGCGGCCAGGTTGTAGATCTCGGTCGGCCGGATCTCACCGATCAGACGCGTCAGGTTCGTCGAATCCGTCATGTCGCCATAGTGCAGGAACAACCGCACGTCCGCGTCGTGACGGTCGCGGTAAAGGTAATCGATCCGCTCGGTATTGAGCGACGACGAGCGACGCTTGATGCCGTGGACGATATATCCCCGGCCCAGCAGGAAATCGGCGAGATAGGAACCGTCCTGCCCGGTGATGCCGGTGATGAGAGCTATCTTGTCGGACATGTTTGCTGACCTTTGCGGTTGCTGCCGTGTCGCTCCGAGCCGCCACCCGCGGGTGATGGCGGAGCACTCAGGAATAGGCGATCCGCTCCGCCACGCGCCGCCAGGAGCAGCTCGCCAGGACGAAACGACGACCTGCCGCGGCCATGCGCTGCAGGCGCTGCGGATCGGAGAGGGCGCTGAGGATCGCCTCCGACAGCGCTGCCGGGTCGGCACGATCGACCAGGAACCCGTGCCTGCCGCCGTCGACCAGCTCGGGCAGGCCGTTGCGATTGAGACCCATCACCGGCGTCGCCGAGGCCATTGCCTCGAGGTAGACCTGCCCCCACGGATCGTTCAGCATCGGCTGGACGAGAAGCGTGGCGTCCCTGTAGCGCTGCTGCAGCTCGGTCCACGGCAGATGGGCGTGAAACGTGATCCCGGATCGATCGCCGACGAAGGCCCTGCTCCGCTCGTCGCCGACGATGGTCAGCGTGAGATCGGGCCTGCGGCGGCGGGCCAGGTCGTAAGCCTCGAGCAGGAGCATGCCGCCCTTGGCGTGGAACAAGTGCTTGGCCACGAACAACAGGGCCGGCCGATCGTAGGATTTCGGCCCCCAATAGGGCTCGATCGAACCCATCCCCGAGCCGACCGCGGTGACGCGATCGGCCGGAAGTCCGTAGTGAGCGATCAGATTGTCGCGCACGTAGCTTCCGAAGGTGAAGACGTGGGCAAGACCGCTGAGCGCCTGGCGCTCGGCCTGGTCGTAGGCGGCAATCGCCCTGGCGTTGTAGCGGCGCGCCACCGGGTGATTGGCCTTCGCCAGCGCCCAGCTATGGTCGCAGTAGAGGTAGTGCTCGACGCCCTGCGCGCGGTCGGCAGCAGGCAGGTCGAAGGTTCCGGTATGGATGACGTGACGCACGCCCAGTCGCGCCGCCGATTCGGCGACCTGGGCTGCATGCCTGCGTCGCGCGCGCAATCCGCGCAGCAGCTGCTCGCCATGCAGCGGACGGCCCAGGCCCGCCGCCATGTCGCGCGCCGCGACGCTCCACTTCGCGAGCCGGCCGAGGCGCGGGTGAATGGCCTCGACCGCGACTCCCAGCTGCTCGAGCTCCTTCGCCAGGTTGGCCGGTGCACCGGACCATGAGCGTGAATCAAATGGATCGCCGAACACGCAGGTGATCGCGACACGATCGAAGCGCGGCCGACGTTCGATGAAGGAACGAAGCACCATGTTCATCGCGAATATGGAACCATCGGCCGGCGATGGGCGGCCAGTGATCAACGCGTGATAGGCCGGCCACGGATTGCCACCGCACCACAGATTGATCACGTAGGAGGAGTGCAGCGCTCGCCGATACTGCGAACCGAACGCCCCCCGGCCGGAGACATGAAAGCGATGCATGGATCGATCGATGCGAGAGACGTTGCCGGCCTTTCCGTCAGGGAGCGCGACGACGACGTGACGGACGACATCATTTCGCCGCCGATGCACGATGCCGAGAACGCTTCGTCCGGCATCGAGCTGTCCTTCTTCTGTCCAGACGTGACCGATGCAAGCACGCTGAAACGCGTCCGGCAGTTCATGGATTTCGGCTTTCGCGTCGTCGTGTTCGGCTTCCGGCGTGCGCGCTACAATACTACCTTCGAGCCGCCCTGGCCGAACGTTCCCCTGGGATTCACGACGGATGCCCGCTATTGGCATCGCCTGTGTGCCCTGCTGCGGGCAGTGCCCGCGATTGTCCGGCACAGACGCACGTTGCGCCGCTCGGGGATCTTCTACGCCCGCAATATCGACCAGTTGCTCCTCGCCCTGATCGCACGCGCCACCTGCGGGTCGCGCGCCAGGATCGTGTACGAGGTCCTCGACATTCCTCCCATACTCATGCAGCGCGGCGTGATGGCGCGAATGCTGCGCCGTATCGAGCGAATGGCCCTTCGCCGCATCGCCCTGCTCGTCCTCTCCTCGCCAGGCTTCCATCGCAACTATTACAAGACCATCCAGGGCTATCGCGGCGAATGGTTCCTGCTCGAGAACAAGCTTCACCATTCGATCCCGTCGGCGCGCCCTCGCCTGCGCCGGCCGGTCGAGGGCGGGCGGCCGTGGGTGGTGGGCTACTTCGGGCTGATCCGCGGCGAGGCGACGTTCGCCCTGATCTCACGGCTGGCAGATCGCTTGCAGGGCCGGGTGCTGTTCAAGTTTGGCGGAATCGTGACGACGGTCGATCGGGCGGGCTTCGATAGGGCCCTGCGACGGTCTGCGAACATGGTCTATTCGGGCCCCTATCTGCCGCAACAGGATCTCGAGCGTCTCTATCGCGACGTCGACATCGCCTGGGCCCTCGATCTCGAGCACACCGACCACAATTCTCGCTGGCTGATGCCGTGCCGGTTCTACGAAGCCGGATTCTACGGCGTTCCCTGCATGGCCGTTCAGGGCTTCGAGGTGGGCACCACCATCGAGAAGCACGGGATCGGCTGGACGTTCGACGAACCGCTCGAGGATTCTCTCGTCCGTTTCTTCGAGCGACTGACACTCGCCGACTACGCCGACGTCCGCCAACGGCTCGACGCCGTTCCGCCGAGCACGTTCGTGGCCGGGGAGGACATCACCCGCCTTTGCTCCCTGCTCGCTTAGCGGCCGGCCCGACCGGAGGTTCTTTCAGCCTAAGAGGCGCACGCAGCGCGATTGATCATCACACAATCGAACTCGATCAGGCGTAGTGTGCTGTCGCGGCTGACCGGATAGAACCCGGTGACGTCGAAGCCGTGCTCGTCGAGATAGCGCAGGGTGTCCATGTATCCCGGCATGCCCTTGTAGATGCCGATGATCGAGGCCTCGGTCTGCAACGCTCTCACGAAGGGCAGGCTGTCGCCGGCACCCCGCAGCACTTCCATGTCGAAACCTTGCGTGTCGATCTTGAGGTAAGGTCGGTCGAAGCCGATCCGCTCCTGCAGCACCGGCAACACGACATCGAGTGTGCGGACTGTCACGATCTCGCTGTGGCTCGGCTCGTTCAGGCCGACATAATCAGTCACGCGGACATTGTCGGGCTCGAGAAAGGAGCTGAACTGGTCCGAGGCCATGACGTTGATGGGCATCGTGCCGTCCGCGCTGCCCAGCGCATAGCTTTCGACGTGCCAGCAGCGGTCGCTCCGGCTGCGCTCCCGCAGCGCCGCGGAGAGCTTGCTGACCGGCTCGAAGGACACGATCGTGCCGTCGTAGTGGACCTTGTCACGCAGGAAGTCTCGATACTGGCCGGCATTTGCGCCGACATCGAGCACGCAGTCTATTTCCGCGTGGGCGAGCAGCTGACGCAGGTGAAGCGCCAAGTCGCGCTCCTTCATCTCGCGCAACGGTACAATATCGTACCCGAGCGACCGGCTGACCTTGAGCACCGAATCCTTGACGATCTTCAACATGCAAACAACTCCAGGCTGGCCGCTCTCTTCCGTCGCCACAATTCTTCGGGGCCGTGGACGGAGACAGTGATCATTGCGTGGCAGCCGGGACCGTTTATCGCAGCGCAGCTGCGCCAATCGTGACCAGTTCGTGGCCGAGGGTCATTGGTGATTGAGGCCGCGACCTGTCTGGCCGAATATTGTCGTTCCTGCCGCTGCAATTTGACGGATTGCTGGTATCATCGCGCAACTCGGTCGTCCGGTTCACCAACGGCAGCGGATCCTCGCGCGGTTCGCCACGCCAAACAAAAGGGGGATGCATGCTTCCGAGGCCCGTCAGACGAGCTTTTGCATTCGGGGCACTGGCCCTGGCGGGTGGACCCCTCTTCTGTGAGGCAAATGCGCAAATCGTACCGGGAAGCCCGGGCCCGCCGCCTCCGCGGCCGGAGCGACCGGAAACCCGGCCCCCGGCGGCCATCGAGGGCGAGCGCTACGAGCCCATTGGCGTGCAGGTCGGAGGGTTCCGCCTCTTTCCGGTGCTCGAGCTGAACGAGGGATTCAACGACAACGTCTTTGCCACGACGGCGTCGAGCGGCCAGACGCCGAGTTTCATCCAGATCATCAAGCCCGGCCTCGAGCTGCGCTCGACCTGGTCCAACCACATGCTGAACTTCCGCGCCACGGGTGCGTTCGCCTTCTATACCGCTGCGGCGATCCAGAACTATCAGGACTTCTCGGTCGGCACCGATGGCCGTATCGACATCCAGCGCAACTGGAACGTCTATGGCGGCCTGTCCTTCAACCGGCAGCACGAGGATCCGGGCACGCCCAACACCGTGAGCGGAGTGAACAGCGTCACCATCTACAATCAGTCGAGCGGCAATGTCGGCTACTACCAGAAGTTCAACCGCTTCAGCGGCAAGGTCGACTTCCGCACCGATTATTACAGCTACTACGACAACGGACAGGGCTTGGCCCAAGGCGTGGTGCCCAACACGGAGCGTGACCGGACGGAACTGCGCGAGTCGGTTCGCTTCGGCTACGAGTTCATCAACAACTACGAAATCTGGGTGCGCGGGAGCCTCAACCAGCGTCTTTATGACAACCAGCCCGACGCCGCCGGCTTCTATCGAAACTCCAGCGGCTGGGAGCTGGTCGGCGGCTTTACCATCGACGTCGGCGGCCTGACGACGGCCGAGGTGTTCGCCGGATACCTGCAACAGAACTACGTCGACAGCCGCTTTCAGACCGTGCAGGGTCCGCAGTTCGGGCTCGCGGCCTACTGGACGCCGCTCAAGGAGCTTTGGATCAAGCCGTACGTCAAGCGCACCGTCAACGAGGCCGCGTTCGTCGGCGACTCGGGCTATCTCGGCACGTCGTTCGGCGTCGAGGTCGATTACAAGGTCCTGCCCAACGTCCGGCTCAACGGCCGCGGCGACTACTCCATTGCCGACTACCAGGCCTCGCCCTCCGCGGGAACGACGAACCGCTACGACCAGTACTACCTGTTCCAGGCCGGCGTGATGTATTCGCCGATCCGCGAGTTCTTCGTCGGGCCGCAGTACCAGTACATCTATCGCAGCTCCAATCAGCCCGGCCTCGACTACGGCCAGAACGTCATCCTCCTGCGTCTCGGCGCGAGGTTGTAATGACATAGACCGCTGCCCCGTCATTCGGACCGGAGGGGTCATTGCTGGGAGCGCGCCACTCCGATGGCGCTCGTGCGATGTGCGATCACCAGCAAGAGCGCCATCGGAGCGGCGCGCTCCCAGCGAAGAATCAGTCCGGGCGTGGCGCCGTGCCCGACAGGCGGCGGTCGAGCAGTTCGAGGACGAGCAGCACTTCGGCAAGCAGGCGCTGGAAGGCGTAGAACCAGCCGGCCGGCCCGTCGAGCAAGCCCCCCTTGGCGATCAGTACATAGAGGAAGACCAGGACCGGCGCCGGCCAACCCATCAGCCTCAGTCGGTCGGCGCGCGACAGATCGGCGCGCGTCGCCGCCAGCAGATGGGCGGCCTCGCGCGCGGCATATCCGAGCTGCGACTTCAGCCAGCGTGCCAGCGGTTTGCGGTCGTCGTGATAGATCGGCGCCGTCAGGTCGGCGACCGGGCCGTCGATCCGGATGCGATGGCCGTGCCCTTCGTCCTCGTAGCGGGCATCGGCGACGCAATACAGCACGGTTCGCGGCGGATAGAGCGAGCCGCGCAACGGCCTGCCATGGATGCGATAGACGAAGCGCGCGCGGAACCCGGCCTGCCCGGCGGCGGGCTGGAGCGCGTGCAGCTCGGCAACCAGCGCGTCGCTCAGCTCATAGTCCGCATCCATCGACAGGACCCATCGCGACTTCACCTGCGCCAAGCCGAAATTGCACTGCCCGGCGAAGCTGTCGAAGGCGCGCTGATGGACCTCGACACCGGGCGTCCTGGACAGCACCTCGAGGGTGCCGTCGGTGCTGCCGCTGTCGATCACCACGATGCGGCGCGCCCAGGCGAGCTTGCCGAGTGTGCGCTCGATGTTCTGGATCTCGTCGTGGGTGATCAGCAGCGGCGTGATGTCGTCGGTGAACGCCATGCGATGGACTTCAGCGCGGCCCCGGCGCGGCCATCGCCTGCGTGCGGTGCGTGGTCATCCATCGCCATGCCGTCTCGATGACCGCATCGAGACCGGATCGCGGGCTGCTCCACGACAGGAATTGCTTCGCCAACGACGCATCGGCCACCAGGAACGGCGGATCCCCGGGTCGCCGCGCGGCGGCCTCCGCGGGGATTGGCCGTCTGGTGATGGCGCGCGCCTGCGCGATGACCTCGTTGATGCTGGCGCCGCGGCCGGTCCCGAGATTGTAGGCGGCGAAATGGCCGGGCCGGCAGGCAGCGACCGCCGCGACATGGGCCGCGGCGAGATCGCTCACGTGCACATAGTCGCGCACGCAGGTGCCGTCCGGCGTGTCGTAGTCGGTGCCGAAGATCGCGATCGACGGGCGGTGGCCGAGCGCCGTCTGCAGCACCAGGGGAATGAGGTGCGGTTCCGGATCGTGCTCCTCGCCGAGCTGGCCGTCGGGATCGGCACCCGCGGCATTGAAATAGCGCAGCGCGATCGCCCCTACTCCATGCGCGGCACAGGCGTCGCGCAGGATCTCCTCGGCCATGCGCTTGGACCGGCCGTAGGCATTGATCGGCTCCTGCTCCATGGTCTCGACGATCGGCATGCGCTTGGGCACGCCGTATGTCGCGCAGGTGCTGGAGAAGACGATGGAGCCAACGTCGTTCGCCCGCATCGCCTCGAGCAGAGCGATCGTCCCGCCGACATTGACGCGATAATACTCGGTCGGCTCCTTCATCGAATCGCCGACGTAGGCCAGGGCGGCGAAGTCGATCACCGCCTCCGGTCGATGACGGTGCATCGCCACGGAGAGCGCGGTGCGATCGTTGAGATCGCCGCGTTCCAGCGGCCCCCATTTGACCGCCCAGTCGTGGCCGGTGTGCAGGTTGTCATAGACAATCGGCAGGTGGCCGGCCTGGGCAAGCGCCTTGCACGTATGCGAGCCGATATAGCCCGCCCCGCCCGCAACCAAGACACGCACGATCCGATCCTCGCTTTCCTGTCGGCGCTCCGCCGGCGCAATGCTACATCAACCGAGCCTTTGGTGCTCGTGCGCCCAATGCAAAGCCTGTGACCTTCCCGTCATGCTCTTCCGGACCGCGGGCGTCCCGCCCGCTCATGATCTTCGCCGGGAGCGCGCCAATCCGTGGCGCTCATGGGGATGGCTGACACAACGTTTGCGGATCGGAAGAGGAGCATGAGCGCCACGGATTGGCGCGCTCCCGGCGAAGATCATGAGCGGGCGGGACGCCCGCGGTCCGCAAGAAAGCGCCGCGATCACACGAGGCGCAGCGGCAGAGTGCGCAGCCGCTTGCCGGTGGCGGCGAACACGGCATTGGCGACTGCCGGGGCGATGGGCGGTGTGCCGGGCTCGCCGACGCCGCCGACAATGGGCGACGCGCCGTCCACCAGATGAACCGACATGACCGGCGCATCGGCCAGACGCACCGCGTCGTAGTCGGGAAAGTTGGCCTGCTCGACCGCCCCGTTGGCCAGAGTGATCTCGCCATGGAGCGCGGCCGACAGGCCGTAGACGATGCCGCTTTCCATCTGCGCGCGCACGATCGCCGGATTGACCACCGGCCCGCAATCGATGGCGCAGGTCACGCGCCTGACCTGCACCG
>NZ_JBFWZI010000067.1:0-7322 GCF_050185545.1 Reyranella sp. | reverse complement strand
GTGATCTCGCCATGGAGCGCGGCCGACAGGCCGTAGACGATGCCGCTTTCCATCTGCGCGCGCACGATCGCCGGATTGACCACCGGCCCGCAATCGATGGCGCAGGTCACGCGCCTGACCTGCACCGTCTGGCCGTCGGGCACGACAACCTCGGCGACCTGGGCGACGATCGATCCGAAGGAGGCGCGCAACGCCAGGCCGCGTCCCGATCCGGCCGGTAGCGGCTGGCCCCAGCCGGCCTCGCGCACGGCCGTCTCCAGCACGGCGAGGTGCCTGGGCTTGCCGGCGAGCAATTCGCGCCGGAATTCGTATGGGTCCTTCCTCAGGGCGGCGGCCACCTCGTCGAGGAAGCACTCGTCGAAGAAGGCAGTGTGTGAATGGCCGACCGAACGCCAGAAGCCGACCGGCACGACGCCTTCGGGGACGATCGCCTCCAGCCGGTAGTACGGGAAAGAATAGGGCGGGTTCTCGACGGCGTTGCCTTCGGGCTTGCCCTGGGCCGGCAGGCCGATGACGCGTGCGGCGAACTGGTCGATCGGCGATTGCGCCACCTGACGCTTGCTCACGCCGGCGAGCTTGGGTGTCTCGCCGGACAGATCGAGCTCGGCGCGCCAGCGCGCGAGCGCCATCGGCCGGTAGTAGTCGTGGCGGATGTCCTCCTCGCGCGACCACAGGACCTGGACCGGACGCCCGGGAACGGCGAGCGCGCAGGTGACCGCCTGGCGTACCAGGTCGACCTCCGCCCGGCGCCCGAACCCGCCACCCAGGAACGTCGTGTGCACCGTGACGTCGGCCTGATCGGCCTCGGCCGTCCTGGCGGCGATGTAGCGCATCAAGGTCGGCGACTGATTTGGCATCCAGATCTCGACGGCCGGCTTGCCGCCCTCGCGCCGGGCAACGCGGGCCGTGCAGTTCATCGGCTCCATCGGCGTGTGCGCGAGATAGGGTGCGCGATAGGTCGCTTCGAGTGTCTGTGATGCGGCCGGCCTGCTCTCCTTTCCGAGGATGCGCACCAGCCCCGGCTCTCCGGTGGCCAGCAGCTCGGCATAGCGCTGCCACAGGTGGCCGCTGTCGAGCTTGGGTTCCGGGCCGGTCGCCCAGTCGACATCCAGTCCTTCCTTCAGGAACTTGTCGGCCCGCCACCAGCTTGCCCCGAGCGCGGCAATGCCGCCCGGCAGGATCACGACCTTCTCGACGCCTTTGGGCAGACTGCCCTTGACCTTGAAGCCATAGGCGCTTCCGCCGAAGGTCGGCGCATTGCGGACCGCAGCGTAGATCAGCCCCGGCAGGCGCACATCGATGCCGAACACCGCATCGCCCATCACCTTGGCCGGGACGTCGAGTCGCGCGAGCGGCTTGCCGATCAGCTTGAACTCGGAAGGCGACTTCAGCGGCGGCGGTGGCCTCGACGACAGGTCGCCGATCTGGTCGACCAGCTCGCCGAAGCTCGCGACCAGGCTCCCGTCCTTCCTGAGCAGGACCTCGCCGTTTCGCACGTCCAGGCTGTCCACGGGAACGCCGGCCTTGCGGCTGGCGGCCCGCAGCAGCAGATCGCGCGCCACCGCGCCGGCGGTGCGCATTGGCAGCCAGGCATCGCGCACCGCCGTCGATCCGCCGGTCGCCACGGCACCCAGCACGCCGGCCGCCTTGGTGGCGAGCCAGTGCGCCACTTCGACGATGGTGCCGGTCGCCTCCGGCGAGAACGGCAGACCGTCGATCAGGATCTCGACATTGCGGTAGACGCCGTCCTCCGGCGGGTCTTCGACCGTGACCTGGTCCCAGCGCGCATCCATCTCCTCGGCAACCAGCATGGCCAGCGCCGTCTGGACGCCTTGCCCCATCTCGGCCCGCGGCACCGCCACGAAGACGCGGTTGTCCCGCGTGATCTTCACCCAGCCGCTCAGGCCCGCCTCGCCCGACCTGACGTTGAACAGGGTGCGACTTCCCAGGCGATCGCGCTCGTAGGCGAACCAGAATCCGACGCCAAGCAGGCCGCCACCGACGATGCCGCCGATGATCGCCTTGCGCCGGGTGAGCTTCATGACCCGTCGCCCAGCAGAGCCGCGGCGCGGTGCACCGCGCGGCGGATGGCGCTGTAGGTGCCGCAGCGGCAGATGTTGGAGAGCGCCTCGTCGATGTCGCTGTCGGTCGGCCTGGGCCTGGCCTTCAGGAGCGCCGCCGCGGCCATGATGAAGCCCGGCTGGCAGTAGCCGCATTGCGGGACCTGCTGCTCGATCCACGCCTTCTGCACGGCGTGCACCGCGCCCTGTCCCAGCCCCTCGATGGTGACCACGCTTCGGCCGGCGACTCTGGCTACCGGCATCGTGCACGAGCGCACCGGGGCGCCGTCGACATGCACCGTGCAGGCGCCACACGCCGCCACGCCGCAGCCGAACTTGGGCCCGACGATGTCGAGGTCCTCGCGCAGCACCCAGAGCAGCGGCTTGTCGGCCTCGGCGTCGATCTGGCGTACCGTGCCGTTGACGGTGAACGAGATCATCGTGCGATCAGCGTATCACCCAGCACGAGAACGTCCATCCTGGTGCGCAGGAAGCAGTCGATCGCCTCCTCCGGCCGGCACACCACGGGCTCGTTCTCGTTGAAGCTGGTATTGAGCACCATCGGCACGCCGGTGAGGGCGTGGAATGCCTCGATCAGCCGAGCGTAGCGCGGATTGCCGGCCCAGGTCACGGTCTGCAGCCGGCCGGTGCCGTCGACATGGGTGACGGCCGGAATCTCCTTGCGCTTCTCCGCGCGAATGCGGAAGACCTGCATCATGAAGGGCACGTCGTCGTCGGTCTCGAACCACGCCGGCACCGCCTCGCGCAGGATCGAGGGCGCGAACGGCCGGAACGATTCGCGCCGCTTGATCTTGAGGTTGAGGATGTCCTTCATGTCGGCGCGCCGCGGATCGCCCAGGATCGAGCGGTTGCCCAGCGCACGCGGTCCCCACTCCAGCCGGCCCTGGAACCAGCCGATCACCTTGCCCTCGGAAATGGCCTGGGCGGTGCGCCGGCACAACGTCGCCTCGTCGGCGATGCGCTCGATGGTGCAGCCGGCGGCATCGAAGTCGGCGCGGCGCTCGTCGATCGCCGAGGCGATCTGGTCCGGAGTCGCCGACGGGCCCCAGTAGGCGTGGTCCATGACGAAGCGCCTCTTGGCGCCGGTGCCGCCGAGCTTGTGCCAGATGGCGAAGGCCGCACCGATCGCGCCGCCGGCATCGCCGCCGGCCGACTGGACATAGAGCTTCCTGAACGGCGAACGCTCCAGCACCTTGCCGTTGGCCACCGAGTTGTAGGCGCAGCCGCCGGCCAGGACGAGCGCGTCGACGCCGTAGCGCCGATGCACCGCCTCCAGGAGATTGAAGAAGGCGTTCTCGTAGGTCACCTGAGCCGAGCGGGCGATGTCGCGATGGCGATCCTCGAGCGGCGCCGCCGGATCGCGCGCCGGCCCGAGCAGGTCGACCAGCCCGTCGCTCCACAGCTGGCCGCCCGACGGGATGCCGTCCTTCACCTGGTAGTTCGCCCCCTCGCCCGAGGCATGCCGGAAGTAGCGCAGATCGAGGGCGAAGGTGCCGTCGCGCTCGAGACGCACGATCCGCTTCATGGCGTCGACAAGGCGCGGCTCGCCATAGGGTGCGAGGCCCATCACCTTGTACTCGTCGCCATAGTGCGGGAAGCCGATGAACTGGGTCATGGCCTCGTAGAAGACGCCGAGCGAATGGGGGAAGTAGACTCGGCCGTCGACCGAGAGAGTGCCTCCCTCGCCCAGTCCCCAGGCGGCCGACGAGAAGTCGCCGAAGCCGTCGACGGACACCGCCACGGCCTTGTCGTGGGGCGACACCAGGAAGGCCGACGCAAGATGGCAAAGGTGATGCTCGACGGCATGGACGGTGCCGCGGAACGACTCGCCGGGCAGGCTGCGGGCGAGATTGCCGGCCACATCGGCACGCTCGCCGCGCTGGCGCAGGCGGCTCAGCACGTACGAGGGGCTGACGCCTGACGTCAGGACATAGGCGAGCTTGCGCCACCGGTTGGCGCGGTTGTCGCTGTTGACGGCGACATGCTCGATCTCGGCGAGGCCGATGCCGGCCTCGGCCAGGCAGTACTTGATCGCCTCGCTCGGGAAACCGCCCCAGTGCTTGATGCGCCGGAAGCGCTCCTCCTCGACAGCGGCGACCAGGTTGCCATCCTTGACCAGGCAGGCGGCAGCGTCGGCGTGAAAGGCATTGAGCCCGAGAACGTAGGTCATCCGCCCGATCCGGTCTGGATGACGAAAGCAGCAGCGGCCGGCACGACGCCTCGACAATGAACAGTCCCGCGAGTGCTATAGGAGATCGCTGGAAGCGGCCATCGGTTTCTCGCAAGGGGAAGGGTCATGACCAATGGCCGGGACCGCGCCACTGGCAAGAAACAAACCTTTCGCTGGGAGCGCGCCACTCCGATGGCGCTCATCGTGTGGATCACAGATCCCGTGAGCGCCATCTGGCGCGCTCATGGGCGCCAACTTTTGGTCTCCTCCCCAGCCTCGCTGGGGAGGTGTTCGCATCTTCGCGGACGGAGGGGTCACGAATCATGAGGGTCATGCCCCCTCCGTCGCCGTAAGACGGCGACACCTCCCCAGCGAAGCTGACAGCGAAGCTGGGGAGGAGAGGCGAAAGTTAGCGCCCATGAGTGGCGCGGTCCCGGCCACGAGCCCTCGTGCCGCCACATCATCGGCGGCCCGATCCAGCCGGGAATTGCCTTGGACCGCTTGCCCGCCGCGCCCATACGACGACTTGACGGCAAAGCCCGGGTCGCGCAAACGAGCAGCCCGGCGTGCCCGCCCCCCGGAGCGCTGCGACCGGCCTGCCGCGCCCACCGCGGCCAAGCTGGCAAGCCTTTGAAATATTTGATAAATGCCCTCTCCTCGCGTGAAAGGCCCATCCATGTCCAAGAATGATCTTGTGGTCGTCACCGGCGCCGGCGGCTTCATCGGCGGCCATCTGGTGCGTGTTCTGCAGCAGCGTGGCCACACGAAAATCCGCGCCGTCGACGTCAAGCCGCTCGACGAGTGGTACCAGAAGAGTCCCGGCGTCGAGAACCAGGTCGGTGATCTCGCCCTGCTCGAGCCGTGCCGCGCCGCCGCCAAGGGCGCCCGCATGATCTACAACCTCGCCGCCGACATGGGTGGCATGGGCTTCATCGAGACGCACAAAGCCGAGTGCATGCTGTCAGTGCTGATCAGCACCCACATGCTGGTGGCCGCCAAGGAGGCCGGCGCCGAGCGCTTCTTCTATTCGTCGTCGGCCTGCGTCTACAACGGCGACAAGCAGACCCGCACCGACGTCACGGCGCTCAAGGAGGAGGACGCCTATCCCGCCATGCCGGAGGACGGCTACGGCTGGGAGAAGCTGTTCAGCGAGCGCATGGCGCGCCACTACCGCGAAGATTACGGCATCGCCACCCGCGTCGCCCGCTATCACAACGTCTACGGGCCAGAGGGCACCTACGACGGCGGCCGCGAGAAGGCGCCGGCCGCCATCTGCCGCAAGGTCATCGCCGCCAAGCTCTCCGGCAAGCACGAGATCGAGATCTGGGGCGACGGCGAGCAGACCCGCTCCTTCATGTACATCGACGACTGCACCGACGGCACGATCCGCCTGGCCCAGAGCGACATCATCGAGCCGCTGAACATCGGCAGCGACGAGCTGGTGAGCATCAACCGCCTGGTCGACATCGTCGAGAAGATCGCCGGCGTGAAGCTGAAGCGCAGCTACAAGCTCGACGCGCCGAAGGGCGTGCGCGGCCGCAACAGCGACAACACCCTGATCAAGCAGCTGATGGGCTGGGCCCCTTCCATCCGTCTCGAGGACGGCATGGAGAAGACCTACAAGTGGATCCACGACGAGATGACCTCGGGCCGCGCCTCGGTCGTCAACGCCCTGCCGAAGGCGGTGGCGGCGCAGTAATCACTCTCTTCCCCGGCGCCTTCGCTGGGGAGGTGTCGCCGTCTTACGGCGACGGAGGGGTCAGGGCTCATTTGGACCGCGGGCGTCCCGCCCGCTCATGAATCATGAGGACCGCGGGCGTCCCGCCCGCTCATGAATCTTGAGCGGGCGAGACGCCCGCGGTCCAGAATGAAGATTCATGACCCCTCCGTCCGCGAAGACGCGGACACCCAGCGAAGACGCTGGGGAGGAAAAAGAACTACCGCCCGACCCGGCTGACCTGGCTGTTGCTGCGCAGCAGGCCATCGAAATACTCGATTGTCTTGGCAAGGCCCACGTCGAGCGGAACCTTGGGCTCCCACTTGAGTTTCTCGCGCGCCAACGAGATGTCGGGGCATCGCTGCAGCGGATCGTCGACCGGCAGCGGGCGCGCCTGGACGATCTTCGACCTGCCGCCGACGATCTGGATGACCTTCTCGGCCAGATGCCTGATCGGCATCTCGACCGGATTGCCGAGATTGACCGGGCCGGTGAAATCGTCCGGCGTGTGGTCCATCAGGCGCAGCCAGCCCGCGATCAGGTCGTCGACATAGCAGAAGGCGCGGGTCTGCATGCCGTCGCCGTAGATCGTGATGTCCTCGCCCTTCAGCGCCTGGACGATGAAGTTCGACACCACCCGGCCGTCGTTGGGATGCATGCGGGGGCCGTAGGTGTTGAAGATGCGCGCCACCTTGATGCGCAGCTTGTGTTGGCGCCAATAGTCGAAAAACAGCGTCTCGGCGCAGCGCTTGCCCTCGTCGTAGCAGGCGCGCGGCCCCAGCGGATTGACGTTGCCGCGATAGGACTCGACCTGCGGGTGCACGGTGGGGTCGCCGTAGACCTCGCTGGTCGAGGCCTGGAAGATCTTGGCGCGCGTGCGCTTGGCCAATCCCAGCATGTTGATCGCGCCGTGCACGCTGGTCTTGGTCGTCTGCACCGGATCGTGCTGGTAGTGGATCGGCGACGCCGGGCAGGCGAGGTTGTAGATCTCGTCGACCTCGACGTAGAGCGGGAAGGTGACGTCGTGGCGCATCAGCTCGAAGCGCGGATTACCCAGGCACGCCGTGATGTTCTGCTTGCTGCCCGTGAAATAGTTGTCGACGCACAGCACGTCGTTGCCGTCCGCCAGCAGCCGTTCGCACAGGTGAGATCCCAGGAAGCCCGCGCCGCCGGTGACCAGAATTCTCTTGCTCATGTCCTCGTTGAATCCCCGTCGATGCCTCGATTCACCCTAGAGCACATTCCGTTCGGCTGGAACAGCCGAACGGAATGTGCCCGATGCGCCACCGAACGCCCAAGCGCGCATTCTCGATCCGATGGCAGGCGCGATCGGGTCCATGCTCCGGACCGGTTT
>NZ_JBFWZI010000066.1:0-35558 GCF_050185545.1 Reyranella sp. | reverse complement strand
GGTGCGCGCCACTCGGTGGCAATCTTGTGGACCGGGGGCGTCCCGCCCGCTCTTGACTTGATGCTTGTGGGGGCGGGACGCCCGCGGTCCAGAAGACCATGAGCGCCACGGCGTGGCGCGTTCTCGGCCATGAGGCAACTCGGCACGCGCCGGCTATCACATCCATTCCACCGCCGCGGATCGGAGCGAGCCCACACGAACGATGGTTCCGGGTTGCGTCGCGGACGAGAAGGCGAAAAGGTCAACCGGCTGGACGGCTTCGAGTTCGCCATCCTCGAGGTCGCGGGCGATGATGACGAGAAAGAGTGGCAGGTCGGAAACTGGCGTGCCGAACGGACGCGGGGGCGAGAACAGGGTGCCGACGCTTTGCACCAGGACCGGCCGCGGGCTCTCTGCCACACGGATCAGCCCCTTCAGCCGCAACAGCCGGTCGCCCAGGGCACCGGCGAGATTGTCGAGCCAGGCCGCCAGGGCGTCGTAGCCGATGACGCCGGCTGGCAGCGCAAGCCGCACGGCGATGCGCGGATGCGGAGCCGCGGTGGCAACGCGCGGCAATGCAGCCGTCGCCAGAGCGCGGGCCAGCGGCGCAAAGGCCGCTGCGGCTGCCTCGTCGCGGGACGTGCTCGCCACGATCTCTGCCAACGGATTGAGTGCCTGGGCTTCGCATTTTGCCCGCGCGTGCGCCCCGTCGTCGGCGGCGTCGTTGGCGAGAATATCGCCCTTGGTGACGACGATGCGGTGAGCCGCCGCCCATTGTGCAGCCGCTTCCTCGAAGGCCGCGGGACGCAATCCGCAGCTGGCATCGAACGTCGCCACCACGCTCACCCTCAGGCGATGCTCGGCGAGGCTCGCGAGCTGGCGCAGGACCGGTCCCGGCTTCGAAAGCCCGCTGGTCTCGAGGATGATCCTGCGCAGCGGACCCCGGGCGCCCGGCCGTTCGACGGCGAGCAGGGCTTCGACCGTGTGGGCGAGGTCGCCGCCGGCTTGACAGCAGATGCAGCCGTTCGACAGCATGGCGATGGGTGTGCCCGTGCCGCTTTCGCGCAGGATCGCACCGTCGAGACCGATCTCGCCGACCTCGTTCACGATCACGGCGGTGTCGGTGCCCTGGGGAAGCCTGAGAAAGTCGCGCAGCAGGGTGGTCTTCCCCGATCCGAGAAACCCGGTCAGCACGACGAATTCCGGCCCCCCGGATGCATCACCCGCAGACCTGTTCACTGCGCCGCCTCTTGCTGCTGCTGCCGATACCGGGCCGGGACGTCTTCCGCCCACGTTTCCTTGACCAGCTCGCGGACGTCGGCGAGCAACTCGGCGGTGTCGAAGATCACGCCGTCCTTGATCGTGTACTTGAGGCCGCGATGCCATTCGACACGGTTGGTCGCCTCGTCGAGGCGCATCGCGCCGGTCCCGTAAAGCAGCTTGAAGTCGGTGAGCGGATTGTGGTCGTGCACCAGCAGGTCGGCGTACTTGCCGACCTCCAATGTCCCGAGGTCGTCCTGCAGCCCGCACAAGGCCGCGCCCTGTGACGTGGCCGAGCGGATGACCTCGAGCGGATGGAACCCCGCCTCCTGCAGGAGCTCCAGCTCACGGATATAGCCGAAGCCGAAGGTCTGGTAGATGAAGCCCGAGTCGCTGCCGGCGCAGACACGGCCGCCGCGATTCTTGTATTCGTTGATGAACGCCATCCACAGGCGATAGTTCTCCTTCCACTCGATCTCGTTCCGGGTCGACCAGCGATACCAGTAGGAGCCGTGCCCGCCGCGCTGCGGGGTGAAGTACTCCCACATCGACTTCCAGGTGTACTCCTTGTGCCAGTCGGCCTGCCGCGCGCGCATCAGGTCGCGATTGGCGTCGTAGATCGTGAAGGTCGGCACGAACGTGAAACCGAGCTCGAGGAAGCGATCCAGCACCTCGTTCCATTTGGCCGAGCCGGGCTTGGCGCCCTGCTCGAACATCTGGCCGGAGACGGAGAAGCGGAAGTACTCGTCGTTGTAGTCGTAATCGAGCGGGAAGTTCTGGACCACGCGATCCTCGAACAGGGATTCGGGCAGCCCGTAATAATGCTCGGCGCTCGTCAGCCCCCAGCGCGCCGTGGTGAGGGCGTTCATGCGGGTGACGGACATCTGGGCGTGATGACAGCCCGAGCGGAGACCGAGCTTGCGGCATTCGTCGAGGGCGGCTTCCATGATGGCGGGCGGTGCGCCGAAAAACTTCACGCCGTCTGCGCCGCGCTCCTTGAGCTGGCGCAGCCAGGACCGTCCCTCGTCGGGGGTATGGACCACCTTCAGCATGTCGTTGACCGCCGGAAAGTAGGCGTAGGCAAGCAGGCGGGGTGCCGCGATGCTGTTTTCCGCCGACCGCTTCTTCTGGTCGAGCATCCAGCCGAGGCCGTTCATCGAGCCCATCTCGCGCACGGTGGTGACCCCGTGCGCCAGCCAGAGCTTGTAGACATAGTCGACGGGCGGGACCCAACCGTTGGCCGCATGGTAGGCGACGCCGGCGTGGGCGTGGCAGTCGATGAAACCCGGCGTGACCCACTTGCCGCGGCAATCGATCTCGTGATCGCCCGCGGCTGGCCGGTTGGCGGCAGTGGCGAGATTGCCCGTCACCTTCTTCAGGAGCGTGATCCGGTTGCTCTCGATCACGATGTCGGTCGGCCCGATCGGCGGTGCGCCGGTGCCGTCGATCACTGTCGCGTCGCGCAGCACGAGGCGCTTGAAGGGGCCGACGCCGCGGTCGCGCTGACGCGCCGCCACGACCGCGGGCTGCCCTGCCTTCGAGCGGTACGTCACCAGCTCGTCGCCGGGGAGGGGGTCGCTGGAGATCGGCCGATCGGACATGGGGTGCTTCCTCGAAGGTTACGCAAACGATCGCCGAGCGTACCCAGAACTCGCGCGACGCACCATGGAGGCTGCAGGCGCATACCCGGTGCTTAGGGTGCGCACGCACTTTCATTCTCCTCCCGAGCAAAGCTGGGGAGGTGTCGCCGTCTTCGGCGACGGAGGGGTCATGAACCGGGAGCGCGCCACACTGTGGCGCTCATGGCGTGTGTGATTCACAAGACGAGCGCCACATCGGCGAAGGTTATTCCGCCTCAGGTGGCGCGCTCCAAGCGAAGACTCATGACCCCTCCGTCCGCGATGACACGGATACCTCCCCAGCGAAGCTGGAGAGGAGAATGAAAGGAGCGTGCGCGACGACGAATAAGCTCTCAGCCCGGTGCAGCGCCCTGGACCGCGAGATAGACGGCGTAGAGCGACTGGCTCGCCGCCATGAACAGGCGGTTCCGCTTGGGGCCGCCGAAGCAGATGTTGCCGCAGACCTCCGGCAACCGGATACGGCCGATCAGCTTGCCTTCCGGGTTCCACACGGTGACGCCGCTGTAGCCGACCGACCGGCCGGCATTGCTCGAGATCCAGAGATTGCCGAAGACGTCGCAGCGCAGGCCATCGGGCCCGCATTTGACGCCGTCGATCATGAAATCGCTGAACAGTTTGCGATTGGACACCTTGTTGTCGGATCCCACGGTGAAGGAATAGACCTCGCCCTTGCCGCCGGGGCCGGTGTCGCCGGGTCCCTTGCCCGTGCTGGCGATGTAGAGGGTCTTGTAGTCGGGCGAGAAGCAGAGCCCGTTGGGATCGGGCACCTGCTCTTCCGTGACGACGAGGTCGATGCGGCCGCTGGGATCGATGCGATAGCAGTTGGTCGGCAGCTCGCGCCTGGCCATGCCGATGCCGGGCGGCTGGCCCAGTCGCGGGTTGATCTTGCCCGCGGCATTGCTCGGGCCGCCCGCCACGTCGGTCGTGCCTTCGTAAAGCTGTCCGCCGTAGGGTGGATCGGTGAACCAGTAGCTGCCGTCCGGGTGCGGCACGACATCGTTGGGTGAGTTCAGCTTCTTGCCGTCGAAAGCGTCCGCCAGCACCGTTGCCGAGCCGTCGAGCTCGTAACGCACGACGCGCCGGGTCAGGTGCTCGCAGGAGAGCTGGCGCCCCTGGAAGTCGAATGTGTTGCCGTTGCTGTTGTTGGACGGGCTGCGGAACACGCTGACCCGGCCATCGTCCTCGAGCCAGCGCAGTTGCCGGTTGTTCGGAATGTCGCTCCAGACCAGGTAGCGGCCCTGCGCGTTCCAGGCCGGCCCTTCGTTCCACATGGCACCGGTCCACAGCCGCTTGATCGGCGTGTTGGGCTGCCGGAGCGCATTGAAGCTCGGATCGACGGTGAGGATGTCGGGGTCGGTGAAGTAGGTGGTCGGCGCACCGCTGCGACTGAAGTCGCGGGGTGGTGTGGTGATCGTCGACGGAGGTGCAACCGGCCCGGCCGGCGCCTGCGCGAGGACCTCTCCTGCCGCCAGGGTCGCGGCAGTCGCGCCGGCGGCTCCGACCAGCGCACGGCGAGACATGCCTGATCGCCTCTCGAATCTCTCCGATGAGCTCATGAGCGTCTACTCCCGTTGGTTGTCGACTTGATTTGCGAAACTCTACCAAGGAAGCAGACGTCGGTGAAGCGGGGCGAAGGCCGGACCTGAGGCCTGTCTTCCGGACCGCGAGCGTCTCGCTCGCTCAAAGTCATGAGCGAGCGAGACGCTCGCGGTCCGGAAGACGATGTTCGCGACAGTTGCTTACTGGCTGGGAGTCGCCGATGGCGCTCCGCGCGGCACAGGAAACTAGCCGCTCTTCTGCTCCCAGCGCGCGGCCGCCGCGTCGTCGCCTTCGTGGGCGTCGACCCACTTGTCGCCGGCCGGTGTTTCCTCGAGCTTCCAGAACGGCGCCTTGGTCTTCAGCCAGTCGACCAGGAACTCGCAGGCCTCGAAAGCGGCCTCGCGGTGCGGCGAGCCGACGGCCACCAGCACGATCCGTTCGCCCGCTTCCATCCTGCCGTAGCGATGGACGATCAGCGTCGCTTCGAGCGGCCAGCGCCGATGGGCTTCGGCCTCGATGTCCTCGAGCGCCTTCTCGGTCATGCCCGGATAGTGCTCGAGCGTCAGCGAATCGATACGCTCGCGATGCAGCCCTTCGCGGACATGCAGCTCTCGCACCAGGCCGACGAAAACCGCGAGCCCGCCGATCCGTCGGTTGTCCCGGGTCAGCTGGTCGAGCTCTGCGCCGACGTCGAAGTCGCTCTCCTGGACGCGCACGCTCATGTCATCACCCGCCGGTAAAGGGAGGGAAGAACGCGACCTCGCGGGCGCCGGCGATCGGCGCGTCGAATGGCGCGGTGCGCTGGTCGACGGCGGCGCCGAATGCCGCGCCTTCCGCCAGCGCCTCGGCGTGGCCGGGGCTGCGCGTGCGCAGCCAGGCGACGAGATCGGCCACGGTCGCCACGGTCGCCGGCGGAGTCACGTCCTCCTCGTCGAGGCCGACGCGGCGTTTCATCCAGGCGAAATAGCGGACCTTCACTCGGCACCTCCGGGAGTCGGCTGGTCCTCCGCCATGTGGCGCAATCCCGTCCGCAGATAGTCGTAGCCGGTGATCAGGGTCAGACCTGCGGCGATCCAGATCAGCACCAGCCCGGTCGATGTGACGACCGGTGGCGAGACATCGCGCAGCAGCAGAAAGGCGATGGCGACCATCTGGGCGCCTGTCTTCCATTTTGCAAGCTGGCTCACCGGCACGCCGACACGCAATTCGGCAAGGAATTCGCGCAAGCCGGAAACCAGGATCTCGCGCATCAGGATGATCAGGGCAGCCAGCACGTGGATGCCGTGCAGCGTGCCGTTGTAGACCAGCATCAGCAGAGTCGCCGCGACCAGCAGCTTGTCGGCGATCGGATCGAGGAAGCGGCCGAGGCGCGAAATCTGGTGATAGCGGCGGGCGAAGTACCCGTCGAACCAGTCGGTCACACAGGCGATCACGAACAGGCTCATGGCCAGCCACTGGGTCCAGGCGCGGTCGAACCACAGGCAGGCGACCACCAGCGGGATCGCCGCGATGCGCGACAGCGTCAGCCGGTTGGGCAGGTTGAGCAATACGGACCGTTACACCCCTTTTGGTGGGGGCCTGTCACCTCGGCGGACAGGTCTACCGGCCCGCGGGCGTCCCGCCCGCTCGAGCTGATGCGGGGGCGGGACGCCCGCCGTCCGGAAGATCTCCGAAGTGTATGATCGCTCATCCCTCGCCGCGGAAATGGGCGTGGATCTTCTGGGCGAGCGCGTCGGAGATGCCGTCGACGGCCTTGATGTCCTCGAGCGTCGCCATGGCGACGGCGCGGGCGCTGCCGAAATGGTGCAGCAGGGCGCGTTTTCGGCCGGCGCCGATGCCGGGCACCTCGTCGAGCGCCGAGCGCGTGATGTCGGCAGCCCGACGCGTGCGGTGCGTGCCGATGGCAAAGCGGTGCGCTTCGTCGCGCAGGCGTTGCAGGAAATAGAGCACCGGATCGCGCGGCTCGAGCGAGAAAGGCGGCTTGCCCGGCGCGAAGAAACGCTCGCGGCCGGCATCGCGGTCGGGGCCCTTGGCAATGCCGACCACGGCAATATCCTCCAGGCCGAGTTCCATGAGGACGCCGCGCGCGGCCTCGAGCTGCCCCTGGCCGCCGTCGATCAGCACCAGGTCGGGCCAGTGTTCCTCGGTGCGCTCGGGATCCTCGCGCAGCGCCCGGCCGAAGCGCCGCGACAGCACCTCGCGCATCATGGCGAAATCGTCGCCCGCCGCGCCTTCGGTCTTGATGTTGAATTTCCGGTAGGAGTTCTTGATGAAGCCTTCCGGCCCGGCGACCACCATGGCGCCGATCGGCGCGCTGCCCTGGATGTGGCTGTTGTCGTAGATCTCGATGCGCTCGGGCGGGCCGTCGAGCCCGAACACGCGGGCCACGCCCTCGAGCAGCTGGCGCTGCGTGCCGCGTTCGGCCATGCGTCGTGCGAGCGCCTCGCGGGCGTTGGACACCGCCTGGTCGAGCGCATCCTTCTGGTCGCCACGCTTGGGATGGCGAATCTCGACCTTGTGGCCGGCCGTCATGGCCAGCGCGCTTTCCAGCAGGTCGGCCTCGGCGATGTCGTGGCTGGTGAGGATCAGGCGGGGCGCCGGGCGGGCCTCGTAGAACTGGCCGATGAAGGCGGACAGCACCGCGGGCTCGTCGAGGTCCCTGGTGTGAACCGGGAAATAGGCCCGGTTGCCGAGATTCTGGCCGGCGCGCAGGAAGAACACCTGGACGCAGACCTGCCCGCCCTCGGCATGCGCGGCGAAAATGTCGGCCTCGTCGATCGAATGCAGGCTGATCGACTGGTGCGACTGGATGTGCGCCAGGGCGCGAATGCGGTCTCGCAGGACGGCGGCGCGCTCGAACTCGAGGTCGCTCGAGGCCTGCTCCATGCGCTGCGACAGGGCCTGCTGGACCTCGCGGTTGCGGCCGCCCAGGAAGTCGCGCACTTCGTCGACGATCGTGCCGTACTCGGCCCTGTCGATGCGGCCGACGCAGGGCGCCGTGCAGCGCTTGATCTGGAACTGCAGGCAGGGACGGGTGCGGGTCGAGAACACGCCGTCGGAGCACGAGCGCAGGGGGAACGCCCGCTGCAGGGCATAGAGCGTCCGGTTGACCGCGGTGGCCGAGGCGAACGGGCCGAAATACTCGTTGTCCGGCTCGCGCGTGCCGCGGTGCTTGGCCAGCTGCGGCCATTCGGTGTCGCGGCGGATGACGATGTAGGGGAACGACTTGTCGTCGCGCAGCAGCACGTTGAAGCGCGGCCGGAAGCGCTTGATCAAGTTGTTTTCCAGCAGCAGGGCCTCGGCCTCGCTGTCGGTGATGGCGAACTCCATGGTCCGGGTCGCCGACACCATGCGCATCAGGCGGATCTCGAGCCGGGTCGGCTGGGTGTAGGCGGCGACCCGGCTGCGCAGCGAGCGCGCCTTGCCGACATAGAGCACCTCGCCGTCGGCCGCGATCATGCGGTAGACGCCAGGTTTGCGCGGCAGGGTGCGCACGAACTCGGCGATGATCCGCATGCCGTCGGCGAGCGAGCCCTCGCTCGGTTTGGGGTCGGTTTCGATGTCGGTGTCGTCGCTCACGGAGAACCTGTCGGAGGCCGCCCTTTATATGGGTAGGCCGAACCATTCTCACCCGACCGCGGGTCGGTGTGGGAAAGTCTGTGAACAAGCGATCGGGCGGTCGCCTGTTGCGTCAGCGTCACTGTATTGACTTGAAGTGGCCACGATGGCAGTCGAGCCGAAATTCGCCCTTAACCTATTGTCTTTCAAAGTCTTTTTGAGTTGGGGATAGCTCTCAGAAAGGGCTGGCCGTGGCTGATGTTCCCGGTCTGATCCGATTGTCAGCCACGCTTCGTTCGGTGGGTAAGTCGGTGCGTGCCGGAACGCTATAGTACCGACAGCATGCGGCCGACGAGGGGGTGACGGACGACATCCCGGTCGGTGAGCCGGACGACGGCGACGTCGTCGAGTCCCTCCAGCCTCCGGCCGATCTGACCCAGGCCGCTGAGCTCGGGCAGCAGGTCGGTCTGGTCGGGATCGCCGGTAATGACCATGGTGGAATGCCAGCCGAGCCGGGTGAGCAGCATCTTGAGCTGGCCGTAGGTGCAATTCTGTGCCTCGTCGATCAGCACGAAGCTGTTGTTCAGGGTGCGACCGCGCATGAAGGCCACGGGAGCGATCTCGATGGTCCCGTCGTCGAGGTGCTGGCGCAGGCGCTTGGGGCCCATCCGGTCGTTCAGGGCGTCGTAGAGCGGGCGCAGGTAGGGGTCGAGCTTTTCGCGCATGTCGCCGGGCAGGAAGCCGAGGTTCTCGCCGGCCTCCACTGCCGGCCGCGACAGAACGATGCGCGAGACGCTGCCGGCCTCGAGGGCCTCGACCGCGGCCGAAATGGCCAGGTAGGTCTTGCCGGTCCCCGCCGGGCCCATGGCGATGGTGAGCGGGGTCGCCTCGATCGCTTCCATCAGGATGCGCTGGTTGTCGCTGCGCGGCCGGATCTTGCGGACATAACTTTGCTCCCGGTCGTTGGCCGGCGCCGGCTCGAAGACGAGATTGTGAATACGACCCGTGTCGATGGCGTGCAGCTTGGCGCGGCGAGTGGCGCGTTTTGCCATTGGCGTACTCCGGAGCAAGGACGGTAGGTGAGGGAAGCCGCCCACGGGCGAGCCCGCAGGGCGCCCGCGGAACAAGCCCGCGGGCCTGTCGCCAAAAGAGAAACGCCCCCGCAAGCGGAGGCGTCGGCGATCGGCAGTCGTGAAGGTGCGGTTGCCAAGGCACTCGATGGACTAGCCACCGGTGATCCACAGTCCGTCGGGCACAGCGTCCTCGAACGGATAAGCGACCTCCTTCATTGACCGGGTCGAGCGTACCGTGAAAGTGGCCAACCGGCCACAATATTTATGGGCCGCAACCCAATTTTCACACAAGACCAGGGGCTGTTCGGCTGTAGGCCATGCGGCCGGCGACATAGGTCGCCTGGACTGCGCGGTCGTCGGCCAAGGTCATCTGGACGAACAGCTGGTCGGCGAAGTCGGCCGCCAGGTTCATGCGGAAATCGATCAGCGGCGTGGAACGCATGTCGAGCACGACCAGGTCCGCCTCCATGCCCGGCGCCAGGCTGCCGATGCGGTCGTCGAGATACATCGCCCGGGCCGAGCCCCGGGTCGCGAGATAGTAGGCATGGCAGGCCGACAGGGACCGGCCGTTCAGCTGGCTCGCCTTGTAGGCCTCTCCCAGGGTCGCCAGGATGGAGAACGAGGTCCCCGCGCCGATGTCGGTACCCAGGCCGACCCGGATCGGCCGCTCGCGCGCCGTGGCGCGAAAGACGTCGAACGCGCCGCTGCCAAGGAAGAAATTCGACGTCGGGCAGTGGGCGATCGCCGCGCCTGTGACGTACAGGCGCTGCAGCTCGTCGTCCTGCAGCCAGATGCCGTGGCCGAACAACGCGCGGCGGCCGCACAGGCCGTGATGGTCATAGACGTCCAGGTAGCTGCGGCGATCGGGAAACAGCTCCTTGATCCAGGCCACCTCGGCCCGGCTCTCGGCGATGTGGGTCTGCATCAGGCAGTCGTCGTGCACCCGCCACAGCGCGCCGGCGGCGGCGAGCTGCTCGGGCGAGCTGGTGCCGGCAAAGCGCGGCGTGATGGCATAGAGCAGCCGGCCGCGGCCGTGCCACTTGGCGATCAGGGCCTGCGACTGGTCGTAGCCCGATTGCGCCGTGTCGCGCAGGCCGTCCGGGGCATTGCGATCCATCAGCACCTTGCCGGCCGCCAGCCTGAGGCCGAGCGCCTCGGCCTCCTCGAACAGGGCGTCGACCGATTGCGGATGGACGGTGCAGTAGACGCAGCTGGTCGTGATGCCGTTGCGCAGGTTCTCGCGCAGGAAGATGCGGGCGACGCGGCGGGCGTGCTCCTTGTCGGCAAACTTCAGCTCGTTGGGAAAGGTGTACTTCTCGAGCCAGTCGAGCAGTTGCTCGCCATAGGCGGCGATCATCGGCGTCTGGGGGAAATGGACGTGGGTGTCGACGAAGCCCGCCGAGATCAGCGCGTCCTTGCCGTAGTCGCGGATCTCGGTGCCCTGCGGCAGCAGTCGCTGGACGGTGCCGGCCGGGCCGAAATGCGTGATGCGGCCATCCTGCATGGCAACGATAGCGTCGGGCTCGTGCACCATGGTGCGCTCGAGCCCATCGCTGAAGGGATCGCCGGAGAAGGAGAGCGCCGGTCCGCGAAGTGCCGTGACCGGCGACTCCGCAGGTCGCTCCGTCACAGGAAGACGACGCGCGTCTCGCGTTCGAGCATCTGCGGGATCTTGCTCGGATCGTCGAACTCGATCTCGGCCTCGACCTGGTGGGCGCTGCCCTCGCCCAGATCGGCCTTGCTGCGCTTCACGCGCGTTACCGTCATCGGTGAGCGCACCACCTTGCCGGTATAGACGGTGGGGCTGCCGCGGAACGTGATCTCGACCCTGGCGCCGGGGACCAGCCGGTCGAGATGCAGCTCGTCGACCTCGGCCAGCACGCGCAGCTTGCGCATGTCGACGATCTTGGCGATGCCCAAGTGGCTGACGCGCTCGCCCTGGCGCGTGAAGATCTGCGTCACCACGCCGTCGATCGGGGAGCGCACCAGCGCCGCCTCGCGATTGGTCAGCGCCCGGTCGAGGACCGCCTTGGCGTTGGCGATGTCGAGCGCGTTGATCGCCAGGTCCGCCGCCAGCGTCTGCTTCTGCAGGACCAGGTTGGTCTTCTGCTTCTCCAGGTTCTGTTCGGCGAGGCTGAGCTCGATCTCCTTCTGGTCGGGCGGCTTGCCCGAGCGCTGCAGCTCCAGCACCTTAAGCCGGTTGCGCTCGATCGTCTGCGCGACGTTGTCTTCCGCCATGGCGATCTCGGTGACCCGCGATCCTTTGGTCATGGTCTCGCGCACCTGCATGAGCTTCTCGAGGCTCGCTTCGGCGGTGCGCACGGCAATATCCGCCCGTGGGTACTCCGACAGCACGCCGACGATCTCGCCTTCCTTGACGCTCTGGCCATCCTTGATGCGCAGCTCGATCAGGGTCGCGCCGCCCAGAGGATCACCCGCCACCGTGAACGTGCCGGCAGGCGCGTCGGTGTAGCCGCGCGAGATCAGTGGCTGATGGTTGGGCCGTGCCGCATCCTGGGCGATGCCGGTCGGCAGGCTCGGCGCGAACCAAGCCGCAAGACCGGCGATCATGCCGATCATGGCCACGCCTATGATCGCGAGGAATCTTCTTACGCGCCCCATGGGCGACCGCTCCCCATCCACACCATCCAATTATTCATTGTAACTCGTTGGCCGGGCAAAATCGCGGCACGAATGTACTTGCACCGACGGTCCCTGTCCCACCGGAAGGCGGCAAAATTGTGCACAGGACTGCAAATGTCGAGGGGCCATTGGTCGCGCCTACCGGTGGAAGGCCAGAAATCCTGCGACAGCACGATCGCTCCAGGGGTGACGGCTGCCGACCCCGTGGAAGCCGACATGGCCGCCCTGTTCAGGCAGCAGCGGCAGCAAGCACAGGGATTCGTACGCGCTCCAGTGCTGGCCGAGATAGGCGGCGCACGGAACCCACGGGTCGTCCTGCGCGGCCACCACCAGGGTGGGGATCCGGATTCCACCCAGGAACTCCATGGCGCTGCACCGCGCGTAATAGTCGGCAACGTCGGCGAAGCCGTTGCGCGGCGCCGTGAACTGCTCGTCGAACTGCCATAGCGTGCGTGCCTTGCGGATGCCGTCGCGCTCGGCCGGCGTGAGGGCGGCGCCCGGGCCCAGGGCCTCGCGTTTCATCTGCCGCAGCAGCATGAAATGTGACAGCCAGTTACACGGGCGCATCAGGTTGCGACAGGTCGCGGCCAGGTCGATGGGGGCGGAGACGCTGGCCGCTGCAGCGAGGGGCGTGTCCTGGCCCGCTTCGCCGAGATATTTCAACAGAATGGCGCCGCCCACCGAGTAACCCACGGCGACCAGCCCGTCCGTCGCCAGGCTGCCCGGCAGCAGGGCGAGGAGGGCGCCGAGGTCCGCGCTGCCGCCGGCATAGTACTGGCCGCGACAGTCGGCCCGCGACGGGCCGGCGCCCCGCAGGTTGAGGCGCACGACCCGATGGCCACTGTCGAGCATTTGGCGCGACGCGCGCAGCATGTACGGGCTGCCTGCCGATCCGCCGGCGCCGTGGATCAGCAGCACGGTCGGCCGGCCGGGCTTCGGCTCGACCGGGCGGTCGAGCGTCGCGTGCAGGATGTCGCCGTCCGGCAAGGCCAGGCGCAGCGCTTCTCTGGCGTGCGGCGCCACCTCCTTCGGGGCCGGCAGGAGTACCGTGGCGAGGCTCTGCAGATTGCCGGTCAACCACGGGAAGCGTGGCCGGAAGGGCGGCCGGTCGAGCGCCGGGATCATCGCGGCGGGCGTTCCGCCTGGCTCGCGAGGAAGCGCAGGGCCGAGCGGCTCGGCATGAAGAAATAGCCGCCGGCCTTCACCGTCACGAAGTTCCTGAGGCCCTTGAGCGTGATGGCGCCGGCCGTCGTCGGGATCGTGAAGTCGTGCGTGCCGTTGCAGGGCGGCGGTCCGGTGATGGGATCGGGTTCGTTGGTCAGGCCATGGAAAGCGGGTGATCCGATCCATGATTGCTGCAGGAACTCGAACTGCCGTTCGAGGTCGGCGCAGAGAGCGACGAACAGCATTCCCCGCTCCGCCGGATCGCCGTCGGCGCCGGTGTAGGGGCGACCGCGCCGCAACAGGCGGTGACGTCGCTCGATCAGGCCTTGCGCCGGATCGTCGGGCGCCAGGCTGCCGCGCGGGTTGGCGCGGCGGATATGCGCGCCGAAGGGGCAGCGCAGCCCTTGCGGGTCGTCGCTGGCGAAATTGAAGTCGTTGTCCGCCGTCTCGGGCGGCTGGCGGCCTTTGACGGCGTGCGGCGCGCGGATGAGCGAGGCGCCGGTATGCCAGCGTCCCATCATCTTGGCGGCGATCCAGTCTTCCGTGATCGGACCGCCGATTGCTTCCTGGATGCCCGGATAGCTCTCGAGCTCCCGCCGCTGGGCGGCAACGAAGCCGTTGAACCCTTCGACGTCCTGCACCAGCTGCCGGACCGCCACGAAGGTGCCGTTGCGGCCGAAGTCGCGCGACTCCGAATCCTGCGATCCGTCGAAGCGCGGAAAGCGCGAGGCGAAGGACGGCGTGTCGGTTTCCAGGTCGTCGCCGGGGTCGTGCTCGGCCGGTACGGTCACCGCCGGCGCGACGTAGCCGGCGCTGTTCCTGTAGCCCAGGATCAGCTCGCCGGCGGCGACCAGGTCGGCGGCGCTGCCGGTCGCCGTGGCGCGCTGGCTGCCGCGGATGATCGGCTGGGAGATGCCGTCGCGGAAACCGAAATGCTCGTACATCGGCGCCGCGCCCTTGGACTTGCCTTCTTCCTCCGCCTTGAGCGACTTCTCCGTGGGTTGGGTCGTGATCTCCCAGGTCGCTGCCGGCTTCAGGACCGCGTAGTGCCGATCCAGGGTCTCGCGGCAGTCCTCGATCGTCCTGCCGTAGACGAAGAGCATGACGTCGGCCGTCCTGGCGGAGCCCTCGGCGGTATCGGCGTCTGTCCAGCGCCACGAGTCAGGCGCCGACGCCCCACGGTCTCCCAGGATCGCGGCGCGACTGGCCATGCCGAGGCGAAAGGCCGACGGAAAGGTGCTCATCACCCGCTCGGCTTCTTCCGGGCGGTCGTGGCAGTCAAGGCATCTGGCGATGCCGCGCGCAGAGAAGCCGACGAACGTCGCGCGTCGTTGCGAGAGGTCCGGTTGCTCGCCGAATCTCACCTCCTTGCGCAGGAGATCCAGCCACGCGCCCCGCGCCGCCCTGTCTTCGGGAAGCACGAGCGCGGCGTTCAGCGTGTAGCGATAGGCTGGCAGGCCGCGAAAGACGATCGACTGGATCTCGTCGGTCTCGAGCGCGTCGTCGGGACGGGGCATGGTTCCGATGCAGTCGAGCCAGGCGCGTGCGGCAGTGTCGGTCTGCGCCCGCATGAGGCCGTCGTGGATGAGGGCATTGGTGCGGATCTGGTCGGTCGTCATGTCGGGGAAGCGGCTGTACCAGAACTGCGTCACGATCTGCTGGCGCCGCACCCAGCGCTTGAAGCGATCGCCGTCCTTCGCGCCTTCGAGCACCAGCAGTGTCGTCTTCGGAAATCCCCGACCGTTGCTCCACGCCGCCGACTGGCCGCTATGGGCCTTGGTGACGAAATCCTCGAGATAGCTCTGCCAGCTGCCGTCGTAGTTGGAGAAGAACACCAGCATCTCGCTGCCGGGCAGGCGAAACCATCGCGCGTAGTGGATCGTGCCCATGTTGAGCACGAAGCCCGGCCGGAACCAGTACTGCACCAGCTTGCCGATGCCCCAAAGCGACACCGCCAGCGTGAGCTTGCGGAAGGCGCCGGGCTTCAAGGGCGTCACCGCCGTGATGTGATTGTGCACGTAGCCGGGGGGATTTTCCGTCGCCGCGATGCGGGCGATCGAGTCGAGCGGCGCCGTCCGCTCGTCGGGCACGTCGCGCTGCTCATGCCAGTAGAGGACGGCCAGAAAAACGCCGGCAACCGCCAGGAACAGCAGGAAGCTCGCCAGGACGCCGCCGGTCACCGTGAGCGCCAGCGCGCCAAGATGTTTCGACAGGAACCACAAGACGGCCAGGACGGCGGTCGCTGCGACCGCCAGGGTCAGGGGCCGGCGATACCGCCAGAGCAGCGGCAGCAGCACGGCAAGCGCGCGCAGGACGATTGTGGTCACGACGAGGCCGCATGCCACCGCCAGCACCCAGCGAAGGTTCTCGGCGAGCGTGGGAAACCAGCCCTGCAGGATCCAGGAGGCTTCGCACGAAGCGACGGCTACGCCGCCGATCACGATGGCGAGCGCCAGCAGGCCGGCCAGAGGAATCCCGAGGTAGACGAGGAGCGTGACGATCCGATCCCAGCCTTCGCGAATCCGCGTGAAGCCGTTGGCGACGAAGGTCGCGATGAGAAGAGCGGCCGTGGCGACGCCTGACACGACCAGCAGGGTCGGCGTGATCCATGGCGTCGTGCCGACAACGGCATGGATCGCTGCGCCGTTCAGGCAGACGACCGCGATAAGCAGCAGCAGGCCATAGAGGCCGACGGTGGATCTGAGGAGGGAGGGCCAGCCCACGCTGTTGCCCCGGCCGGTCCAGTCGGACATCGCCAGCCGCCGTCCGGCCGGGCGGATCAGGAACGGGCGCAATGCCTTGCCCTGGTCGCGCAGCGCCGCCTCCGCCTGCACCGCGGCGGGATCGGCGGGCGAAGCTTCCGCCGACGGCACCGTCTCGTAGGGAAGCGTCAGGCTCCGGACATAGGTCAGGACGTCCATCGCCCGTTTGTGCACGCCGCCATGCGACCGCAGGAAGCGATCGAGGGCGTCGCGTACGAACGCCGACACCTGGCGCTGCTGCTCGATGTCGCCCACCGGACAATCCGGCGTGCCGTTGAAATTGAGCCCCGTGGCGCCCCAGGGAAAGAAGTGGAGCCTGGTGTTGTGGGCGTGCAGCAGCTCGGCGAGTGATCGTGTGCCGCTGCCGGCGATGCGCCGGAAGATCGGCTCGATCAGCGGGCCGGCTTCGTCGACGATCCGCTGCAGCGCCCGGTCGGCCTCGCCGTCGACGCTGAGCTCGAGGACGAGACGGGGATCGGGTGCGGCTTGCGCGTCGTCCGGATCGGCGGCGTCGAAGGCCGACAGCGAGGCGAAGTGGACCAGGTTGGTGCGTGCGAGCGCCTGGCCGATGGCGCTGTCGGCGGTCGCCGGATTGCCGAGCGCCACGATCATGGCCCTGACGTCGGCCAGGGTGTCGGGCTCGAGCGGCGCCTGGATGGTGACCATGTTCTGCTGCGCCGGCCCGCCGATGGGCTCGAACACCATGTCGAGCCGGCGCGGGTAGGGGCCGATGTGGGACATTATGCCGGCAGCGCCGCGGGCGACCCTGATGCCGGGTTGGGCCAGCAGGATCTGGAAGATCTCGGTGATCTGTTCCATGGCGAGATGGGCGCCGAGGCAGCGATGCGATCCGGTGCCGAACATCAGGTCGGGGTCGATCTTGCGTCCTGCCTCGAAGCGGTCGGGCGCGGTGAAGGCACGGCGATCGCGCAATGCCGAGAGGGTCGCCACCATGACGACCGACCCGGCCTCGACCGTCTTGCCGGCGATGGTCGCCGTGCGCGGCGCGAAGCGCCACTGGCCGGGAAACAGCGCCGGGTTGAGCCGCGACGCCTCGAACAGCAGGGCACGCAGGGCCTGGCGATGCCGGTCGGCGGCCTCCGGATCGCTGTCGCGATGGCGCTCGGCCGCCGCGGCTGCTTCGATTGCCTTGGGCAGCAGGCCACGACGCATCAGCTCTTCCAGCATCTTGCCCGCGCCCAGGAGGTTGGTCGGGATCAGGCCGGTCATCGTGCCGATCGTCATGGCGCGGATCTCGCTGTCCGGGATCGTGGCGCCGTTTTCATCGCGGAACTGGACCAGCCGGTCGATGACGCTGTCGCGCGGCACGACGTGGGCGCGTGCGATGGCGCGATCGACGAGGTAACACACGCGCTGGGCGCCGTTCATGGCCAACCGGCGCGTCTTCAGGCTGCCGAACGGATCGGCGAAGATCAGGGCGGAGATGCCGATCGAGCGGTCGAGGAAGGCGTGCGGCTCGTCGAGATCGAGCCCGAAATACTCGCTGCAGGTTTCCGTCAGTACGCGGCCGAGAAGGTCGGTCATGACGTCGATCCGGCCGCCCGAGTTCGCGAGCAGCGCCGTGGTGAAGTAGCGCGTCCGCTCGAGGATGTTCTTGGCGTCGGCCCGGCGCACGACGGCATCGAGAAAGCGGCGCTGCCGGTCGTGCGCCTCGCCGTCGAGGCCCAGGGCGAAATCCGCGCCGCCGGTCAGGCTGCGCATCTCGGGCCCGAACGGCACCTGGAAATGCTCGCGATCCTCCAGCACGGCGCGGACGTCGGCGTGCCGCGAGACGATGATCAGCCGGCCGATGCGCGCCACCGGCCAGAAAGCCCGCAGCAGCCTGAAGACGACCAGCACGGCGATCCGCACCACCTCGGTGATGGCCCGCTTCACGGTGTTGTCCGGGCCGAGCTCGTCGATGTCGAATGCGCGCGCCGGCGGCGGCTCGACCGCTTCCCGTTCCGACCGCTCGTAGGCGTCGATCAGCCTGAAATACTTGAGCTCGAACATGGACGGTGGCCTCATGAGCCGTGGACGGGAAGACGCCGCTTGAGCAACAGGCCCTTACTGGCGCCGGCGCGACGCAGGCCTCGCGTCACCCGTCACAGCGGCGATGCCGTCGGCCAGACGCTGGTTCCAGGTGCGATCGATGAACGGGGTCCACTCGATGAACTTCGGCGTGAAATCCGGCTTCAGGGTCATCAGCTCGTCGTAGGCGCGGCGCGCCGCGGCGCGGTCGCCCTTACCGACCAGGGCGTTGATCTTGATGACCAGGGCGTACCAGTAGGCCGGCCGGCGGACCAGCGACTGGTCGGCGTGGTCGATGGCGTCGTTCCAGCGGCCGAGCATCCAGTACGACAGCGCGAGCTCGCCGATGATGAAGAAGATGTGGATGTCGTTGGGGCTGAGACGCTGGGCGCGGCGCAACGGCTCGATCGCCTGGGCCGGCTCGCCGACGAGGTTGTGCTGGCAGCCGAGCTGGGCGTGTGCCTGGCACAGGCTGGGATTGAGCGCGATGGCGCGCTCGAACAAAGTGCGCGCCCGCGCGGTCTGGCGCAGCCACAGCTCGGCGATGCCGGCCAGCATGTGGCCGCGGCCATCGTCGGGGTCGGCGACGATGGCGCGATGCGCCAGGCGCCGCATCTCGCCGATCTCGGCCTCGCTGCCGCGCCGCGCCCACAGCGTCCAGCCCAGGCAGTAGGTCGCCTGGATGAGCGCCTCGGGCGAGTCGGGCTCGAGCTCGAGCGCCTGCTCGAAGAGCTGGCGCGCGATCTCGGAATCGGCGCTGGTGAGCCGGTTGAGATGCCAGCGGCCACGCCAGATCAGGTTGTTGAACTCCAGGCGGTTCTGGCGATTGCCGCGGGCGCGCGCCTGCTCGGCGTAGTCGACCTGGGTATCGAGAACCCCGACCAGCTCGGCGACGATCGGGTCGAGCGCATCCTGCGAGCGGTCGGGCGGCAGAGGCACGCGATGCGACCACATCGAGTAGCCGCTGACCGCATCGGACAGGTTGACGGCGAGGGAGAAACCGTCGCTCGACGGCTTGAGGCGCCCCTCGAGCAGGTACTTTGCGTGCAGTCGCTGGCCGATGATCCTCGGATCGACACGGTCGGAGGCGAAGGCGAAGCTCGAGTTGCGCGAGATCACCGGCAGCCAGCGCAGGCGCGACACGCGGTCGATCAAATCCTCGCTGACGCCCTCGCACAGATAGTCGTTGGCCGCATCGCCCGTCAGGTTGGCGAAGGGCAGGATGGCGAGCGCGGGCCGGTCGACGAAGCCGCTCTCAGGCGCGAAGGGGACGGAAACCTCGCGCAGCACCGGTCGCTCGCCGGCCGTCTTGACCGGCGTGCGCGCCGCCAGCAGGCTTCTCTGCTCGCGCAGCCAGTCCTCGAAACCTTCCTCGCCGGCGAGATCGAAGCCCTCGAGGAACTCGCCGGCGCCGCCGGCCTCGTGCCGCGACCCCAGCACGTCGACGGCGAACTGCTGCAGGTCGAGCCGCACGCGTTGGCGTTCGCAGATCAGCGCCGGCGTCGGCCCGGCATTCAGGTGCTCGCGCAGGTGACTGAGCTCGCGGCGCAGGCTGCCCTGGGCCTGCGGCCGGTCGCGCTGTCCCCACAGCTTCTCCTGCAGCCATCCGCGCGTGCGCTCGCCGCCATCGGCGGTGGCGAGCATGGCCACCATCGCCATGCCCTTGCGGCTGACGATGTCGATGCGCTCTCCATCCGGGCCGACAAGCCGGAATGAACCAAGGAGAGAAAGCGAAAATCGATGGGCCGGATCAGCCATCATTCCCCCGATCGACGGCGACTGGCGTCACTTTAGCCCGGTGGGCGAATCGCGTCGATACACGCGGAAATCACGCTTTGCGAACGCTGGCTTCCCACTTGCCGAACGCCCGGTGGCGATACTCCACCCGGCCGAAGCCAGCCGTGTGGGCGGCATTCGTCGCAATCCGATGGGGAGCACGATGAGCAAGCTTGGACATCTCGATCGCATGGACGCCTTCGAGTTCGCCCACTACCTGTGCCTGACGGGCGTCGGTTCGAACCCGACGCTGGGCTGGACCAACTGGTTCGCACCGATCCAGGCGGTGCCGAACGCCTACGAGTTCCGCCAGGAACCGCCGGCCGGCATCGTGCTCGAGGTTCCCATGCCGCTGCACACCATGGGCATCTTCACCTCCAATGGGGTCAGGGAGGTGGTGGTCCGCCACCTGGTGAAGGGCAAGCCGACTGACGTGCGCGTGCCGCTGCGCCCGATTTCGCGCCTGGAGGAGGAGGAGATCGCGGGGATGATGTCGTCCTCGGCGCTTTCCTATCTGCGGAACCGGGGCAGCGATCGGATCCTGCCGTCGATCGGCTCGAGCTTCACCATGCGGCTGGGCTCCGTCGACATCCCCTTCGCCTGCGGCCGGTGGAACGATCCGTCCAGGCCGCGGCGCTACGACGTCCGTCTCAACGTCGACGCGCTGCTCCCCAGCCCGTCCGATGTCGAGCTGGCAGTGCTGGAGTGCTTCGCGCGCGGCTCCTCGGCTGCGGCCCTGGCCGCCCTGCTCACGCCAGCCGGCTGGGCCCAGGGCATGGGCGATTTCCAGCGCGTCATCGAAAGCGCGCTGCTCGACCTGCTCGGCGACAGGCTCGTCAACGTCTCCGTGACCGCCTGGTCGCGCTGTCTCGAGGGGGCAGTGCCGCATTTCACCGCCCAGCTCAACGGTCTGCCGGTGCCATCCGTCTGTTGAGGAGGCGCGCCGCCTCCACCCGGAAAACGCAGGAGGGGAAAATGCCGATCGGAATTCGTCGCCGTACCGTCCTCGGTGCGGGTCTTGGCGTTGCCACGCTTGCGGTTCCTCCGTTCGCCGGCGTCGGCCGGTCGCAGGGGTTCACGCCGGTCGATGGCGTCGCCCGCATCGTCGTGCCGTTCGCGGCCGGCGGAACCACCGATGTCATGGCGCGCGTCGTGGCTCACATCCTGAGACAGGCTACAGGATCGCCGTTCCTGGTCGACAACAGGACCGGCGCCGGCGGCGATGTCAGCGCCGAGATCGTTGCCAAGGCTTCGCCGGACGGCCGCACCTTGCTTCTGGGCCACGTCGGCACCGCCGTCACCAACCAGTATCTGCGCAAGTACGTCCCGTACGACGGCGTCGAGAGCTTCGCGCCGATCTCGCTCATTGGCGAGGTGGCGAACGTGCTCGTCGTCCATCCGAGGTTTCCGGCGCGCTCGCTGAGCGAGTTCGTCGACTACTGCACGATGCTCGGTCCGTCCCGGGTGCGCTACGCCTCGCCCGAGCCGGGCAGTGCCGGTCATCTGGCGATGGAGTATCTGCAGAGCGTCGCCGGCATCCGGTTGAGCCACATGATCTACGACAGCCGCTCGCGCATGCTGGCGGATCTGCTCGCCGGGAACGTCCATGTCGCCATGGACAATCTGCCGACCTGCCTGCCGTACATCCGTTCCGGGGCGCTGCGCGCCCTGGCGGTGAGCTCGAGCCAGCGCTGGTTCGCCGCGCCCGAGATACCGACCGTTGCCGAGCAGGGCTACGCCGATTTCGAGGCGACGTTCTGGTGGTATCTCGCGGCGCCGGCGGGCACGCGCATCGACCTCGTCAACAGGCTTTCGCTCGCCGTCGGCAGCGGTATCCGCTCGGACGCGATGGTGCGCAAGATCCGCAACGTCGGCGTGCGCGAGCTGTCTTGCGCCCCGCAGGACCTCGTGACCCGCATGGCCGCCGAGAGGGCGAAGTGGAAGAAGGTGATCGGCCAAGCCGGGCTGGAGCCGCAGTGACGAAACGCTGACGGCGCGACGAAGCGCGACACGGGGGCATCCCGTTGTCAGCGTCGCGTAACGCAAAAGTCCGGTTGTTGCCGTGATTGGCGCAAAGCCTGCCATCACTCGATCCTCGAGCGATGGAGGTTTGCCATGACTGCGATTCTCAAGGGGATGCTCGCCGCCGCGGTCACTCCGACGGCGGCTGCATCCGCGCAATCGAGCGATGCCGACTATTGCCGGGCACTGGTTGCAGGTCGACCGAGAAGATGACGCATGTCGGCATGCCGTGCCCGTAGACCGTCGCGGGCGCTCGGGCTGACGGCTTTGCCATAAGCCCGAGCGCCAAGCGTCACCAGGGCAGGCGGTTCGTCGACGTGTCGGATGCCGCGGGAGCGGAAACGGGTTCGGCGCGGGATTGCGCCGGCTGGCTCGGGACGGCAAAGCGCAGGGCGACCGCGACCAGCAGGGCGGCGCCGATCAGAAGCCACGTCCAACTGCCGATGGTCATGGTCGCCACCGATTGCGAAAACCATCGCGTCACCCGAGGAGGCGTGACGGCCCGGGTGAGAACCAGGATGCGCCAGAAATTGAACCGTCCGCTCAAATCCACGATGGTGCAGGCCGGTCGAAATATATCGCGATAATACCACGTAATATTGGCGCAAGTCTTCATATTGGCGCAAGTCTTCGCCGCAATCGGGCCTCGCCCTGTCGGGAAGTCGCCGCCGCTCGCGCACGGCGGGCGGAAGGGAGCTATCTCCGCGGATTTCGGAGCACGATGCAGGCGCCGCCCGCCGCCCGCAGCCTGGTACACAGCGCGTCCGCCTCTCCCCGGCTGCTTTCCGAGACGCGCACGATCACCGACGAGGGCATCCGTCGGCGTGCGTTCAGCACCAACGGCAGACGGTCACCCAGAACGGCAGCGTATTTGCGCCGCAGCCGCTCGTAGGTCGCGAGCACGCGTCCCTCGGACCAGGTGCCGGCAAGCTGGACACCCCACGGTCCCCACGCCGGGTTGGACGCGAGGTCGAGGCGACGGGGCGGACCATCGATCATCAACTTGGCAAGCTCGATACAGCGCGCGCCCGCAGGCGCGCTCGCGGACTGCAGCTGCGGCGGCTGCGAGGCCCAGGTGTAGGCGGTGTGGCCGGTGATGATGAGTACGTAGGCCAGCGTCTCGCCCGGAAGGCGGCGGCGACCGGCCAGCCATGCCTCGACCTGGCCGGGGCCGGCATTGTAGGCCGCCGCGGCCAACCCCAGATTACCGCGGAACGTTTCCCGCAGCTCGCGCAGATAGCTCGCCGACTCGTGCAACGCCTGCAGCGGCTCGAACGCGTTGATGAGTCCGCGCTTGGCGGCTGTTTGCGGCATGAACTGCGCGATGCCCTGCGCTCCGGCCGGGCTGACCGCCGCCGGATCGAAACGACTCTCCTGCCAGATCAGTCGGGTGAAGAATTCTTCGGGGAGGTCGTTGTCGGCTGCCGCCTGCGCCAGGGTGCGGCAGATCTCGTCGACCGAGGGACGCGAATCCCTGGCTTGCGTCTCCGTCGCCGCGGACCCCGGAGAATTCTCGCCCGCGGCGCCAGCGGGCTCTCCCCGCGGCTCGGCGTGCACCGGCGCCAGGGGCGACAGGGCAGCCGCGAGCAGCGCGGCAGCAGCCGCGAGCCACACCGTCGCTCTCCGCCGGAGCATCGGGTGCTTCATCCGAGGGAAAGGCACGAAGCCGTCACGATGAGGTTCCTTCCGCACACCGTTGCTCAGGCTACAGGGGGCGGCGCGCCCGCGGAACGGGAAAGAGAGGGCCCGGGGCGGTTGTCGCGACACAGACGACACAATTTCTGGCGGCCGCAACACGGCCGGGATACGGGCGATCGGTACATGAGGCGCCGTCCGAAGGATGGTCTTCGGACGGTCGTGAGCTTCCCGGCCTTTCGCGCCGTCCTGATCGCGCGAGAGGCCATCCAGAATTCACTTGGCAAATATTCGGGGCCTTGCCGTGTCCGATACGATCATCCGCTCGCCGTCGGCGTCGAACTCTCACCCGTGGCTCAGAATGCGGGGGCCTCGCGGCATGGCGATCGAGTGCGCCCTCGTCGCCTTTCTGGTCGCCTTGGCGGCATTGCAGGTCCTGTTCGTCGTGGGTGCATCGGCGACGTAAGGCTTGCCTATCGGCCGCAGCCTGCGGCTCCTCCACAATCCGGTCCCTGTCGGCCGATGCGCTCGGCTTCAGCCTGGTCGGCTGCGCCGCCAGCCTTGTCGCCTTTGGCCCTCTTGGCCTTGCCGCGGTCGCGGTATGCAATGCTGAAGCTCGGCCGCAGCCGAATGGCCCGGTCGAAATCGGCGATGGCGCGATCCCAGTCGCCTTTGCCGGACCAGGCGACGCCACGATAGTAGAACACGTTGGCTGACGCAGGGTCGATGCGGATGGCCTCGTTGAAGTCGCTGATCGCGCGATCGAGCTGGGGCCTGGCGAACAGGTGCACGAAGCCCCGGCTGGCAAAGGCCGGCGCGTAGTCGGGCGCCACCCGGATCGCCTCGTTGAAGTCGGCGAGCGCGCGGTCGATGTCGTCCTGGCGTGAGCGGTACGCGTCACCGCGACGGACCAAGGCTTCGGCGAGGATAGGCCTTGTTGCCTTGCCCGAGTTGATCACTGCCGTGCAACCCTCGATCGCCTCCATCGGCGGCAGGCGCGGCTTGGGATCGATGCCGCAGCGCTCGAGCTGGCGCTGATAGTCTTGAGATTCGGCGGAGGTTGCGAAGGCGACGTCACAGGCTAGTCCGATTGCCACCAGCAGGGCGGATCTCATCGTCCTGGTCATCGCCGGCCTCCACGCCCGCAATCTCTGCCAACTCTCCAGCCGAGTCCATGCCCGCACCTCGGTTGGCGCGCGCCCACGTGGCACGAAGGTCACCGTCGACCTCGCCCGCTCTCCAGCGACCATCGTCGGGGTCTTGACACGGCGCTGCGTTTTCCTAGATCGGCCTGTCGAGCCTAGAAGGCTCGGCTGTCGCAAGACCGGCCGCCTTTCGGGGGGCCGGCCGAAACCCATCGCTCATGAGGAGGATGACAATGCGTTCCGACTTCGACTTTGCTCCCTACTATCGTGCAACGGTTGGCTTCGATCGCGTCTTCGACATGCTGGACTCCATGGCGAGCCAACCCTCTGGCAGCGGATACCCGCCCTACAACATCGAGAAGACTGGCGACGATGCCTGGCGGATCGTGATGGCGGTCGCGGGCTTCGCCGAGGCCGAGCTCAACGTGACGCAAAAGGAAGACGAGCTGTTGGTCACCGGCAAAGGCCAACCCAATCGAGATGACCGGACGGAATATCTCTATCGCGGCATCGGCGGTCGCGACTTCGAGCGCCGCTTCCAGCTCGCAGACCACGTCCGGGTGACGGGCGCACGGCTGGTGAATGGCCTGCTGTCGATCGACCTGCAGCGCGAGCTGCCGGAGGAAAAGAAGGCTCGGTCCATTCGCATCGAGGCCGAGGGAGCGCCGCGCACCATCACGCAACAGTAGCCAATTCCCTGCGGAGAGAGATCGGATTCGTCCGGTCTCTCCTCGTGCGGCATTTCCAACAGGAGGTAAGGCATGACAACAGTGTCAGCCGCTTCCACGCTTGGCAATTCGTGGAATCGGCTTTTCCCGGAATCTCTGGACCCGCAATGGGTTGCGACCTTCCCGCCAGTCCGCGCTCCCACAGCGCTGGCGGCTGATGATCCTCCGCGCGCCAGGGTTCTGGTTATCGTGGACGAGGCGGTCATGGCGCTGGATCTGCAGAGAATGCTGCGCGGCGCAGGCTTCGGCACGATCGGTCCGGCCAGCACCGTGGCCGATGTCCAGCGGATGATCAGTCGCGGTGCGATCGATTGCGCCGTCCTCGATCTCGACGTGGATCGGCGCACGCCGCTGCCAATCGCCGATCTGTTGGCGTTCGCCGACGTTCCCTTCGTCTACTTGGCCAACGGATCGCGCGCGACGGTGCCGATGCAGCACCGGCGTCGACCGGTCCTCGCCAAGCCGTTCAACCCGGCGGCTCTGGTCTCGGCTGTCGAGGACGCGATTGCCGGGAGACAACGGGACTCCGACAAAAGTCCTTTGCACGGCGCGCCGACGCCTTTGCCGTGGCCGCGGGTCTATCCACCACTGTAGCGATTCAGGTCATCTCCGGCGGCAGCCTTCAGGCTGCCGCCTACGCTCGTTGGAAGAGGTCCTGTCGATGAAGATTGCCCAAGTCGCTCCGCTCGCCGAGCGCTGCCCACCGAGGCTATATGGCGGCACCGAGCGGATCGTTTCGTATCTGACAGAGGAGCTTGTCCGCCGCGGACACGACGTCACCCTGTTCGCCAGCGGCGATTCGAAGACAGCGGGGCAACTGGTGCGCTGCTCCGACATGGCGTTGCGCCTCAATCCGGCGGTACACGATCACCTGCCCTACCACCTCGTGATGCTGGAGGAGATACGCCAGCGCGCTTCCGATTTCGACGTCATCCATTTCCATATCGATCTCTGGCATTTCCCGCTGGTCCGTAGCTTCGCCGACCGAACGCTGACCACGCTTCACGGCCGACTCGACCTGCCCGACCTGAGACCGTTTTATGCGGCGTTCCCTGAAATTCCTCTGGCCTCCATTTCGGATAGCCAGCGGCGGCCGCTGCCGCCAGTGAACTGGAGGGGCACTGTTCCGCACGGCCTGCCTCGAGAACTGCTGCCCTTCACTGCGGAACCGACAGGCGGCTACCTTGCCTTTCTGGGACGCATCTCGCCGGAGAAGCGACCCGATCGTGCCATCGAGATAGCGGTGCGGGCCGGGCTGCCGCTCAAGATCGCCGCCAAGGTCGATGAGGTCGACCGCGCCTACTGGCAGGACACGATTGCACCCTTGGTGGGACGGCACAGCAATGTCGAGTTCATCGGGGAAATCAACGAAGCCCAGAAGGCCGAGTTTCTCGGCAACGCGCGGGCTCTGCTCTTTCCGATCGACTGGCCCGAGCCGTTCGGGCTGGTCATGATCGAGGCGATGGCCTGTGGCACTCCTGTCATCGCGTACCGCGCAGGTTCGGTGCCGGAAGTGATCGAGGACGGCGTGAGTGGCTTCATCGTCCACAACGAAGCCGAGGCCGCAGCCGCAGTTGCGCGCCTGCCGTTGCTTGATCGCGCGTGCGTACGAGAGGCATTCGAGCGGCGATTCACAGTCGAGCGCATGGCTGACGACTATCTCGCAATCTACCACAAGCTGCCGGGCGTTGGCCTCGGGGTCATGCGACCGTGGTCGCCCACGACGGAGTCCGGTCTGCAGGTGGCGGTCTCAGAATGCCGTCATATCGCACCCTCGGTGTCGAAGACTGTCCGAGCAAACCGCCAAAGCAGGCAACTGACGTGATGGCGGCATATGCCCGTGAGATCGGCTTTCGGAAAGTGCCGACTGAGGCCGGGAACGTACGGAGCAATTGGCCGAAGCGCGCTTCCAACGATGGTGGTATCGTCCCGAACGGGTGACGCAATGGAACGTCCCATCGCTGTCGCCGATCCTCACGACTGCCGGCGCTTCTCCGACCTGACCCACTGCCGGCTCGTGCCGAAGTCCTGGACAGCCGACTTGCGCCACGTAGCCTTTGCTCGCGCCGAACTTCGCGGAAGCGGGGCGCAACTGGACCGTGTGGTGGCCTTGATCGCGCGGAGCATGGAACTTCGGACCAAGTCGCTCCGGCTGCTGAATCGCCCCGTCTATCGTCCCGCCCTCATCGCCAAACCTGTGGAGCGAGCAGGGAAGCCGCATTCCCACACCGAAGCCAACCTCCACACACCGCTCCCCGACACCCGGCCGCAATGAACAGCAACGACACCTGGATGGGCGAGCCCATCGACAACATGAGCAGGGCCCAGTTGGTCGACGCCCTGAGGGCAGCCGTCCGTCTGTTGCGGTCAGTCCCAAGTGCCAATCTGACGCGGCCGGAGGTCGAGGTCAGGCAAACACCCATCGGCACCGCGGTTGGCAGGGCGTTCAAGTGGGCCTTCATCCCAGCCGGGCACTTATGGTCGGACGAGGATCGCCGCGATACCCAGTCCCGGCTCGACGATTTTGCCGCACGGCACGGCCTCCGGGGAGCGGTTGTGCGCTTTGGCTCCGATCGCCTCGACGTCGAAGTGCCTCGTAAGCTGCAGATCGAGCAGATCATCGCGGTGCAGCGATGGCTGGATTCCGAACGAGAAGCACTTGACGTCAGCCAAGTGCCTTGATCGCGGCGCCCGCATCCTGGGCACCCTTGACGGAGAGCGGTTCACACCTGGATCCGCTTTCCGTCGGTTTGTTCCTGTGGCGCGCGCTCACGCTCAGACGGATCCACGCTCAGAAGTTCCGCCCAAGATCAAAAGGGCCTAGCCGTCGCCGGCTAAGCCCTTGATTTGGTTGGTGGAGCCAAGGGGGATCGAACCCCTGACCTCTACAATGCCATTGTAGGGGACTGCGGATTGCGCTACTTTGCACAGTGCTGCGCGTCTTTGCGGAATGCTACGAAAACAAGGATATATGGCTCTTATCACCGTTGCCCGAATTTGAGCACGGTGGCGGGAGTTTGCGCCCTCGTGTTACCCCGGTGTTACCCAAGGTCGGCAGGGTAGCACCGACAGCCTATGCGGAGGCCCCATGGCCCGAATTACGAAACGCTTTGTCGATGCCTTGAGGGCCGGCTCGGCTGACATCGTGCATTGGGATGATGACCTGACCGGGTTCGGGGTGCGGGTGCGCCCCTCGGGCTCCAAGAGCTACGTCTTTGCCTACAGGGCTGGCGGCGGCGGGCGCCGGGGGAGGCTTCGCAAGATGACGCTGGGCACCTCGACCAAGATCACTGCCGAGGAAGCCCGTCAGGCCGCCAAAAAGGCCAATGCCGGCGCCATGATCGGCGAGGACCCTGCGGGCGAGAAACAGGCTCAACGTGCCGACATGCCGGTGTCTGAGCTGGTGGAGCACTACCTGTCAGAAGGGCCCGCCGATAAGCCCGACAAGAAGGCCTCGAGCTGGGAAACCGATGCCAGCAACCTCCGTCGTCATGTCGTCCCGCTTCTGGGCCGTCGCCGGACCTCGACGTTGACCAAGGCAGACCTGCAGAGGTTCCAGAGCGACGTGTCCAAAGGCAGGACCAAGGCTCCCCCGACCGCGAAAGGCGCCCGAAAGCGTGGCCGCATCAGAGTCAGAGGTGGGGCCGGCACGGCTTGGCGGGCCACTGTGGTGCTAAGCGCCATGTTGGCTTGGGCTGTAGATCGTGGGCACTTGAAGGCCAATCCGGCCGCGGGGGTGCGCCTGAACAAGCCTCCGAGCCGTGAACGGTTCCTGGATGATGCCGAGCTGGCCCGCCTGGGCGATGCCGTGGCTGCGATGGAGCGGGAAGGGGTCAACGCCGCCTCCCTGACCATCGCCCGGCTGCTGGCACTGACGGGTGCTCGCAAGACAGAGATTGCCAGCCTCCGGTGGCGTTATGTCGACTTTCAGCGCGGCGCGCTCATCTTGCCGGACAGCAAGACCGGAGCGAAGGTCATACCGCTCGGGGCGCCCGCGATGGCTGTACTCATGGCCTGGGGCGAGAGGTTCGACAGCATGAGTGGGGATCAGTACGTCTTCCCCGCCGAGCGCGGGGAGGGCTTCCATGTCGGCCACTCGAAGGTGTGGCGCCGGCTACGCGAGAAGGCCGGCCTGTCCGGCGTCAGGCTTCACGATCTGCGGCATACGCATGCCTCTGCCGGAATTGCCCTCAATCAGAGCTTGTTCATCGTTGGCAAGGTGCTGGGCCACAAGAAGGCTCGAACCACCGAGAAATATGCTCATCTGGAGCTAGATCCCGTGCGCGCTGCTGCCGACCAGACAGCCAAGCGCGTAGCCGATGCCATGAAGGGCGGCGATGCCAACTCCAAGGTCGTGCGTCTTGCCCGGGAAAAGTAGAACCGAGCCGGCGCTTGGCCGGGCGAAAAGCGAGAACCCAAATTCGCCTGCCGAGCCCGCTGTCCATCGAGCTGTTTCTGGCACATTCGACCTCTATGAAATTGACGCGCGAGCAGCCGAACTGGCTGACGGCGCGGTGGGCAATGCAATCTTGGATGTGCTCGGCCGATGGTTTCCCGCTGCTGACACGGAGCACATTAGGGGGTCGCTTCTGTCCCTATGTTGTTCCCTGGTGGTGCTGGCAGCCAAGCAGCAACGCCGACAAGGTGAAGGCACTGTGGCGAAGGCACGCGAAGCAGCTATTGCGTTGGATACCGCTCTTTCTGGAGTAGAGCGCGCGCTTGTGCTGGTGCGCCGAAGTGGAGTTGCCACCAAAGCTCTCTTGGCGGCGATTGCACAAGACCCTCAGGCGGCCCTTCAGGGCGGCTCCCAAAAGCCAAAGATGAGAAATCGTAAGCCGGACGCAGAGCTGCAATGGCCACTACAGGAAAAGCAACGTGTTCTTTGGCGTGCGCTATCCGTTGGGCGTCGACTGGCCCGCGTTACGCGCAAGGCGACAGCAGAAATGGAGCAAGGTCGCCGCCGTCCTTCGGTCGAGGGACTAGAAGGGTTTGCGATTGACGTGTCCATCGTTTGGGAAGAGCTGGCGCCGCGCAATAGTCGCGGTCGCCTCCTGAGAAGATTCAGCGTTTCAAGGAATACACATCCCCTCGGAGGTCCCGTCGAACTTGTTGCGGAGGTCCTTGCCGCATCGGGCTTTGAGTGTTCGACGGAGACCATCAAGGCAGCGGTCGGCGCTGCCGCCGTGGCCCGCCGAGAGGCGCGACGCCACGAATCGTAGGCCCTTAGGTCCCTGTTCGCGTGGGGCTATCGGCCTACGCACAAGACAGTGCAATGGGACACAGGCTCGCTAAGTCTTTCGCATCCTTAAGCCGGCTTTGTCCGGCCTAGAAAGCGAGAGACAATCCCCATGCAGGATGCGACCACCGACGATGTCCCACTCACGACAGATCAGGCCGCGGACTTCCTGACGAAACTGGGTTGCCCAACGGCCGCCGCAACGCTGGAGACTCAGCGCACGCGTGGCGGTGGGCCGCCTTACATCAAGAGCGGGCGTCATGTGCGCTACCGCCCATCGCGTCTCCGGGCTCATGCCGATCGGAAGATGTGTGAAGTGGAGAACACCGCTCAGGTCCAGGCCGCCCTAGTGCTGCCGACCATTTCCCAAATCGAAGAAGCCACCGACGCGGACAAGACGCCGATGGCTTCAATTCATGTCGTCGCCCCGGCAAGGGGCTTAACGAGAAGGACTTGAACGATGTCTATTCATACAACTACCGCCCAAGCGCGTAAACCCCGGCGTTGGGATGACGGTCCAATCACGACCCATCTCGACGCCAACTGGGTTCCTTTGAGTCTCGCAGTCCGGTGCTTGATGGAGGCCTATGGGATACTGAAGCCAGCGGCCGTACTGGCGGCAGAAGCGCATCGCCTCCCAGTCGAGGTGCAGCGATGAGGTGTGCCGAGGTCAACCCGCTTCTGTTCGAGCTGATCGCGGCATTCCGTAACGCGCGGCGCGAAGACCTCGCCCAGATACTCGACGCGAGGGGCATTCGCCAAGCCGATCGACCTCTCCTCGTTGAGGAAGTGGCGGTCGATGACCACTACTACGCGCCCGAGCCCGAGGGCAGGCTTGCCTTCGTTACGCCGTACTTCGAGCGGGGCCAACTTGTTGACTTGATAGCCACTGGAATCGAGTCGCGTACCAGCCGCACTCGGATGGGCAACTGTACGGTGTTGGGCGAGGAGCACATCCACGACGCTCGCGAGAGCGAGGGGCCATTGCGGCTCTACAACGATCCGTTGGAATGGCTGCGACACGGCCGAGCGGGTGCGTGCATCATCGACTGGCGCGCGGCGCGCTTCGACCTGGCCGACCTGCGCGACATCGCCTGTAGCAACGACATGCTGGCGGCTCGTGTCGAGAAAGCCCTGCTCAGGCCCGTGACGCTGCCAAGGCTGTATGTGCCGGAGGTGGCCCATGCAGCCTAGCATCTTGGCTCCGAAAGGCTTCCGCCCCTTCGATAAGACAGCTCCCCTATGGGGGCCGATCGACCAACATCTCCTCGAGAGCCCGCGCGGGAGGATTCCGCAATTTCCGCTACATGTTCTGCCGAATGCCTGGAGCAAGTGGGCTCTGGACGCTGCGCAATCGGCAGGTGCACCGGTGGACTACGTAGCGCAAGGACTCCTTGCCTCGGTTGCCGCCCTTACTGGCGCCGGCGTGCAGGTCCAGCCCACGCCTGGCTGGCACGAGCCCTTGGTCCTCTGGCTCGCGCTTGTAGGGAATCCTTCGGCCGGCAAGAGCCCTGCGCTGTCCACTTCCAAGCGACTTCTGGATGCAATCGAAGGCGAACTACGGGCTTCCGACGAGGAACGTCAACGCCAACACGCCACGAAGATCGAGCAGGCCCGCCTCCTGGCTGAGAAATGGAAGGAGGAATGCGAGGCAGCGATGGAGCGCGGCGCTCCCGCCCCCATCAAGCCCGTGGAAGCAGCGTTCGACGAGAAGTTCATCGCACGCCAGGTCATCGTGGCAGACGCCACCGTGGAATCCTTGGCGGACGTCGTGTCGGGCAACCCCTGTGGCGTCGTTCTGTGGCGGGATGAATTGGCTGCCTGGCTCGGCAACCTCGGGCGATACTCAAACGGAAGTGATCGACCGCATTATCTGGAGGCGTGGGCTGCCGCTGGTGTGACGATCAACAGGAAGTCGAGATCTGGCCCCCTGCACTTGCGTCGCTTCCCGGTGAGCATCGTCGGGACCATTCAGCCCGACCGGCTCGTTGAGGCACTGGCTGGGGCAGACGATGGCATGGCCGCACGGTTCCTCTATGTCTGGCCCGATACGCCGACATATCGGTCCATCCGTGATCGCCGTGTTGTCGATGACGAAAGCGCTTTGACGAGGCTGAAGCGCATCTCGGCAGCGGCGGGCGAAGTGGACAACCCGCGTGTCCTGACTCTCTCCGATGAGGCCCTTCAGGTTCTGGACACCTTCTGCGCCGATCTTCATGCCGATGCCCAGAACCACGAAGGTCTCGAAGCAGGCTTCCTGGGCAAGGGCAGAGGTACTGTCGTTCGGCTGGCGGCTGTTCTCGCTCTCCTGCGGTGGTCGGAGTCGGATGCTGCCCAGCAGATCACGAATATCACGGCCGACGACATCAAGGACGCTGCTGGCTTGTGGTCCGATTACTTCCGGCCCCATGCCCAGGCCGCGATCTATCGGGCCGGCAGGTCGAAAGAAGATCGGCTCGCCCGCAAGGCCGCCCATTGGCTCATGACCGCTGACCTCGTGGAGGTGTCGCGGGAGACGATCCGGCGAGATGCCCTTGGACAGACGATCGATGCGGCTGGCGCCGATGCCGTAATAGCCCGATTGGTCGAAGGAAACGTGCTCCGAGAGATGACGCTGCCTGCCGGTCTGGGACGCCCACCCAAACGCTGGGCAGTGAACCCTTCCTTGTCTCAGAGAGGACCCGCCGTCCATGCGTAGATGGCTCCGTGATCCACCTGCGGAAATTGCGCGAACTGCGGAAAGTCCGGCCCGCCCCCTCCTCAGGGTAGTTTCCGCAGTTTCCGCAATTCCCGCTACCCCTCCGGCAGGTTCATCTCCGGACCAGTGGCTGCGTGCCCTGCGCCGCGGCGACCTGCCCGGCCTGACGGCCGAGAGGTGGTCCGAGGTGGCAGATGTCCTGGAAGGTCTCATCGACAGTGACGTGATCGAGGCAGCCCTGATGCGCGGCTGGTATCCCGTGGAACTGATCGGTGTCTCGCGCACCAAGCCTCATGATCACCCTGCGCGCGCCGGCCTGATCTACAGCATGCACCCCGGCGACACCGTGCCGAGCATCCATGACGAGGGATGCGTCATCGCTGTCGCTGGGAGCAACGTCCGCCACATCTGGCGCCGCGTGCCGCTGCCGAATGACGACTCAGTCATCCTGCCTTGGGAGCTGCGCCTGTGACCGACGAAAAACCGTCCAATAACGGTGAGAAAACGGCCGACGGCCGCTTTCAACCCGGCAACGGAGGCGGCCCAGGCAGGCCTGCGGGCAGTCGGAACAGGGCGACTGTCCTGCTCGACAAGCTGGCAGAAGCAGACGCCAAGGCAGTCCTTGCAAAGCAGATCGAGCTTGCCAAGGACGGCGACCAGCGCGCGGCGGATCTGATCCTGGCTCGTGTGTGGCCAGTCAGGAAAGGCAGGCCAGTATCCCTGGACTTCCCCGCCATCAGCACGACGGACGATGTCGTGAGTGCCGTTGGTGCGGTGGTCGATGCGGTTGGATCTGGCGACCTCACGCCCGATGAGGGCATTGCCGTCGCCTCGATCCTGGAGGCCAAGCGGAAGGCGATTGAGACGAGTGAGCTGGAGAAACGAATCAAAGCACTGGAGGACAAGCGCAAATGACTATCAAGCATCTGAACGCCCGCATGGACCGCCTGCAGCCGACCGGGCTGAGGCCGATGTGCGTCTACTTCCAGCCGGGCGATTCCGAAGAGTCGATTCGCCGTCGTGTGGCTGCCGTCGGCTATCCCGTCGTCGTAGTGCCCAGGCCTTGCATGACCACTCAGGAATGGCTGGCCCTCTACGGTCCGAAGGCTCGCCATGACTGATCTCCGACGCCGAATGGCCAGGCTGGAAGCAACGACTGGCGAAGTCGCCAATGCCGCTGTCGGCGCCGTCGACAGGCCTCCTCGGGAAACGCGCGAGCAGTGGATCTCGCGCCGAGCCGGGGAGCTTGGCATCCCCCCGGCAGCATTAGGCGCCACTGGCGAGCCCTGTCCCGCTTCAGGCATCAACATCTACGGGGAGACCTTCGGCGAATGGGTCGCCCGTCGGCATACCGAGTTGGGCATCAGTACGAGACAGGAGCATCAGCCATGAGGTTGGAGAGTCGCGTCGGCAAGCTGGAAGCGGCGAGCGGCGCCGGCAAGGTCACCGTGGTGATGTGGCAGAAGTTCAGCGAGACCGAAGACCAGGCCGTGGAACGCTGGAAGCGTGAGCATCCCGGTCAGGTACCCGAAGAACTGATAGTGCTGATCGTGTGTTGGTCGCATCCGAACGAGCCGGCGCGCGGACAGCGTTGAACAGCAAGCAGGTTATCCCCCACTCGGCTTCGGCAGTATCCCCTGCCCAGTGTTACCGCTCGGGACAGCGCTTTTCTGGGCTATTAGGAGTAGATCGCCGCCAGGGCCGTTTTTTGACTCGTACAGCGGTTTTGGCCTCTGGATGGACTCCAGGACTCACCCGCCCAAGAAAACCCTCCAGCGAGTCTGATTTTGAATCTGGAGGGCACTCCACCCGCTGGAGACGGTGGCGAAGAAACCGGTCGGTGCTGACTTGGACCTCGGTAGAGCGCAACATCGCCGGGCAACTTGCCAACGCGGGTCTGCAACGTCACTATTGGCCCTATGCGCTGGGCGCTCCTCCTCTTCGTCTTAGCATCATCTGCGATGGCTCAGTCCGATCAGGAGTTGTTTGCCGCCTACTGCCTCGGTGTACTTAGGACGACGCCCGACTGGATTGACGACAGCAAACCGCGGCGGTGCGAGGTTCATCCTTCCACCTGTGAAGCTACAGACGAATCACTTCGTATTTTAGACCGCCAACGTCGAAACGACGTTTTCAGGGTCCAGCGATTCTTGGATGCGAAGGGGACTTTTGCGGATCAGGCTTCATCTCGGCGAGGACAATCAGCACTGCTCGCGGCCATCGCGGCCGGAGAACAAGATCAAGCCACATGCGCCGCCGTGCCTGTATCGCCCTACGAACAATGTAGCAAATGGTGTGTAGGCACCGTCAGCACCCGCGACTGCGATATATGCATGGCCGAGAACCTCCACCCGGCATGCAAGCGCAGGAACCGCTGCCTCGACCTCTCCTCTCTGCCCTTCTAGGCAGCCGGCCGACAAGTCCGACTTCAGCAAGTCGGCCATTCACCGCGAAGTGTCACACTGAAAGGAAAATGCGCCAGTGGGACAACCAGAAGACGACCTCGCCAACCCGCGATGCCGTTGAATCATCTTCCTTCCGAGAAGCTACTCGAGTTGCGGGCGGCGCTTCTCGACAAGCAAGTCACTACGTATCGCACCGAGGCTTGGCGGGGACTAACTGAAGCGGGCTTATGGGGTCGCCTCGCGATCCAATTTGGTTTCGTGCTT
>NZ_JBFWZI010000065.1:0-35606 GCF_050185545.1 Reyranella sp. | reverse complement strand
CTCCTCCCCCGCTCCGCGGGGACGGTGCCCCGCAATCCGGGGGGGCGGGGTCGGGCTCTCTTGGCCCGCGGGCGACCCGCCCGCTCATGATCTTGCGCGGGGGGGACGCCCGCGGTCCGGAAGACCATGACCCCTCCGTCCGCGAAGACGCGGACACCCCCAGCTTCGCTGGGGAGGAAAAAGAAGGGGGAGAGATAGTCGTGACTGCACCGTTGACGGGATATGCCGACCGCGTATCGGTTCGCTCGGGCGATCGGATCGCCTTCAAGGTCTCGAGCGTGGGGCCGGGCCCGTATCACGCCATGCTGGTGCGGGTCATTCGCGGCGATCCCAATCCGGCCTCCGGCCTGCCGCTGAAGCTCGAGGAATGCTCCGAGCTGTTCGACGGCCGTTTCGCATCGCGCCAGCAGCATGCCTGGCCGGGCTCCTATGCCGTGGTAGAGGGCGCGAAGGACGTGGCGCTGTCGGGCGCGCTCGCGGTCGAGGCGCTGATCTGGCCGACCCTGCCCGAGGATGGGCCGCAAACCGTGATCTCGCGCCGCGATGCGAGCACGGGCGCGGGCTTCGCCCTGGTGCTGACGCCGGAAGGCATGGCGCTGGAAAGCGGCGGTGCGCGCGTGGTCGTCGGCAAGAAGCTGCGATCGCGAGCCTGGTACCGCGTGTGGGCGAGCGCCGATCCGGCGACGGGCATGCTGCGCGTCGGCCAGCAGCCCCTGCAGCGTGTTTTCGCGGTCGACGACGAGGGCGAGGCCAGCGCCACCGCCTCCGGCCTGGCGCTCGACGCGCCGCAGCCGGTCCTGATCGGCGCGGAGTCCGCGACGGATCGTCCGGCCCGGCGCTGCTTCAACGGCAAGATCGAGGCGCCCGCCATCGCCGGCGTCGCCGCCTGGGATTTCACCCGGCGCATGGCGACGATGGAGATCGAGGACACCGGGCCCAACAGGCTGCACGGCCGGCTGGTCAACCTGCCGACCCGGGCCATGAAGGGATCGGCGTGGACCGGCGCCGAACGCGACTGGAAGGTGGCGCCACATCACTATGCCGCCATCCATTTCCACGACGACGATCTGCACGATTGCGGCTGGGCGGATGATTTCAGCTTCGTCATCCCCAAGGGCATGAAGAGCGGCGTCTACGCCGTCCAGCTCCGCTGCGGGCCGCATCGCGATTTCATCCCGTTCTTCATCCGGCCGCAGATCGGCAAGCCGCAGGCCAAGGTCTGCTACATCGCCTCGACCTTCACCTATCAGGTCTACGGCAATTTTTCGCGCGGCCTCTTCGATGAAGCCTTCCGCAAGCGCGTCGCCGAGTGGAAGGCCGCCGCCAACAATCCCGACGACAACAAGGACTACGGCCTCTCGACATACAACTTCCATCGCGACGGGTCGGGTGTCGCCTACTCCTCGCATCTGCGGCCCCTGCTGAGCTGGCGGCCCGACTATCTCACCTTCAACGACCCCGCCGGGTCGGGGCTGCGCCACCTGCCGGCCGATACCCACCTCACCGGCTGGCTCGACCGCATGGGCATCGCCTACGACGTCGTCACCGACCACGACCTTCATGAGAAGGGCGTCGACATCCTGAATCACTACAAGGTGGTGGTGACGGGCAGCCATCCCGAGTACCACACCGCCAACACGCTCGATGCGTTGCAGGCCTACACCGACAATGGCGGCCGGCTGATGTATCTCGGCGGCAACGGCTTCTACTGGCGGGTCGCGCTGTCGGACGCCGTGCCGGGCGCCATCGAGGTGCGCCGCACCGAAGGCGGCATCCGCACCTGGCCGGCCGAGCCGGGCGAGTACTACCACGCCTTCGACGGCGCCTATGGCGGCCTGTGGCGGCGCTCCGATCGGCCACCCAACCTGCTGTGCGGAATCGGATTCTCGAGCCAGGGGCGGTTCGTCGGCGATTCGTTCCGGCAGACTTCGGCGGCGCGCGACAATCACCATGCCTGGGTATTCGAGGGCGTGAAGGACGAGCTGTTCGGCGGCTATGGCTTCTCGGGCGGCGGCGCGGCGGGCTTCGAGCTCGACCGCCTCGACCATCGCCTGGGCAGCCCGCTCAACGCCGTGGTGCTGGCCTCGTCGGAGGGCCACGATCGCAAGAACTTCGTCGTCGTCCACGAGGAGCGGCTGGGCCTCGACACGACCATCACCGGCGAGACCCTGGAGCAGCTCATCCGCGCCGACATGACCTACATCGAGAAGCCCAAGGGCGGCGCCATCTTCTCGGTCGGCTCGATCACCTATTGCGGCAGCCTGCCCCACAACAAGTACGACAACGACGTCTCGCGCCTCACCTTCAACGTCGCCAACCGGTTCGGCGAGCTCGGGCTCAAATGGCCCTTTTGACGGTCAAATGGAGTTTCTGACGGGGCCGCGCCGTGCCCAGCCGCCACCGTCAAATCGCTTTCTTGACGTATGGCAGCAACGCTCTCAGCAGGCCACGGCAGCCGACCTCGATCAGGTCGAGCGCGCGCTCGTAGTCGGCGCGCGTGCCGCGATAGGGATCGCGGATATCGGTGACGCCGAGTTGCGGCGCAAAGGCGGTGAGAAGCTGGACACGGTCCACGGTCGACCGCGTTGCCATCCAGCGCAGCTCCGCGACATGCCCGCGATCCATGCCGAGGACATAGTCGAAGCGGTCGATATCGGCGGCCGTCACGAGGCGCGCCCGGTGGCGGCTGACGTCGTAGCCGCGCTCAGCCGCCACCTCGACGCCCAGCGCCGTCGGCGGCTGGCCGACATGGCCGGCCAGCGTGCCGGCGGAGTCGAGAAAGAACGCCTCGCCCACCCCTTCGCGCTCCGCCATGGTGCGGAACACGCCCTCGGCCATGGGCGAGCGGCAGATGTTTCCCGAGCACACGAAGAGAATTCCAAGGGGCATGGCGTGGCACCCTAGCACAACGACCTTCATGCGCCTCCCCCGTCATCGGGGGAGGTGGCCCAAACGGGGCGGAGGGGGAAGGCCTCAGGCGAGATGCTTCGGATTCCGACGTCGGGCTTGGAGAAATCTCGACTGATGCCTTCCCCCGGCCCTACCCCCGATAACGGGGGAGGAGAATGAAGCGCGTCCACTCCGCAGGCGAGCGACGCCGAACTCAGCTTGAATTGTGATGGCTCCGGCGTGCAGATTACCAGCCGGGTGGACGCTCTCATGGGTCCACGCGTCAGTTGTCGAGGAACGGGGAGTCAACGATCGAAGCCAGGATGGCACGTCACGTCGGGAGGAAACAGAACATGAAAGTCAGCGCAATCGTCATCGCCGTCGGCGCCCTGGGCGTCGGATCGGCCTTTGCCCAGGAGCCGATCAAGATCGGCGCCATGTATCCGCTCACCGGCGGCGGGGCGGTGTACGGCGTACCGGCGATGGCCGGCCATCAGCTGGCCATCGAGGAACTGAACGCCAAGGGCGGCATCCTGGGCCGCAAGATCGAATCGGTCGAACGCGATGACAAGATGAACCCGTCGGCCGCCTCCTCGACGATGAAGGAGCTGATAACCAAGGACAAGGTCAACATCGTCGTCGGCGGTCTCTCGTCCGCCGTCGGCCTCGCCATGTCGGAAGTGTCGAAGCAGGAGAAGGTCGTCTACATCTCGACCATCCCCAAGACCATCCAGATGACGACCGACAAGCTGCACAAGTACGTGTTCCGGACCGCCTCCAACACGGACTTCGAAGGCGACACGATGTCGATGCTGGCCGGCAAGAACAAGCTGACCAAGCTTTGCCATCTCCAACTCGACTATGCCTACGGCAACGACCTCGAAGCCGGCATCCTGAAGACGCTGGCCAAGAACGCGCCGAACGCCAAGATCGTGCTGACGCTGAAGCCCAAGCTCGGCGCCACCGACTTCAATCCGTTCATTCCGCAGGTCATGGCGGCGGGCTGCGACGGCGTGCTGTCGGGCCTGTGGGGGCCGCATTTCGTGTCGTGGGTCAAGCAGGCCAAGCCGCTCGGTTTCTTCGACAAGATCAAGTGGATCTCCGGCGGCGAGATCGCCAGCCACGAGATCGCCGGCGAGCTGAAGGGCGACTATCCCGACAACGTCATCTCCAACACCTACGAGCTCTGGTATCACGCCCAGGATCCCTCGCATAAGGAGTTCCAGCAGCGGCTCGCCAAGAAGCTCAACACCCAGGAAACGCCGCAGTGGGCGCTGCTCGGCTATATCGGCGTGATGTACACGGCAGCCGCGATGGAGAAGGCCAAGTCGACCGATGCCGACAAGGTCGCCGCCGCGCTCGAAGGCCTGACGATCAAGACCCCGGTCGGACCGCTCACCATCGATGCGAAGTCCCATCAGGCGAACACGGGTCAGTTCTGGGGCCCCATGGTCAAGAAGCCGGGCCGCGCCTACCGCATGATGGATCCGGTGGAATTCATCCAGCCGAAGTGACCTCTGTGCTGGGAGCGCGCCACTCCAGTGGCGCTCATGCTCATCTTCCGGACCGCGGGCGTCCCGCCCGCTCATGATTCATGAGCGGGCGGGACGCCCGCGGTCCCCATGAGCGCCACTGGAGTGGCGCGCTCCCAGCCACGAGCTGCCGATGACCCTCACGATGTTCACGCTGAACGCGTTCTATGGCCTGGCGCTGGCCATGAACATGTTCATCATCGCCTCCGGCCTCAACCTGATCTTCGGGGTGCTGCGGGTGATCAATTTCGCCCACGGCATGTTCTACATGTTCGGGGCCTACATCATCTTCACAGTCACCAAGAGTTGGGGGGCGCCGTTTCTCGTCGGCGTGCTCGCCTCGGCCGCGGGCCTCGCCGTCATCGCCCTGGTCATCGAACGACTGCTGCTGAAGAACCTGTACGACAAGGAGCACCTGATGCAGCTCCTGTTCACCTTCGCCATCGTGCTGCTGATGAGCGACGCGGCGAAGATGATCTGGGGCACCGACCAGTACTCGGTGGGCTATCCGCCGGGGCTCGGCGGTGCGGTCAATCTGGGGTTCGTCGTCCTGCCGCAATACCAGCTGTTCCTGTGCGTGGTCGGGCCGCTGATCGCGATCGCCATGTGGCTGCTGGTCGATCGCACGCGCTGGGGCCGCATCGTGCGCGCCGCGACCCAGGACCGCGAGATGCTGTCGGCGCTCGGTGTCAACGTGCCGATGGTCTACGCCGCCGTGTTCACCATCGGCTCGGCGCTGGCCGGCATCGGCGGCGCGCTCGCCGCACCGCGCGTGGCGCTGGTCCCGGGCATGGACGCCACCATCATCAACGAGTGCTTCATCATCGTGATCATCGGCGGGCTCGGCAACCTGTGGGGCAGCTTCCTGGGGGCGCTGGCGTTCGGCTTCGTCGTGCAGTTCGGCACGGTGTGGGCGCCCAACTGGCAGGACGTGCTGCCCTACGTGCTGATGCTGGCGGTGCTGATCGTGCGACCATGGGGCCTGCTCGGCCGGCCCGAGTCGGGGCACTGACATGCCGCAGCGCAACCAGCTGATCGCCTCGGCAGCCCTCGTCGTGCTGCTGGCGCTGCTGCCGCTGGCCGGCAGCCGCTACGCCGTCGATCTCACGACCGAGGTGCTGATCTACGTCCTGTTCGCCCTGAGCCTGAACGTGCTGATCGGCTTCACCGGCAACATCTCCTTCGGCCACGCCGCCTATTTCGCGATCGGCGGCTACACCTGCGCCATCCTGCTCACCACCTACCGCTGGCCCCTGCTGTTCAGCCTGCCGGCGGCAGTGGTGCTGGCCGGGATCGTGGCGGCGGTCGTGGGCTATTTCTGCGTGAGGCTGACCCAGATCTATTTCGCCATGCTGACGCTCGCCTTCGCCATGCTGGTGTGGGGTGTCGCTTTCAAGTGGAAGGACGTGACCGGCGGCGACGACGGCTTCACCGGGATCAACCTGCCGGAGTCGCTCACCCATCACGTCAGCTACTTCTATTTCACCCTGGCCGTGGTGGCGGTCGCGATCGCCGCCCTCTGGATGATCTGCCATTCGGCGTTCGGCCTGACCCTGGTGGCGGTGCGCGAGAACAGCGTGCGCACCGGCTTCATCGGCGTCGACACGCGGCGCATGCGCTGGGCCGCCTTCACCGTGGCCGGCAGCTTCGGCGGGCTCGCCGGCGCCTTGTTCGGCATGTACCACCGCGGCATGTACATCGAGAACGCCTACTGGACCGAATCGGCGCAGGTGCTGATCATGGTGCTGCTGGGCGGCATGTACTCCTTCGTCGGGCCGATCCTCGGCGCCGCCGCACTGCACCTGCTGCAGGTCTTCACCAACCAGTACACGACCTACTGGCCGACCGTGCTGGGCCTCATCCTGCTGGTGATCGTGATGGTGCTGCCGGACGGGCTGATCGGCCTGGTGGCCCGGGTCAGGGCACGGTGGGGGAAGACATGAGCGCCATGCTACGCATGGCGCGTTGGGGCCGGCCATGACCACAATGCTGCAGATTGACGGCCTGTGGAAGTCGTTCGCCGGCTTCGTCGCCACGCGCGACGTCTCGTTCGAGCTGAGAGCGGGCGAGGTGCACGCCGTCATCGGCCCCAACGGCGCCGGCAAGACGACGTTCTTCAATCTCATCACGGGCCACCTCAGGCCCGACAAGGGCAGCGTGGCCTTCGAAGGTCGCGATCTGGTCGGCCTGCCGCCGCAGAGGATCGTGCGGCTGGGAATCGCCCGCTCGTTCCAGCGCATCAACATCTATCCCCGGCTCTCGGTGTTCGAGAACGTGCAGGTGGCGCTGATCGCGCACGAGGGCCGGCAATGGAACCTGTTCCGGCCGGGCCGCTCGCTGCACCGCGAGGGTACGCGCGAGCTGCTGGAGCTGGTCGGCCTGACGGCGGAGGCGCTGGAGACCGCGGGTGAGCTGAGCTACGGCAAGCAGAAGCAGCTCGAGCTTGCCATCGCGCTCGCCTCGCAGCCGCGCCTGCTGCTGCTCGACGAGCCGACCGCCGGCATGTCGCCGCAGGAGACCAGCGAGACAATCGCCTCGGTGCGCGACATCGTGAAGGCGCGCGGCCTCACCCTGCTGTTCACGGAGCACGATATGTCCGTGGTGTTCGGCATCGCCGAGCGCATCTCGGTGCTGCATCACGGCGAGATCATCGCCTCCGGCGCGCCCGACGCGGTGCGCAACGACCCGGAGGTGAAGCGCGTCTATCTCGGGGAGCACGCACATGGTTGAGCCCCCGAGAGCCGAGCTCCTGAAGGTCGATGGCATCCATACCTCCTACGGGCTGAGCCAGGTCCTGTTCGGCGTCTCGCTCGAGGTGCGTGCCGGCGAATGCATCGCCCTGATCGGACGCAACGGCGTCGGCAAGACCACCACCATGCGCTCGATCATCGGCCTCACCCCGCCGCGGCGCGGCAAGGTCGTGTGGAAGGGGCAGGACATCGACCATCTGGCGCCGCACCGCATCTGCCGGCTGGGCATCGGCTTCGTGCCGGAGGACCGGCGCATCTTCCCGGAATTGTCGGTGTGGGAGAATCTCGACATCGCCCGCCGCACCGGCGCCGGCGGCAAGTCGACCTGGCGCGAGGAGCAGGTGTTCGCCCTGTTTCCCGATCTGGCCGAGATCCGTGACCGCCGCGGCGGCGTGCTGTCGGGCGGCCAGCAGCAGATGCTCACCATCGCCCGCACCCTGATGGGCAATCCCGAGCTGCTGCTGCTCGACGAGCCGTCGGAGGGGCTGGCGCCGCTGATCGTCGAGCAGCTGCTGCAGCGCGTCGCCGATCTCAAGTCGACCGGCCTGTCGATCGTCCTCGCCGAGCAAAACCTCGAGTTCGTGCTGGCGCTGGCCGATCGCGTCTACATCCTCGAGAAGGGCGAGGTCCGCTTCACCGGCACGCCCGCCGACCTGCGCGCCGACGAGAGCATCGTGCACCAGTTCCTCACGGTGTGATGACGTGCATCAGGATTTATTCCCGCCGACGATCGTCGTGCTGACCGGCGCTGGCATCTCCAAGGAAAGCGGCATCGACACCTTCCGCGACGCCGGTGGGCTGTGGATGCGCGTCAATCTCGAGGAGGTCGCCACCCTCGAGGCCTGGCACCGCGACAAGAAGAAGGTGCTCGATTTCTACAACGACACGCGGCGCCAGTTCCGCGCCGCCCATGTCGAGCCGAATGCCGCCCATCGCGCGCTGGCCCACCTGGAGAAGGAATACGGCGGCGAGGTCGTGGTCGTGACGCAGAACATCGACCCTCTGCACGAGATGGCAGGATCGAGGAACATCCTGCACATGCACGGCCGCGACGGCGAAATCCGCTGCATGCGCTGCATCCATGTCTTCGAATCGGACGTCGATCTCAGCCCCGAGTCGATCTGCCCGAACTGCCAGGCGGTGGGCGAGCTCAGGCCCAACATCGTCTGGTTCGGCGAGATGCCACAGCACATGGACGAGATCCATGCGGCCCTCGAGCGCTGCGGACTGTTCCTGGCGATCGGCACCTCGGGCGAGGTCTATCCGGCCGCCGGCTTCGTCCTCGAGGTTCGCCGCCATCGCGCCCGCGCCCATACCGTCGAGCTCAACCTGGAGCCGACCGATAACCGCGACCTGTTCCACGAGCACATCTACGGCCCGGCAACCGAGGTCGTCCCGCGGTACGTCGAGCGCGTGCTGAAGCAGGGCTGGAAGTAGTCCCTCATTGCTGAGGCGCGCGCCACTCCGATGGCGCTCATGGGATGCGTAGCCGTCAAGAAGAGCGCCATCGGAGTGGCCCGCGCCCAGCAATGAGAATGATCATTTCGTCAATCACGCCAGGTCACGAGCTGGGTGGTCGTGGCGAGCAGACGGCCGTCCGGCGACCAGAGCTGCGCGGACTGGTCGAAAATGCCGGCATGAAAGACGTTCGCGTCGGCGACGCCGAGCAGCGGACAGGTGCCGAGCGCCGCCAGGCCCTCCCCGTCGACGTGGAAGTACGCCGTCATGGAGACGGTCGCGATGGGAAAGAGCGTACGCTTCACGTGATAAATTCGCCCGAAGAAGAGATCGCAGAACGTCATCAGCCCGACGAAGTCCCACGATCTCGGCACGGCGTTGTTGAGCCACAGGCAGGAACGCGCGCTGCGCGGCTCGCCGTCGAAGGACGGCTGGAGCTCGAGCGCACCCTCGACAAAGCGGAACTCGAACTGGCGCACGAATTCGTTGCGGCCATCCGTCGCCATTGGCGTGATGCCTCCCGGATCGGGTGCAGCCGGCGGCCTGGCGGCTTGATGGCTCCAGGTGGTGTTGCGCCGGGCACAGATGATCGTGGCGTTGGCCGCGACGACGTCGCCCTGCCTGAGCTCGGCGTACCAGTGCTGCACCGAGCGGCCGGTGCGCACCGCGCGGACGTCGACTTCGAACGAGCCACGGGCGACTGCGGCGGTGAAATTGACCGTGGCCGAGCAGGGGTCACCCTGTCGTTCCCCGTGGTCGAGGACTGAGCGCAGCAGGGTTGCGGCAGTAACGCCACCGAAAGGTCCGCCGAAGTTCCAGTAGGCATCGCTGGTGCGGCCGCGAAGTCCGGCGGGATCGGATGCGCTCAACAGGGTAGCTTCATCGAGTGGATGCATGGGTCCTCGCCCGGATGACGGCCCCCACGATGGAAGCCGCACCGCATCGCGTCGACTACTGCAGAGGTAATCGACGCCGGCGCAACGCGTCCCGGTTCTGAGGCGGAGGGGACATGAATCTCATCGCCGGGAGCGCGCCACTCCGATGGCGCTCTTCACATCCCATGAGCGCCATCGGAGTGGCGCGCTCCCAGCACGGGACAATGAGGGGGCCGTTCGCGGTGAACCCGTCCAGCGCAAATGCAGCACAAGAGTGAGGAAGCATGGAGGTCTTGCTGGATGACAACCCGGTGACTCTCGCCCCGGCAGCGTCTCTGCTAGGATAGTGGCCATGACCGCCGTCCCGCCCCCGCCGTCGTGGACCGTCACCTCCGTCCTGGAGCGGTCCTACCTCACGGCTCGCGACAATTTCGCGGCCTTTGTCACCATCACGCTCGTCTTCGGCGCGATTTCGCTGGTGGTCGATCTGCTGAGCCTCGGGATCCTGAGCGGCATTGTCCATCTGGCAGCCGGTGCCGCGACGTCGATCTGCATTACCTGGGGCGTCTTCCAGGTGATCGCGGGACGCAAGCCGCAATGGGAGCCCATGTTCCGCCAGGTCCAAGCCCCGCTGTTCGGCCGGCTGCTGCTGCTGGGCATGATCCAGTACCTGGTGATCGGGCTGTCGGCGCTGCTGATCATCCCGCCCTTCATCCTGCTGCCACTGTGGGCAGTCACCATCCCCGCCATGATGGTGGAGCGCCTCCACTTCGGTGCCGCCTTCTCGCGCAGCGCCGACCTGACGCGGTACCGGCGCGTGCCGATCCTGCTCACCTTCCTATCGTGGGCGGTGATCGTCGTAGTGGGGGCAGGACTGATCATCCTGGTGCTGGGACACGGTGCGCTGGGGCGGCTCGTTCTCTGGGTCTACAGCGCCGTCGTGGCCATCGTCGTGCAGCCGCTGCCGGCCATCTTCTACGTGCTGCTGCGCGAGGAGAAGGAGGGGATGACGCCGGCGCAGATCGCGTCATCGGTCGGATAGCGGACGGCGAGCTGGACCCAGGCGCAGCTCACACCGAGCCGGCCCGCAGGGCGGCTGCCCGGATGGCAAGGTCGCGGGCGAGTGTGGTCAGCACGTCGACCCAGCGCTCGTCGAAGGCGCCCGCCTGATCGGCCCAGACGCCGAGGACGGCGAATGTTCGGCCGCTCTGCTTCAACGGCAGGGCGATAGCCGATCTCAGCCCGCGAAGCGCCGCCTGTTCGCGCCACGTCCCGACGGCTTGGTCGCAGCCAGTGTCGGCCACCGCTTGAACGTCGCCGCTGACGAGCGCCCTGCCCAGCGGCTCATTCGCGCCGGGCTCGGCCTCCCATGCCGTGGCGACCTGCTCCAGGTAGCCTTCGTCGGTGCCATGCACGGCCAGCCAGTCGACCCGGTGCCGGGAACTGTCCCGGCGCGCGGCAACGGCGGCCAACCGGAAGCCGCTGACCTCGACCATCGCCGTGCAGACCTCGCGATAGAGTTCAGCCTCCGATCGGGCGCGCGCGAGAATGCCCATCATCGCCCGCATCGTCGCCTGCGGACCCGCGGCCCGGCCAATCTCCCGCTGCAGCGACCGGTTGCTCTGTCGTTCGCGCAAGGCGTCGAGCCCGTAGGATATGTCGTCGGCCAGGATGCCGAGCAGCTCCAGCTCCTGCGCAGTGAAGGCGTCGGGCTCGGCGGCGAGGATGACCAGGGCACCGAGAATGTCGCCGCCCGCGCGCAACGGCAGCGACACGCTCGACCGCAGGCCGCGCGCCAGCGCCGCCTCGCGCCAGACCGCGACCTCGGGATTGGTCGCGAAGTCCTTGTTTACCTGGACCGTACCCAACCGGATGGCGGTGCCCGTAGTACCACGGCCATACGAGCCGGGTCCCCAGGTGCTCCTGGCCTGCTCGAAGTAGCCGTCGCTGGCCCCTGCGCTGGCGACGTAACTGATCGTCTTGCCTTCGTCGCGGTTGGCGATACCGACGGCGGCCAGCCGGTATCCGGCGATGTCGACGATGGCGTCGCACATGCCCTGGAGCAGGTCGGGCTCGCTGTCGGCCCGCAGCAGGATGCGGGTTCCCGCCTGCATCGCCCGCTGGATGTGGGCCAGGCGGGCGACGTCGCTCTGCAGCTCCCGTCGCCGCGTGATGTCGCGGATGAACGCCTGGCGCAGCGGCTGGCCCTCGACCTCGACCGTGCGCCCGCTCACTTCCACCGGAAACGTCGAGCCATCCTTGCGCCGATGTACGGTCTCGAACAGGACGCCGTCGGGCGTCTGGCTGCCGGCCCATTGCTGTGCATGCCGGGCGAATTCCGCCGCCGTGCGCAGGTCCCTGACCGTGAGGCCCTTCAGCTCCTCCATCGAGTAGCCGTAGGCCCGCACCGCCGCCTCGTTGGCCTCGACGATGCGGCCTTCCGGATCGAGCGTCAGGACGATGTCGCGGGCGTGACGCACGAGGTGCGCGTAGCGCTGGGTCGCGGTGCTCCGCTCGGCCTCGAGGCGGCTGAAATAGGCGAGCGTTCCGGCGCGCTGGCCGCGAGCCATGAACAGCATCATCGCCGCCGCGAGCATCAGGGTGACAGCGACGGCGGCCGCGACGCGACGCTGCTTTTCACGAACCGGGACCATGGCCTCGGCGTAGTCGGTCTTGGCGACCACGGTCCACGGCAGGCGCTCGACGCGCTGCGACGCGGTCATTACCTCGACGCCGCGATAGTCTATTCCCAGGCGCGTGCCGTCTCCTTCGAGCAGGGCACGCGTCGCCGGCAGCCTGCTGCCCTCGATCCTTTCGCGGAACTGCATCGGCCCCGACGTCGCCGGCGAAAGTCGGAGCGGCGTCAGGTACAGGATATCGTCGCCGTCGCGGCGCACCACCACGATCTCGGAAGACGGGCTTGGGCCCGGCCACACCATCACCTCCTTGAACAGGACGCGGAACGGGTCGAGCGTGGAGGCGACATAGGCCCGCGGCGATTGGCGTCCGCGTGTGCCGACCGCCTCGACGATCCCCATATGAACTTGGGCCGGGGTCTCGTCGGTCCGGTAGGCATCGACGAGCAGGTTCTTCCGGCCCGTCGCCGTCAGGGACTCGACCGCCGCCGTCATCTGCCGATCGGGCCCGGCGCCCTTGCCCAGATGTGCCAGCATCGTGCCATCGGGAACGTACAGCGTTACCGCCACGCGCTCGGGATAGCCCGCGAGGAACTCGGTCAGGCCGAGCACGAGCTGGCGGCTCTCGACGCCATCGCCCCGCAGCCCATCGTAGGCGAGGCCAGCCAGCGAGCTTGCCAGCAGGTCGGCGTCGAGCAGACGCTCGGCGGCCCACTTGTCGATCTGTTGCGCCTTGAGCCGGGCGATCGCGCGCTGCTGCTCGAAGCGATCGCGCAACATGGATTCGTGCAGCTCGAGGCCGAACAGCCAGCCGATGCCGGCCGTCAGGGCGGCGAACACCAGGTAGGCGGCGATCCAGAAGCGCGCCTGGCGCCGCAGCGTAACCTCGAGGTCGCCGCCTTGGCCCACGACCCTGTGGCCGAAGCGCAGGAAAGCCACGCTGGCCGCGATCAGCGCGGCAACGGCGGCATAGGTCGCCAGCATCCAGGGCGAGACCAGCAAGTCGAGGAACTGGGCGACGTGCAGCAGTTCGTCCTCGCCGGCCGTGATGCGCCAGGCGCCGACGATGCCGAGTGCCGGCAGCACGACCGCGAGGACCGCGGCCAACCGATGATTGTTTCCCCGCGCGAGCACGCCTCGCGAGCCGTTCATGGCGCCACCAGCCCAGAATCCACCACCTAGTACGCGATGTTTCAATTTTGGATGCGATTCCCGTTTCAACCTTGATCTGGGTCAACTTCTCGTCCGCCGCCACCGCGGAAACTTTCGGTAGCATTTGTGTCCGGTGCCGCTCCACAACCCCAACGAGACACAAGGCGAGGCGCTCATGACGTCAGTTGCCGGAAGCCCATCCCGGGCCCGCCACGGACATCTCCCGTAACGACGGGCAAAGACGTGGTGAACTCGCGCCTCGCTGATCGCTTGGTTCGACAAGGTCGCTCGATCCTGTGCCTGATCGCGTGCCTCACCTGGTTCGGCTGGGCCAATGGCATGAGCACCTCGCTCGAGCGGAACGCCGACGGCAGCGGCATTCTGGTGCTGCGCGGCACCATCGTCACGGGCGACGCCCAGCTGGTCCGCCATGCCCTGCAGCAGGTCGGGCGCGACGCGCTCGGTTACAAACGGGTGGCGCTGCACAGCATCGGTGGGTTGATCGGCGAGGCCTTCAGCATTGCCGCCGTGCTCGAGTCCGAGAAGGTGATAACGCTGGTTCGCAGCGGCGAACGCTGCGCTTCGGCCTGCGCCTCGATCCTGTTCCTGGCCGGCACCTACCGATACCTGGAGGACGGCGGCGCGCTCGGCTTCCACACCTGCGCCAACAAGGAAGACCTTCGCCGGTCGGCCTACTGCAACGAGCTGATCGCCATGTATGCCGAAAGCCGCGGCCTCTCGCGCCCGGCGTTCCGCGCCCTGCTCGACCGGACGCCGCTCGCCGAGCCGAGATGGATGGGCTCGCAGGAGGCAGCGCTGTGGGGCCTGACCAGGCCGCGGCCCGCTACCGACTTCGAGGGCGTGCCGCCGACGCCGCCGTCGCCGGCGCAGAATGCATGGTTCGCAGTCATGTTCGCGCCGGCCCCCGACGGCACCTGCCTGGTCAAGATCGTGCCGGCCTCGCAGAGGCAGCGCTACGAGGCGGTCACCGACTTCTTCCGAACGGTGGGCCCGTTCCCGACGCTCGAGCAGGCCCGGGCGAGTGCGCTGCAGCGCGCCTGGCGCTACGACATCCAGGGCAACTACTGGGTTACCCGGGCGGGTTGCTGAGGGCCCAGAATCTCCTCGCTGTGCTCGCCCAGCAGCGGCTCGCGATAGAGCGGCTGTGACGGCTCGTCCTTGAAGCGCACGACCGGCGCGAAGTGCTTGCGGCCGTCCTCCGTCACGACCACGGCGCCGCGTTTGGCGAGATTGGCGTCGTCGATCGCCTCAGGCAGGGTGTTGACGGGCCCCCAGCAGATGTCGAGCGTCGGCAGCCAGTCCAGCCAGTGGCGCAACGGCTTTTGCCGGAAGGTGGCTTCCAGGAACGCCATTACTGGTCTCTGGTGCGCGCCCGGCCATTCGCAAAGCGGGATGAACTCGGGCTTGCCGAGCGCATTCAGGAGATTGCCGACGAACTTCATCTCCTGGCCGGCGAGCACGAGCTGGCGGCCATCCGACGTGTCGTAGACGCGATAGAAGGCCGAGCCCCCGGTGCTGCGCTGGTTCTTCACATCGGGCTGCGTGCCGTCGGTGAAAGCGCTGCCGACCACGTTGGCACACGAGGCCATCAGCGCCTCGTGCATGCTGATATCGATGAAGTCGCCCCTGCCCGTGGTGTGGCGGCGCAACAGCGCCATCAGAACACCGCTCAAGCCATGCATGCCGCTCATCAGGTCGGCGATCGGGATGCCAGGGATCGCCGGCCGCCCGTCGTCGCCCAGGGTGAGCGACAGCACGCCGGTCATCGCCTCGAGCGCCAGATCGTGCGCGGCGCGCCCGGGATAGGCGCCGTCCTGGCCGAAGGCGCTGATCGAGCAGTAGACGATGCCGGGGTTGTTCTGCTTCACCGCCTCGTAGCCGATGCCGAACCGTGCGGCGACGCCGGGCCGGAAGGATTCGACCAGCACGTCGGCGGCGCAGGCCAGCCGGAAGAGATCGGCGCGTCCCTGCTCGCTCTTGAGATCAAGCACGACGCTCTTCTTGCCGCGCCCCATGTTGCGGAAGAACACCGAGGTGCGCGCGTCGGGCGGGCGGATGTGCCGGCCAGGATCGCCGTCGGCTGGCTCGACCTTGATGACTTCGGCGCCGTGATCGGCCAGCGCCGTCGTGAGATACGGCCCCGGCAGGAACCAGGAGAGATCGACGACCTTCAGACCTTCGAGCTTCATGTGCGCTTGCCCAGCAGGGAGTCGTTCTCGTTGAGGGGCGAATCGCTCTCGTTGAAGAGCGAATCGTTGTCGGCGCCGAGCGGTGCGCAAGCAGCTTGCGCCGGCCGCTCGCCGTCGATGCGGATGGGATTGGCGAGGACGCGCAGTTTGCCTTTCGCCGGATGTGGCACGGTGGAGACCATGCCGGTGGCGCGCGCGAAGCTGCTGTCGAGCGCCTGGTCGAGCCGATGGACGGGCGCTGCCGGCAGCAACCCGTTGAAAGTCGCGAGCCATTCGTCCGTCGTGCGCGTGCGGAACGTCGGATCGAGCGCCTCGGTAAGCGCGGCGCGATGCACGGCGCGGCTGTTGGGATCGACGAAGCGCGCATCGCCCAGCAGCTCCTCGCGGTCCATCGCCTTCGCCAGCGACAGCCAGAATTTCTGGGTCATGCACATGATGAAGATCCAACCGTCCTTCGTCGGGAAGGTCTGGACCGGCGCCAGCGACAGGTGCGCGCTGCGCGGTACGCGGGGCGAGACGTCGCCCTCGTTCAAGTACCACACGCCGGGATAGGTGAGCTGGTGCATGGCGACGTCGTAGAGGCAGGTCTCGACGTCGCAGCCCTGCCCCGTCGTCCTGGCACGCAGCAGGCACGACAGCAGGCCAACGATGCCAGTGAGGCCGCTCATGCTGTCGATCAGCGAGACGCCGACGCGCGTCGGTGCTCCCTCGGGATCGCCGGTCAGCTCCATCAGCCCCGCTTCGGCCTGCATCAGGAAATCGTAGCCCGGCCAGTCGGCGCGCTCGTTGGCGCGACCGTATGCCGAGATGTGCAGGCAGACGATCGACGGCTTCAGAGGCCCCAGGCTCGCATAGTCGATGCCGAGCCGGGCGGGCTGGGTGCCGCGCAAGTTGTTGACCACGCAATCGGCGGTTCTCACCAGCGCCTCGAACTGCCGGCGGCCGTCGGCCGACTTGATGTCGAGGGTCACGCTCTTCTTGCCGAGGTTCCAGGCCTGGAAGTACTCGCTGTCGGCGGGCCCGAGTTTGTACGGCCCGACGTGACGCGACGGGTCGCCCTCGGGTGCCTCGATCTTGATCACCTCGGCGCCAAGCTCGGCCAGGAACATCGTGCCGTAGGGGCCGGCGCCGAACTGCTCCAGGGTGAGGACGCGGATGCCGGTCAGCGGCTTGGCGGTCATAGCTCGGCGTGCCGCCTGATCCACTGGCGGGCGATGATGATGCGCTGCATCTCGTTGGTGCCCTCGCCGATGCAGGTGAGCGGCGCATCGCGATAGAGCCGCTCGATGTCGTACTCCTTGGAGTAGCCGTAGGCGCCGTGGATGCGCATCGATTCGATGCTGTTCTCGAGCGCCGCCTCGGACGAGAAATATTTCGCCATGCCGGCCTCGAGGTCGCAGCGATCGCCGCGGTCGAAGGCGTCGGCGGCATCGAGCGTGAGCAGCCGCGCGGCCCGCGCCCGCGTCGCCATCTCGCCGAGCTTGAGCTGTATCGCCTGGTGCTCGCAGATCGGCTTGCCGAAGGTCTTGCGGATCTGCGAGTAGCTGGTGGCGAGCCGCAGCGCCCCCTCGGCGATGCCGACGCCGCGCGCCGCGACGTTGATGCGGCCGAGCTCGAGGCCCCCGGCGACCTGGGTGAAGCCGCGGCCCTCGACCTCGCCGATCAGGTGATCGGCCGGCACGCGGTAGTCCTCGAAGATCAGCTCGCCCGAGTCGATCGACTTGTAACCGAGCTTCTCGAGCTTGCGGCCGACCCGGAAGCCCGGCCCTTTGGGGGCGATGAACAGGCTCATGCCGGAGTAGCGCGGCGAGGCCTCCGGGTTGGTCTTGACCAGGAGGGCGAAGCACGAGCCCTCGATGCCGTTGGAGATCCAGGTCTTGGTACCGTTCAGCACGTAGTGGTCGCCCTCGCGCCGCGCCGTCAGCCGGATCGCCTGCAGGTCAGTCCCGGCGTCGGGTTCGGTCAGCGCCAGGCCGCCGCGCACCTCGCCCGAGGCGAGCCGGGGCAGCCAGTGGCGGCGCTGCGGCTCGGTGCCGAACTTCTCGATCGCCAGCGCCAGCATGAGGTGCGAGTTGAAGATGCCGGTGAGCGCCATCCACACCGAGGAGATGCGCATCACGATCTCGGCGTAGGTGCGCGCCGGCAGGCCGAGCCCGCCGTACTCCGGACTGACGGTGGCACCGAAAAGGCCGAGCTCCTTCATCTGCTCGACCAGCTCGGCCGGCCAGCGGTCGGCATGGTCGAATTCCTTGACCCTGGGCGCCACCTCGCGCTCTACCCAGCGGTCGATCGTCGCCAGAAGCTGCGCCTCGTCGGCCTTGTCGATGCTGTTCCTTGACCCGTCCATCCAACCCTCCGTCGTCCCATCATGACTCATAGCAGCGGATGAACAAGGCCAGGGAGCCTCAGGCCGAAACGGTGGACTGGCACCAAGAGCTTATTCTGCCTTCGAGATTTGGGTGTATCCTTCGGATGTTCGCAGGATTTAGAAGATGCCCGTGCAAGTCCAGATCGCCAGGTGGGGCAACAGCCTCGGCTTGAGAGTGCCGCGCGATATTGCAGCCCGCGTCGGGTTCACCGAGGGTTCGCGTGTCGACATCGAGGCCTCCGACGATGGCCGAATTGTCATCACGCGCTCACGCCGCCGCTTCACGCTCGAGGAACTGCTTGCGGGCATGACGCCGCGTCGCGAGCAGCCATTGGAGGATGACGCTCCGAAGGGCGAAGAAATCATCTGATGGTATTGCCCGACCGGGGCAGCCTCGTCTGGCTGGGCCTTTCACCGCAGGCTGGAGCCGAGTCGGCTGGCCATCGGCCGGGCATTGTGCTGACACCTGCCGGCTATCATCGGTGTTCGCGCCTGGCGATCGTCCAAGCCAGAGACTTTGAGTGCGACATGAGCTGGAAGGATGAACTCATCCTGGACGAACCGGCGGATTGTTTGCCCGCAGCCGCTCATGCATCATCCCGTCACGGGATTTACGCCTAAGGAAAAGCGTTATGAGGAGACGTCGTTTCGCAGCCGGGCTGAGCATGCTGCCTCTTGCCTCGACCGCCTTTGCCTCGACGGCGTTCGCCCAGGGCGACGACTGGCCGACGCGCAACGTGCGCATCGTCTGCCCCTTCACGGCCGGCGGCTCACAGGACAACATCGCGCGGCGGCTCGGGGCCAAGCTCGGCGAGTTTCTCGGCCAGTCGTTCGTCATCGACAACCGCACCGGCGCCGGCGGCTCGATCGCCGCCGACAACGTCGCCAAGTCGCCGCCCGACGGCTACTCCGTGCTGCTGGGCGGCATCGCGAGCCACGCGCTCGCACCGAACCTCTATGCCAGGCTGCCCTACAATCCCTTCACCGATTTTGAAACCGCGGCGTGGATCGGCACCCAGCCGAACCTGCTCTGCTGCCATCCGAGCTTCCCGCACGACACCGTCGCCAAGCTGATTGCCGCCACCAAGGCAGAACCGGGCAAGTACCAATATGGCGGCTCGGGCCTGGGCACCTCGCCAACGCTGGCCATGGAGCTGTTCAAGCAGAAGACCGGCACTGACCTCACGCTGGTGAGCTATCGCGGCGCTGCCGCCGCCGCGGCCGACGTGCTGGCCGGGCATGTGCCGATGTGCATCGCAACATCGATTCACTGATGGGCCAGGTGAGTGCCGGCAAGCTCAGGCCGATCGCCTGCACCGGGGCGAAGCGATCGCCGGTGCTGCCCGAGACGCCGACCTTCGTCGAGGCCGGCTACCCCGACCTCGTGGTCACGTCGTGGTCGATGTGGGCGGTGCCGGCCGGCACGCCGGCCAAAGCCAAGGACAAGCTCGCCGCCGCGACGGTGCGGGCGCTCAAGGAGCCCGACGTCGTCGCGAGCATGCGCCAGGGCGGCTTCGAGCCGGGATTCATGCCGCTTTCCGAGGTCGGCGCCTTCGTGAAGGCGGAACACACGCGCTGGGGCGAGGTGATCCGTGCCGCGGGCATCAAGCCGCAATAGGCATCTCGTCCCCGACCTGCTGGCGCCGGGCCTCGACCTCGTGTTCTGCGGCACGGCGCCGAGCCCGGCCTCGTTCAAGGCGCGCGCCTACTACGCCAATCCGGGCAATGCCTTCTGGCCGACGCTATTTGCCGTCGGCCTGACGCCCGAGCGCTTCGCACCCGGCCGCTATCCCGAACTGCTGACGCTGGGCCTCGGCCTCACCGATCTCAACAAGACCGAGTACGGCTCCGACCACGAATTGTCGGCGGCGGCGATGGATGCGGCATCTCTGCGCGCCAAGCTGCGCCGCTTCCGGCCCGCCGCCATCGCCTTCACCAGCAAGAACGCCGCTGCGCTCGGCCTCGGCGTCTCGGCGCCGGCCTACGGCCGCCAGGCCGAGGCGATCGAGGGCGCCGTCGCTTTCGTTCTTGCCTCGCCGTCCGGCCGTGCGCGTTCGTTCTGGACCATCGAGCCGTGGCGCCAGGCGGCCGCCTTCGTGGCCGAGCGGCGTCGCTTGCGCGAGCGCGCAGCATGAGACTCGGGCGGCGTACCCTGATTGCGTCCCTGCTCGCCAGCCCGGCCGTGGTGCGCGCCCAGGATCAGCCGGTGGCGCTGCGTGATCTCGCCCGGCAGGCGACGATCTATCTCTTCCCGGTCTACGAGATGTATCGCACGCGCTGGCGATCGACTGTCGACGAGAGCAATCCGCTGCGCCAGAGGCTCAACCGCTTCCTGCACGTTCCCGTGCTGGCCGATCACCGTTCACGCCTGGTGACGACGCCCAACAACGACACGCTCTACTCGTCAGCCTGGCTCGATCTGTCGACCGAGCCCCTGTTCCTCACCGTGCCGCCGGTCGGCGATCATTACTACAGCTACACGTTCATCGACCTGTTCACCAACAACTTCGCCCAGGTCAGCCATCGCCTGTACGGCGGCCAGCCGCCGACGCACATGATCGTCGGCCCGGCCTGGCAGGGCGATGCGTCGTTCGAGGTCAAGCTGGTGCGCGCGCCGACCAACTCGGTGTGGCTGCTCGGCCGCGTGCTGGTCGACGGACCGGGCGAGCTCGACCGCATCCGCACCCTGCAGGCGCGCGTGCTGCTCGAGACGCCCGACATGCGCAACGAGCGGCGCATCCTGGAGACGCGCGAGCTGATGCGTCAGCGCGCCTTCGCGCCGGCCGAGCCGGTGGCGGACTGGCCGGCGCCCCGGCGCAACGACCCGTTCGACCTGCTCAAGGTCGGCGCGCGGGCACTGGGCGAGAGCCCGCTCGGCGAGCGCGACAAGGCGGTGCTGCAGGGCCTCGCACCCCTCAGGCTGCGCCCCGGCAAGTTCGACCTGCGTGCCTTCGGCGAACGCGATCGCAACGCCATCCTGGCCGGCATCGAGCAGGGCCACGCCGAGCTCCGCGCCGCCGGTCGCCGCTACGGCCGGACGATCGACGGCTGGAGCTACGGCGAGCGCCACCTCGGCAATTTCGGCGACGACTATCTCTATCGTGCCTTCATCGCGCTGACCGGCCTGGGCGCGCTCGAGCCGACCGAGGCGGTCTACATGACCAGCAGCACCGACGCCGCCGGCCGACCGCTGTCGGGCGCGAGCCGCTATACGCTGACTTTCCCGGCCGACGGCCTGCCGCCGGCACGCGCCTTCTGGTCGCTCGCCATGTACGAGGTAACGCCAGAAGGTCGCGCCTACTTCGTCGACAATCCGATCGGCCGCTACGCAATCGGCGATCGCACGCCGGACCTGCAGACCGCGGCGGACGGCTCGCTGACGATCTGCCTGCAGCGCGAGCGGCCGAACGATGCGCAGGCGGCGGCCAACTGGCTGCCGGCGCCGGCCGGCCCGATGCGCCTGGTGCTGCGCGCCTACGAACCGGACCACGGCCTCATCGAAGGCCGCTATCGCGTGCCGGCGGTGCAGCGGGTGGGGTGACGACTCATGCTGGACCGCGGGCGTCCCGCCCGCTCATGATTCATGAGCATGAACGGGCGGGACGCCCGCGGTCCGGAAGAGCATGACTCATGGGCGGGCGGAGCGCCCGCGGTCCGCATGAGCGTGATCGAAGCCTACGCGTTCGGCTGGGCGCGGCGGGATTCTTCCTCGGCCTTGGCTTCGATCGCTTCCATGTCGTCGTCGCTCAGGCCGAAATGGTGACCGATCTCGTGGATCAGCACATGGCGCACGATGTGCGGCAGGTCCTCGCCCGATTCGCACCAGTAGTCGAGGATCGGACGGCGATAGAGGAAGATGCGATCGATGTCGTTGGCGACGTGGCCGGCGCCCCGCTCCATCATCGACACGCCCTGATAGAGGCCGAGCAGATCGTACGAGGAGTCGAGCTCCATCTCCTGCTCGACCTCGTCGGACGGGAAGTCGTCGACCTGGATGCGCACGTTGCCGACATGCCGGCGGAACTCTTCCGGAATCGTTGCCAGCGCCTCGGCGGCGATGGCCTCGAAGTCCTCCAGAGTCGGCGCCGTGCTGAAGCAGGGAGTGCGCCGCGGGTTGGTGAAGACCGGCATGACTCCCCCCATATAGCAGTGAAGGGCGGACGCCAAGAGGCTCAGTCGCAGACCTCGGCGACAGTCTGCCCCTGATGCCACAGACGGCGCGAGCCCCCTGGGGATGGAACGGCCATTGACTTCGACGGAGTCGCATGGCGGATCGTTCCCCTCTAAGCTCGCTTCCGCATGTTGCAGTTCCTCCTGAGACGCCTGACCGTCGCGCTCCTCGTGGCCGTCACCGTCATGACCCTGGCGTTCGTGCTGACACGCCTGTCTGGCGATCTGGCGATTTCGATCGCCGGCCCGAACGCCTCGCAAGCCGATGTCGAGGTGGTGCGCAAGGCCTATGGCCTCGATCGCCCGCTGGTGACCCAGTTCTTCGACTGGGTCGGCCGCGCCCTGACCGGCGATCTCGGCGACAGCTACTTCTTCAAGGCGCCGGTGTCCTCGCTGATCGCCGAGCGCATGCCGGTGACGTTGACCCTGGGCCTGACCGGCCTGGTGATCGCCCTCGTGGTTTCCCTGCCGCTCGGCATCCTGGCGGCGGTGCGCGAGAACACCGCGCTTGATCGCGTCGTCCAGATGGTCGCCCTGCTCGGCCAGGCGATGCCGTCGTTCTGGCTCGGACTGCTGCTGATGATCACGCTCGGCCTGCAGCTCGGATGGTTGCCGATCTCCGGCACCGGCTCGTGGCAGCACTACGTCATGCCGGGCATCGTGCTCGCCTTCTCGGCGATCCCGGCGCTGACCCGGCTCACCCGCGCCGGCATGATCCAGTCGATGAGCTCGGACTATATCCGCACGGCGCGCGCCAAGGGGCTGTCGCGCGCCTCCATCCTGCTGAAGCACGCACTGCGCAATGCGGCGATCCCGGTGGTGGCGATCGCCGCCGTGCAGCTGGGCTTCATGCTCGGCGGCTCGATCGTGATCGAGCAGGTGTTCGCCCTGCACGGCGTCGGTTTCCTCGCCTGGGAAAGCATCGGCAAGAACGATTTCCCGGTCGTGCAGGCGGTGGTGCTGGTGCTCGCGGTGATCTATGTCGCGCTCACCATGCTGGCCGACCTCATGAACGCCGTCCTCGATCCCCGCCTGCGCGGCCCTTGAGTGCGCGGGGCATACGCAGATGACAAAAAATCCGTCATCCCGACCGAAGCCGAGCGAAGCGAGGCGCAGTGGAGGGACCCTTCTTGCTGCGGCATCGGCAAGAAAGGTCCCTCGACTGCGCCGCCCTTCAGGCGGCTCCGCTCGGGATGACGGTATTCTTCTCCTATGCAGATACCCTACCTCGTTGAGCGACAAGTGAGCTCATCGCCATGAACGTCGCGACCGTGACTGCCAGCCCCAGACGTGGCTGGCGCAGCCTCGCCACCTGGTTCGGCGCGGCGATCGTCGGCATCGCCGCGATCTGCGCCCTCTTCGCCCCCCTGCTGGTGCCCTACGATCCGTTCGCTCAGGACCTCGGCAAGCGCCTGCTGGTGCCGTTCTGGATGGAGGGCCATGTGCCCGGCCACATCCTCGGCACCGACCAGCTCGGTCGCGACTATCTCTCTCGCCTGATCTGGGGCTGCCGCATCTCGATGCTGATCGGCGTCACGGTCACGATCGTGTCCGGCCTGATCGGCATCACCCTGGGCGTGCTGGGCGGCTTCATCGGCGGCCGCGTCGACGACGCCGTGCTATTTGCCATCACGACGCGTCTATCGATCCCGGTGGTGCTGGTGGCCCTGGCCGTGGTCGGCCTGCTCGGCAGCTCGATGACGCTCCTGGTGCTGACCCTCGGCCTGCTGCTTTGGGACCGCTTCGCCGTGGTGGCTCGCTCGACCACCATGCAGGTGCGCCATCTCGACTTCGTCGCCGCTGCCTGGTGCGCCGGCTGCTCGCGCTTTCGCATCCTGGCACGCGAGGTGCTGCCCAACATCGCGAGCCATCTCGTCGTCGTGGCGACGCTCGAGGTCGCGCTCGCCATCCTGCTCGAGGCCGCCCTCTCGTTCCTCGGGCTGGGCGTCCCGCCGCCGCTGCCGTCGTGGGGCCTGATGATCGCCGAGGCCAAGGATTACATGTTCTTCAGCCCCTGGGTGATCGTCATTCCCGGCGTGGCCCTGTTCGTGCTGGTGCTCGGCATCAACCTGCTGGGGGACGGCCTGCGCGACATGTTCGGCACGAGATCCGATCCGTGAGCGCGCTGCTCGACGTCGACGAGCTCGAGGTGAGCTTCGGTGGCCGCACCGCGGCGGTGCGTGGCGCCTCGCTCGCCGTCGAGCGTGGCGAGACCCATTGCCTGGTGGGCGAATCGGGCTGCGGCAAATCGGTGACCGCGCTCGCCGTCATGAACCTGCTGGCGCGCGGCGCACGGCGGCGTGCCAGCCGGCTCGCCTTCGAAGGCGAGGACCTGCTGCGGCTTTCCGACTCGGGGATGGCCCGTCTGCGCGGCGATCGGATGGCGATGATCTTCCAGGAGCCGATGACCTCGCTCAATCCCGCCTACACGGTAGGCTCGCAGATGACCGAGGTGCTGCGCCGCCATCGCCGCGCCAGCCAGCGCGCCGCCACCGATCGCGCCGCCGACCTGCTGGCGCGCGTCGGCATCACCGCGCCCGGCCTGCGGCTCGGCCAGTTCCCACACCAGCTGTCGGGCGGGCTGCGCCAGCGGGTGATGATCGCCATGGCGTTGATGTGCGAGCCCAGGCTGCTGATCGCCGACGAGCCGACGACGGCGCTCGACGTCACGGTGCAGGCCCAGATCCTGCGCCTGCTCGCCCAGCTGCAGCGCGATCTCGGACTAGGCATGCTGCTGATCACCCACGATCTCGGCATCGTGGCGCGCGTCGCCCATCGCGTGTCGGTGATGTATGCCGGCGAGGTGGTCGAGAGCGCGGCGACCGCCGAGCTGTTCGCCCAGCCGCGCCATCCCTACACGAAGGGCCTGCTGCGCTGCGTGCCGGTGCCGGGTCGCATCAGGCCCGACGAGCCGCTGGGCTCGATCCCCGGCACGGTGCCGCGGATCACGCCGGGCTTCGCCGGCTGCGCCTTCCGCGAGCGCTGCGACTTCGCCGACGAGAGCTGCCAGCGCACGATCCCGCGCCACGCCGCCGGGCCCGGCCACGAATTCCTGTGCCGGCTGCCGGCATGAGCAGGAACGCGATCGAGGTCACCGGGGTCCGCCGGACGTTCCGCATCAAGGGTGGCCTGATGGGGGCGGATCGCCATGTCGTGGCGGTCGACGATGTTTCCTTCACCGTGCCGACCGGCGGAGTGCTGGGCATCGTGGGGGAATCGGGCTGCGGCAAGTCTACGCTCGCGCGCCTGATCCTGGGCCTGCTCGAGCCCACGTCCGGCGAGATCGCCGTCGAGGGCCAGCGCGTCACCGCAATGGACCGCCGGGCGCGCGCCCGCCTGATCCAGCCGGTGTTCCAGGATCCCTTCGCCTCGCTCAATCCGCTGGCGCGGGTGCGCGACATCGTCGCCATGCCGCTCGAGGCGCAGGGCGATCTCGCACGCAGCGAGATTGCCGACCGGGTCGACGAGATGCTGACGCGGGTCGGGCTCTCGAGCGAGATGGGCCAGCGCCGGCCGACCGAGCTGAGCGGCGGGCAGCGCCAGCGCGTTGCCATCGCCCGCGCCCTGGTGCTGCGCCCGCGCATCGTGGTGTGCGACGAGCCGACCTCGGCGCTCGACGTCTCGGTGCAGGCGCAGATCCTGAACCTGCTGGCCGAGCTCCGGCGCGATCTCGGCCTCACCTACCTGTTCATCAGCCACAATCTCGCGGTGGTCGAGCATGTCGCGAGCGAGGTGGCGGTGATGTATCTCGGCCGCTTCGTCGAGCGCGCGCCGACCGAGACCCTGTTCCGCACGCCCGAGCATCCCTACACCAAGGCGCTGCTCGCCTCCGTGCTGACGCCCGAGCCGGGCCTCGGCGTGCCCGATGTCGGCCTGGGCGAGACCCTGCCCGACCCGGCCAACATCCCGCCCGGCTGCCGCTTCCACCCGCGCTGCCCGATCGCCGAGCCGCGCTGCTCCGTGGAGACGCCGCCGCTCAAGCCGCGACCGGCGGGCGGGGTGGAGTGCCTGCTGGTGCCTTAGCTACTTCCACTTCGCCAGATAGAAGCGCGGCAGCTCGTCGGGGTAGGTCTTGAAGTCGAGCTGCTTGGCGAAGGCATAGGCATTGACGTAGGTGAACAGCGGCAGCCAGTACGCCTTCTCGGTGATCAGTTTGATGGCGGCGGAATAGGCCTTCTTGCGCACGGCCGGGTCGGAAGTGTTGCCGCCCTCGGCGACCAGCTTCTCGAGCTCGGGATCGCGCGAGTAGTTGTTGTTCTCGTCCTTGCCGAACATCACCGGCAGGATCGCCGACACGTCGTTGATCGAGTAGCTGCCCCAGCTGCCGTGGAAGAGCGGCGCCTCGCCGCGCCACGATTTCTGGATCGCCGGCGCGACCTGCATCTGGGTGATCTTGGCGCGGATGCCGACCGCCTGCAGGTAGTTCTGGATCGCCGCGGTCCACGACGTCACCGCGACGTAGGTCACCATCTCGATGTCGAAGCCGTTGGCGAAGCCCGCCTCGGCCAGCAGCGCCTTGGCCTTGGCCGGATCATAGGCGTATTTCATCGCGGCGTCGGCGTCGCAGCCGAACTGGGTCGGGAAGCAGGGCGCCGGCGGCACGCGGCTGCCGCCCTGCACCAGCTTGTTGGCCATCTCCTGGCGGTCGACGGCATGCCATATCGCCTGGCGCACCTTGAGCTTGGTCAGGGGATTGTCCTTGCCCGAGCGGCCGGCCGCATCGATCGAGAGATAGCCGACCCGCATCGATTCCTGCCGCACTGCCTGCAGGTGGGGCATCTTGTTGATGCTCGCGATCTGGTCGGGATTGATGTTCCAGATCCAGTCGGTGCGCTGGGCCAGGAGCTCGGTGACCTCGGTGGCGAGGTCGGGCACGAAGCGGACATGCAGGGTCTTGATCGCCGGCTTGCCCTTGGGCGAGCCTGCCCAGTAATCGTCGAAGCGCTCGAACACGACCTCCTTGCCCTGCTCGTTCTTGACGATCCTGTAGGGGCCGGCGCCGACCGGCTTGGCGGCGAAACCTTCCGGCCCGACCTTCTCGCGATAGGCCTTGGGATGGATCGGCGTCACCATGGCGAGATACTCGAGCGCCGCCGGCGTCGGCCGCTTCATCTTGATGCGCACGCTGTAGTCGCCTGTCTTCTCGACCTTGTCGATCCAGGCGTAGTTGGATGGCGTCGCCACCTTGCTGTCGGGATTGGCCGCCATGTTGATGGTGTAGACCACGTCGTCGGCGCTCAGCATGCTGCCGTCGTGGAACTTCACGCCCTGGCGGATGGTGAGGTCGAGCGAGTTGTCCTCGGCGAACTTCCAGGCGGTGGCGAGCGCCGGCTTGATCTCGAAGGTCGCGGGATCGCGATGGACCAGCATGTCCCAGGCGTGGTGAGCCAGGATCAGGCCGGTGCGCTGGCTGTTGAAATACATGTCGAGATTGGGCACGGCATCGACGAACTGGATGCGCAGGGTGTCGGCGCTCTTCTGTGCCAAGGCCGGCGGCGCCACGGCGAGCGACGCGGCAGCCAGGATTGCGGTGCGGCGGATGAGTTTCACGGGTCCCTCCTGAAGTTGGCAGAGCCTAGGCCCGCGGCCGCGAATCAGGCAAGCTTCACGCTACAGCAGGAGGACCTGATGACCGCCAAGCTCACCGGACCAGCCCGCGCCGCCGCCCTCGCCGCGCTGGCGGAATGGAAGGAAGTTCCCGGCCGCGACGCCATCCAGCGCAGCCTCAAGTTCGCCGACTTCAACCAGGCCTGGGGCTTCATGACCAGGGTGGCGCTGGCGGCCGAGAAGGCCGACCACCATCCCGAATGGTCGAACGTCTACAACCGGGTCGACATCGTGCTGTCGACCCACGACGCCGGCGGCCTCAGCGACAAGGACGTGGCGCTGGCCAGGGTCATCGATTCGGTGGCGTAGGGGACAAGGCTCATAACTGGACCGCGGGCGTCTCGCCCGCGGCCCAGAAGACGCTTCCTTACAGCAGCCCGGTCTCTTTCAAATAGCGCACGACGCCGGGATGCAGACGTCCGGTCGGCGCGACCTTGACGGTGTTGGCAGGAGTCGTGTCAACCAGCTGCACTGGCGGATTGCCGGCCTGGGCGAGTTCGCCCAGTGCCCTGGCCAGCCGATAGGCAACCGCTCCGTCGAGGCCGGGCCGCGCCATGACGAAGCTCCACGAGCCGACCGAGGCGATTGGAGCGGTCTGGCCGGGAAAACTGCCGGCGGGCTGCGTCACTTCCTTGAGGAAGCCGTGCCTGGCGAGGATGCGCCGGATGCCCTCGGCGTCGGGCGCGATGAAGCGCGCTCCGGGCTCGCTCCGGGCGACCGTCACGAAGCCCGGCCAGCCCGCGCCGCCGCCCCACAGGGCGGCTGCCCGGCCGTCGAGCACCATGGCCGGACCGTCGCCGGCGCGCTCGAGATAGATCGGCTGAAAATCCTTCGCCGCGTCGTAGCCGAGTCCGTCCATGGCATAGCGGCCCAGGATCACCAGGCCCGATCCCCGGGCGCCCCACGCCACCGGTTTGCCCAGGAGATCGGCGATGGTGCGGTAGGGCGAATCGGCCCGTACCACGAACATGCCGGCGGTAGGATACATCGCGGTGACGACCGCGAGGTCGGCCGGCGGACGGCCGATGCCGGCGAGCGCTTCGTGCGCGACCTCGCCCTGGATCAGGGCGATGTCGAGGGTGCCCGCCTCCAGCATCGGCACGTTTTCGGTGCTGCCCTTGGTGTTGATCGCCTCGATCTCCAGCGCAGGATCGAGGCGCCGCACGCCGTCGATGAAGGCCGCGCCATAGACCGGGAAGCCGCCGCCGGGCGTTGCCGTGCCGAGACGAATCTTCATCGGCTGCGCCCCGACTGGCGGAGTCGCGAGGACGGCGGCAGCGGCAAGGACCTGTCTGCGCAGGGGCATGACGTCACCATGGTCAGGGCTTCTCGAGATAGGGTTCGACCTTGCCGGTGAGCCTGATGGTGAGCGGGTTGCCCTTGCGGTCGAGCGTCTTGCCGACGGCGACCCGGATCCAGCCTTCGCTCACGCAGTACTCCTCGACATTGGTCTTCTCCTGGCCATCGAACCGGATGCCGATTCCACGGGCCAGCAACGCCTCGTCGTAATAGGGGCTCTTGGGATTGGTCGACAGGCGATCGGGGAGAGATGTATCGGTCATGCTTCGACTATAGCAGCCCTCGAATGGGAGGGGGCCCACTTGTCCCGTTGCCCGCGAACAGCACGCGGATTAGGGTCTTGCCAACAAATACGGGGCAATCGGGGTAATCATGGCTTGGGGTCGCCTAATCGTCCTGGCTGGTCTCTGCGTCGCCACGCTCGTGGCCTGCGAGAGCTATCAGCGGGTCCAGTCGACGGCTGCGCTGCAACGCGCCTTCTGGGGCCTGCCGGAGGCCGGCCCTCGGGCCGATGTCACCAGCCTGGTGAGCTGCCCCAACGGCTACGAATGCGACCTGTTCGCCAACGCGGCCAACTACAACGATCCCAAGACCGACCTCAACAAGCGCCTGACCGTGGTGTGGACCTGCCAGCCGCAGCGCTTCGTGCTGTCTGCGGTGGCGCCGTCCGGCCTCAAGGTCAGGATGGCCTGCGTCGCCCAGCAGCCGCTGGTGCCGCGCACTATCCAGATCCTCGAGGCGACCTGGGGCTCCGGCGGCGCCGGCGCCACGATCGACGTCACCCAGCAGGTGCGCAATATCTGCGGCGATTCCTCCACGCGCTGCCAGGTGCCGGCGATGGCCTACATCTTCGGCATGCCGGACAAGGAGGTGAAGTCGCTCAGGATCCGCTTCACCTGCAACGGCCAAACCACGCCCGGCCAGCAGGCGACCGAAAACAGCATCGCCGACCTGCGCTGCGAACGCTTCGCCGACCTCTACAAGTAGCGCGCCGCCTCAGGGGGCCGACGCAAATGGAGCCCTAACTTTGCCGAAAAAGCACGTCATGCGCTGGGAGCGCGCCACTCCGATAGCGCTCTTCCTGCTGACTACACACTCGATGAGCGCCATCGGAGTGGCGCGCTCCCAGCGAAAGAACGACTGGCCGCTCCTCGATTGACGTCAAATTTCGCGCCTACGGGGTCGGAGCTCCGGGCGGCGGGGCGATGCGTCGGCATTCGCCGATCATGATGCCGCCCGCGGTGCCCTCGAGCGGCGTGACGGAGAGCGCGCCGTCATTCCTGTTGTAGGTAAGAAGGAAGGCGGGGAAGCGTGTCCGGAGCGCCTGGTAGGTGATGCTGGTCTGGGTGCCCTCGATCAGCCGGCCGACATCCAGCAGGTAAGCGACGTTGCGCAGGTCGTCGAACATCATCGCGAACTGGTTGGTGGCGCCGCGGCGGGTGTCGACGTACTTGCAGCCGAGCCAGCGGGCCTCGGCCATCGCCGGGCCGGACAGCGCGGCCATGGTGGCCGCAAGCGCGGTCAATCCCAGCCAACGCATCGCAAGCGAGCCAGCCGCCCTATCGCGGCGCCATGCGGATGGCGCCATCCAGCCGGATGACCTCGCCATTCAGCATGTGGTTCTCGACGATCTGCATGGCGAGCTGGGCATACTCCTTGGGATCGCCCAGGCGCGAAGGGAACGGGACCTGGGCCCCCAGGCTCTTCTGCGCCTCGGCCGACAGGCCCATCATCATCGGCGTCAGGAACAGGCCGGGCGCGATGGTGCAGACGCGAATGCCGAGGCCGGCAAGATCGCGGGCGATCGGCAGGGTCATGCCGACGACGCCGCCTTTCGACGCCGAGTAGGCTGCCTGGCCGATCTGGCCGTCGAAGGCGGCCACCGATGCCGTGTTGATGATCACGCCGCGCTCGCCGTCCTCCATCGGCTCGGACTGGCCCATGGCGAAGGCGGCGAGCCGGATGACGTTGAAGGTGCCGATCAGGTTTACCTGGATCACTTGGGCGAACATGGCGAGGTCGTGCGGCGCGGATTTCGACACCGTGCGGGCGGCCCGCCCGATGCCGGCGCAATTCACCACCACGCGCGGCACCCCGAGCTTCTCGACCACCGTCTTGACCGAGGCCTCGGTGTTGGGCCCGTCGGCGACATTGGTCTTGACGAAAAGGCCGCCGATCTCGGCCGCCTTGGCGTTTCCCAGCTCGTCCTGGAGATCGAAAATCGCGACCTTGGCGCCCGCTGCGGCCAGCGCCGACGCCGTAGCGCCCCCCAATCCCGACGCACCACCAGTGACGATGGCAGCCTGCCCCTTGACGTTCATCTGTATGTCTCCCTGCAGCCGAGTTTTTACCACGCTCGCTCCCCTTGCCAAGTCGGCTGTGGCCGACCAACTACGAGGATATGAGCGACGCTGGCGGATTTGCCCGAAACGAGGCGATGGTGCAGCAGGGATTCTGGCGCAAGGCCCGCCGGACCTTGGGCCGCGTGCCCTTCACCGAGGAAGCCGTCGCCTCCTTCTATTGCGCCACCGATTCGGCGACGCCGATGGCGATCCGGGCGACCCTGCTGGGCGCCCTCGCCTATTTCGTGCTGCCGATCGACGCCATCCCCGACCTGTTCCTCGGCCTGGGCTTCACCGACGACGCCGCGGTGCTGCTCGCTGCCTTCACCGCCGCCCGGACGCACATCACCGAGGCGCATCGCGAGCGGGCGCGCGCCTGGCTGCTCAAGCAGAAGGCGGCTTGATCGACGACGCCTGCTGCTCGCGCAGCCGGCGCTCCTTGGCGAGCTGGTGCTCGCGGTGGGCGATGTAGAGCGCCGAGGCGATGACGATGGCGGCGCCGACATAGGTCCAGATCACCGGAATCTCGTCCCAGATCAGCCAGCCAACGAACACCGCGAAGGGCAGGCGCAGATACTCGAAGGGCGCCACCGCCGACATCTCGCCGGCCTTGAAAGCCTGCACCCAGAAGTACTGACCGACCGTGGCCGACAGGGCGACACCGACCGCCAGCACCCAGCCCCAGGCGTCCGGCCAGCGCCACACGAAGAGCGCGGGGGGCGCCAGCAGGATGGTCGAGAAGATCGCGAACTGGGTCAGGATCATGAGCGGCGTCTCCGAATCGGAGAGCCGCTTCACCAGCAGGATCGAGATCGCCACGGTGGCGGCGTTGGCCAGCGCCACCAGCGCGCCCGCCTGCAGGCTGCCCTCGCCCGGCCGCACCATCACCAGCACGCCGAGGAAGCCGACGATGGTGGCGCTCCAGCGCCGCCAGCGCACCTTCTCGCCGGCAATCAGCGCGGCGACGACTACCGAAAACAGCGGCTGCGAGAAGGCGATGGCGGTGGCGTCGGCTAGCGGCAGCATCGACACGGCGTAGAAGCCCAGCACCATCGACAACGTGCCCATGAAGGTACGCCAGAAATGGCCGGCGATGCGCTTGCTCTGCCACGGCTTGACCTTGCCGGCGGCAATGATGGGCAACAGGATGACGAGCGAGATGACGGCGCGGAAGAATGCCGTCTGCACGCTCTCGATCTGGACCGACAGCAACCGGATCATGGCGCTGGTCGCGGTGAAGACGAAGCCGCCCGTCACCAGCCAGAAGGCACCCTGGACGTTCGGCGGCAGGTTTCGCAGCCACTCGCGCATTCCGATTGCCGCCCTAAGACTTGGGCTCGCGCCCGCCACGGCGGGGCAGGCGCGGATCAATCACGTTCATTGGCCAGCCTGACAATCCTCATCGAATCGACGGACACTTATCGTCTCGTTTTCCTCCCCCGTCATCGCCGGGCATTCGCATATGACAAAAACGTCGTCATCCCGACCGGAGCCGAGCGTAGCGAGGCGTAGTGGAGGGACCCTTCTTGTTGCGACACCATCAAGAAAGGTCCCTCGACTGCGCCGCCAATGGCGCTGTAAACAGCGCCTAATCGGGCGGCTCCGCTCGGGATGACGGCGTTTTTGAATGCCCTGCCCGTCATCAGGAGAGGTGAGATGTGTGGCCTACGGCGCCGCATCACCTGCGCCCAGCGCGCGCTGCATCAGCACGCTGTCGAGCCAGCGGCCGAACTTGAAGCCGATGTTCTTCAGCGTGCCGACCATCTCGAAGCCGCAGGCGGCGTGCAGGCGGATCGACGGCGTCTGCGCCGAATCGCCGATCACTGCCACCATCTGGCGCTTGCCGGCCGCGGTGCACTGCTCGATCAGCTCCGGCAGCAGCGCCTTGCCGACGCCTTGGCCGACCGCGTCGTTGTCGATGTAGATCGAGTCCTCGACCGAGTATCTGTAGGCCGGTCGCGGGCGCCAGTTGCCGGCATAGGCGTAACCCAGGACGCGACCGTCGCGCTCGGCCACCAGGTGCGGCAGGCCGAGATCGAGCACGGCGGCGCGGCGACGCTTCATTTCGCCGAGATCGGGCGGATCGATCTCGAACGACGCCGTGCCGTGCAGCACATGATGGCGATAGATTTCCATGCAACGCGCGACATCGGCCTCGGTCGAGGCCCGCACGATCAACTCCGTCACTGTCCCTGGTCCCCGCACTCTTTCCCGTTCATGCGGGGCTTATAGCGCGTCAGTTGGGCTGGCGCCGAATCGAGGCGGGATCGGGGCTGTCGTTCTTGAACAGCGAATCGGCGAGCTGCAGGCCGGTCTGCATGTCGTTCAGCGACACGGTGACCTGGTGGCCGCGGTTGTCGATGATGGTCCAGCCGCGCAGCAGCAGGGGATTCTCCGCCAGCCGCACGATCACCTTGCCCTCCTGCGGCTTGCGCGTCTGCGACATGGTGAACTCGAGCAGGCCGTTGACGCGATCGATCTTCTCGACGCGCAGGTCGCCCGACAGCGACAAATTCTCCCTGACCAGGAACGTCGCGGCCGTCCAGCCGATCGGCCACTGCCCGAAGTCGCGCGTCGCGGGATCCCACATCGTCACCTGGTAGCCGTCGGCCACGATCTTGAGCTGCGAGGGCGCATCATACTCGAAGCGCATGCGGCCGGGCCGGCGCAAATAGAGCGTGCCCTGCACCACGGAGCCATTGGGATTGCTCTGCACGAAGCGCGCTTTCATCGTGCGGATCGAATTGAAGTATTTCTCCAATTCGGGGACTCCGGTCTGCGCCTGCGCCGGCAGGGCGGCCGCGAATGCGAGAAGAACGGTGGTCAGAAAGGCTGTGAAGAGGGTGCGCATCATTTGGATATGTCGAACGAATCTGGCGGTTTCAAGTTCCCTTGCCGCTCCATTGGCCACTCCCTTGGCTGCCCTCTTCACAAGTCGGTAAACGACCGTTTACCATATGGCCGTCTACCATGCCGGCAATCGCCGGGAGGAATTGCGCAATGCATGTCGGAATGGCCGCCGTCTTCCAGAACACGGGTCGTGCGCTCAGCGACCACCAGATCTATCTCAACGAGCTGGCGCTGGCCGACATGGCCGAGCCACTCGGCTTCGACTCGATCTGGTCGGTCGAGCATCACTTCACCGACTACACGATGTGCCCCGACGTAGTGCAGTTCCTGTCCTACATGGCAGGCCGCACCCGGCACGTCCGGCTTGGCTCGATGGTGGTGGTGCTGCCGTGGCACGATCCGATGCGCGTGGCCGAGCAGATCTCGATGCTCGACCATCTCTCGGGGGGCCGCATGATCCTCGGCCTCGGTCGCGGCGCGGGCAAGGTCGAGTTCGACGGCTTTCGCCTCGACATGGGCGACAGCCGGGAGATGTTCGTCGAGTACGGCGAGGCGCTGCTGCGCGGCCTCGAGACCGGCATCATGGACTACGACGGCAAGCACTATCGCCAGCCGCCGACTCCCATCCGGCCGGCGCCCTGGAAGAGCTTCCGCGGCCGCAGCTACGCCGCCGCGGTCAGTCCCGAAAGCGCGCGCATCATGGCCCGGCTGGGCGTCGGACTGCTGATCATCCCGCAGAAGCCATGGCGCGAGGTCGAGAAGGAGCTCACCGAGTACAATCAGCTCTATCGCGAAATCAACGGCACCGACGCGCCGCAGCCGATCTCCGCGGGCTGGATCTTCGTCGACCCAAGCGCCGAGCGGGCGCGCGAGATGGCGATGCGCTACATCGGCGGCTACTACCGCACGGTGCTCGACCACTACCAGTTCGCCGGGGCGCACATGAAGAACCAGCGTGGTTACGAGTACTACGCCAAGATGAACGAGAAGCTCGCGGTCTACGGCGACCAGAAGGCGATCGAGTTCTTCGCCGATCTGCAGGTCTACGGCACGCCCGAGCAGGTCTACGAGAAGATCATGACGATCCACAGGCAGACCAGGAATTCGGGCTTCGTCGGCGTGTTCTCCTACGCCGGCATGCCGCACGAGGAAGCGGCGCGCAACATGCGGCTGTTCGCCAGCGCCGTGATGCCCGCGCTCAAGGCATTCGACGCCGGCGCCACCATCGACCGCTCGCACGCCCTGCCCGACCTGCGCTTCGCGGTGGCGGCGGAGTAGTCTTCTCCGCCCCGACGAAGCGACGATTCATTGCTGGGAGCGCGCCACTCCAGTGGCGCTCATTGAAGTTGCCCCGGTTTCGTGGACATCGGCACGATAGTGTTTCAGGAGTCCACCATGGCAAACAGGCATCATGAGCCCTATTCACCGGAGTTCCGTCGGCAAATGGTCGAGCTTGTTCGAGCTGGAC
>NZ_JBFWZI010000064.1:26456-35737 GCF_050185545.1 Reyranella sp. | reverse complement strand
GCTAAGCCCTTGATTTGGTTGGTGGAGCCAAGGGGGATCGAACCCCTGACCTCTACAATGCCATTGTAGCGCTCTCCCAGCTGAGCTATGGCCCCGGAATTCTTGGGAAGCGGGCGCGAGGTATAAGTCCTGGCCTGCCTGCTGGCAACAGGGCTAGCGGTCGCGCTCGCCCTTGTCGTCCTCGATCTCGACCTCGACCTCGAGATCTTCGGTCTCGTCGGCCAGATCGTCGGCATCCTCCAGCGCCTCCTCGCCCTCCACCTCGGGCACCTCGTCGCCGGCCAGTGCCGCCTCGTCGACCTTCTTCTTGGCGGCCGCCTTCGCCGCCGCGGCGGCGGCCGCCAGCGAAGCCGCAGTCGCCGCGGCCGCGCCGCGGCCGCGCCGGACCTTAACGAAGTCCTCGCGATCGTGCTCGCGGCCGCACTTCGGGCACTTGATCGGGCTCTTGTTCAGATCGTAGAAGCGCGCGCCACAGCTCTGGCAGGTGCGCTTGATACCCCAGCTCGCCTTGACCACGCAGAAGCTCCCGGAAAATTCCGCAGAATCGGCCGTATCGGCCGCGAGGGAGCGCGTATGTCACGCGCCTTTCACCCTGTCAAAACCAAATTCCGGCATGCTACGAGGGCGCCGCGCCGCAAATCCGCCGTCCTTCGGGAGGCCCAGCTGTCCAGTCCTTCCCCTGCCATCAAGCTCGTCGCCCATTCCGTGCCGCGCCTTCGGGGCCGTGTCCGTGCTCCCGGTGACAAGTCGATGTCGCACCGCGCCCTCATGCTCGGCGCGCTGGCGCTCGGCGAGACCACGGTGCAGGGCCTGCTGGAAGGCGCGGACGTGTTGTGCACGGCAGCCGCCCTGCGCGCCCTGGGCGCCGAGGTCGTGCGCGAGCCGGAGCAGGGGCTGTGGCGCGTCCAGGGGTTCGGGGTCGGCGGCGGCCGCGAGCCTGCCGACGTGCTCGATCTCGGCAATTCGGGCACCTCGGCCCGCCTGCTGGCGGGCATCCTGGCGAGCCACCGGTTCACCAGCTTCATGACCGGCGATGCCTCGCTGCGCCGCCGGCCGATGAAGCGCGTGATCGATCCGCTGTCGCAGATGGGTGCGTGCTTCGAAGGGCGCGAAGGCGGCCGCCTGCCGCTCGCCATCATCGGGACCGATGAGATGGTGCCGATCGAGTACCGCCTGCCGGTCGCCTCGGCCCAGGTGAAAAGCGCCATCCTGCTGGCGGGCCTGAACACCGCCGGCGAGACCACGGTGATCGAGTCCGAGCCGACGCGCGACCATACCGAGCGCATGCTGCGCCACTTCGGCGCCGATGTGCATGTCGCGCCGGCCGAGGGCGGCGGCAAGCGCATCACCGTGGTCGGCTGGCCGGAACTCATGGCACGCGACATCGTCGTGCCGGGCGATCCGTCGTCTGCCGCCTTTGCTGCCGTGGCGGCGGCGATCCGGCCGGGCAGCGACGTCACGATCGAGAATGTCGGCATCAATCCGCTGCGCGCCGGCCTCTACCAGACCCTGGGCGAGATGGGCGCCGACGTCGTGTTCGAGAACGGGCGCGAGATCGGCGGTGAGCCGGTCGCCGACCTGCACATCCGCGGCGGTGGCCTCAAGGGCGTCGAGGTGCCGGCCGGGCGGGCGCCAACCATGATCGACGAGTACCCGATCCTGGCGGTTGCCGCCGCCTGCGCCGAGGGTATCACCCGGATGCTTGGCCTGGGCGAGCTGCGCGCCAAGGAAAGCGACCGGTTGGCGAGCGTGGCGGCCGGCCTGCAGGCCAATGGCGTGCGCTGCGAGATCGGCGCCGACAGCCTCGCCGTCCATGGCACCGGGGCGCCGCCCGCCGGCGGCGGCCTGGTGACGACCCATCTCGACCATCGCATCGCCATGTCCTTCCTCGTGCTGGGTCTCGCCACGCGCGAACCCGTCGCGGTCGACGACGGATCGCCGATCGACACCAGCTTTCCGGGCTTCGCCGACCTCATGAACCGGCTCGGCGCTCGGATCGGGCCAGTGTCGGAACTCGCGCCGAGGCCGGTGGCGAGGCCAGTGTCCGGGCCGGCGGCCGGCGCCGCGTGAGCCAGCTGGTCATCGCCATCGACGGGCCTTCGGCGTCGGGTAAAGGCACCCTGGCGCGGCGTCTCGCCGACCATTTCGGGCTGCCGTATCTCGATACGGGCCTGCTCTACCGGGCGGTCGGGTGGCGTGCCGAGCGCACCGGCGAGCCTCCGCCAGAAGTCGCATCTTCGTTGCAAGAACATGATCTGACCGATCCCTTTCTAAGGGGCGACGAAGCAGGTCAGGCGGCCTCGCGGGTGGCGGCGCTGCCGGAGGTGCGGGCCAATCTGCTCGAGTTCCAGAGACGATTCGCCAGCCAAGCCTCCGGCGCGGTGCTCGACGGGCGCGACATCGGCACCGTGATCTGCCCCGAAGCGCCGGTAAAGCTCTTCGTCACCGCGAGTGTCGAGGCGCGGGCCGAACGCCGCTTCCAGGAGTTGCGCGGACGCGGGGCCGACCCTATAAGGTCGCGCGTTCTTGCCGAGATGGCGGAGCGGGACCGTCGCGACAGCGAACGGGCGGCTGCCCCTTTGAAAGCCGCGCCCGATGCTTACCTTCTCGATACCAGCGACATGGATGCTGATGCGGCCTTTGCCGCCGCCCTGGCGTTCCTGGCGAGCAAGGGCTTTCGATCCGCCGGGCCGTAAGTCGCCGCCGGCGGGTCGAAGACGTTCAGCGGCGATTGCGAACGGGCGAGTCGTCCGGGCGCGGGTGTGTTTACAGGCAGTGGATCCGCCGGACTTAACCGGTTGGCCGACGGGCGGCAGCGTTTCGCCCGGGATCGCAGGAAAGAGGTATTGAATGGCCAAGGGCAGCGCCCTGCGCAAATCTCCGAATGACGCCGCCAGCGCGGAGTTCGCAGCACTTCTCGACGAGTCGCTCGGCGGTTCGGCGAGCTTCGAAGGCACGGTGGTCAAGGGCCGTGTCGTCCGGATTGCCAATGATTTCGTCGTCGTCGATGTCGGTCTCAAGTCCGAAGGCCGCGTCGCCCTCCGCGAGTTCGCCAATGGAACGGGCGCACCGGAGGTCAAGGAAGGCGACCTGGTCGACATCTTCGTCGACCGCATGGAGAACAAGGACGGCGAAGCCGTCCTGTCGCGCGACAAGGCGCGCCGCGAGGAAGCCTGGACGCTCCTCGAGAAGGCCTTCACCGACCAGGAACGGGTGATGGGCACCATCTTCGGCCGCGTGAAGGGCGGCTTCACGGTCGACCTGTCGGGCGCCGTGGCCTTTCTGCCGGGCAGCCAGGTCGACGTGCGCCCGGTGCGCGATGTGGGCCCGCTGATGGGCCAGGCCCAGCAATTCGCCATCCTCAAGATGGACCGCCGTCGCGGCAACATCGTGGTGTCGCGCCGCGCCGTCATGGAGGAGACCCGCGCCGAAGATCGCACCCGGCTGATGGGCGCCCTGTCGGAGGGCCAGATCCTCGACGGCGTGGTCAAGAACATCACCGATTACGGCGCGTTCGTCGATCTGGGCGGCGTCGACGGGCTGCTGCACGTCACCGACATCGCCTGGAAACGCATCAACCATCCGTCGGAAGCGCTCACCATCGGCCAGCAGGTCAAGGTGCAGGTCATCCGATTCAACTCCGAGACGCAGCGCATCTCGCTCGGCATGAAGCAGCTGATGAGCGACCCGTGGGACGGCGCCGGCGCCAAGTACCCGGTCGGCCTCAAGCTCAAGGGCCGCGTCACCAACATCACCGACTACGGCGCCTTCGTCGAGCTGGAGCCCGGTGTCGAGGGTCTGGTCCATGTCAGCGAGATGAGCTGGACCAAGAAGAACGTGCACCCGGGCAAGATCGTGTCGACCTCTCAGGAGGTCGAAGTGATGGTGCTGGACGTCGACATGTCCAAGCGCCGCATCTCGCTCGGCCTCAAGCAGTGCCTGGCCAACCCGTGGGAAAGCTTCGCCGAGCAGTGCCCGGCCGGCACCGAGCTGGAAGGCGAGGTCCGCAACATCACCGAGTTCGGCCTGTTCGTCGGCCTGCCCGGCGACATCGACGGCATGGTCCATCTCAGCGACCTGTCGTGGGACAAGGCCGGCGACGAGGCGATCCGCGACTACAAGAAGGGCGACCAGGTCAAGGTCAAGGTCCTCGACGTCGACATCGACAAGGAGCGCATCTCGCTCGGCATCAAGCAGCTCGCCAACGATCCGTTCGAGAAGGTGGGCGCGGTCGCCAAGAAGGGCGACGTGGTCACCGTCATCGTCGCTTCGATCCAGGACAACGGCATCGAGGTCACGGTGCAGGACGGCATCACCGGCTTCATCCGCAAGTCGGAGCTGTCGCGCGACCGCTCCGAGCAGCGGCCCGACCGCTACGCCATCGGCGACAAGCTCGACGCCAAGATCACCAACATCGACCGCGCCTCGCGCCGGGTCGTGCTGTCGGTCAAGGCGCGCGAGCTCGACGAGGAGAAGAAGGCGATGGCCGACTTCGGCTCGTCCGACTCCGGCGCCAGCCTGGGCGACATCCTGGGCGCCGCGCTGAGCCGCGCCCAGCGCAAGGGCGAAGAAGACGCGAAGTAGTCCCTGGCCGGCCGAGCTGCGTTCGGCGTAGAGGCCAGGAAGACGCGAAGCGGCGCTTCAGCACTGAAAAGTTTGGAAAGGCCGGCCCTCGGGACCGGCCTTTTCTTTTTGTTTCAAGGACTTACCTTGACCAAGGGGTGTTTTGCGCTACAATGATAAGATGACCAAGTCGGAGCTGATTGCCCGCCTGGCGGCCCGAAATCCCCATCTCTATCAACGAGATGTCGAGCGTATCGTGGCGACGGTCTTCGATGAAATCTCCAAGGCCTTGGCAAATGGGCATCGCGTCGAGTTGCGCGGCTTCGGCGCCTTCTCGGTGAAGAAGCGCGATCCGCGCACCGGACGCAATCCGCGGACCGGCGAACAGGTCGCCGTGGCGTCCAAGCGCGTGCCCTATTTCAAGACCGGCAAGGATCTGCGCGACCGCCTCAACAAGGAGGCGGCTCTGGCCGCCGGTCTCCATCCGGGCGAGCCCCCGGGCGACAGGGCGGGGAGCGACGGACCGGGGAGCGACAAGCCCAAGGGCGACGGACCGACCTGAGCTCTCCAGGCCGACAGGCGACAAGCCGATAGGCGACAAGAAGTAGCGTTCCCTCGCTTACCGACAAGGCGTTGTGCCAAGGTAGGCACCCATGAAGATCCTGTCGCGCGCTCTGCTCCTGCTCTTCGTCCTGGTCGGCGTGCTGATCGCGGTCAGCAACAGTCAATCTGTGCAGCTCACCCTGTGGCCGCTGCCCCACATCGTGATCATGCCGCTCTACCTGCTGGTCGTGGTGTTGCTGCTGCTCGGCGTGCTGGCTGGGCTCGGCATCGGCTGGTGGGCGGGCCGCCATCATCGCCGGCATGCGCGCGAGGCCATCGCCGAGGCCGGTCGCCTCGAGCGCGAGATCCAGCGCGTCCGCCAGGCCGCGGCGGCCGCGGCCCCGCCGCCGCCTCCACCCGGCCCGGCTGCGCCGCGCGAACAGAGGGCGATCGAGCGTCAGAGCGCGATGGTGGCGCCCGATCTCGTCACGTCCGACCGACGCGGCCCGTTCGCGTGATGACGCTGAGGCCCTCTCATGCTCTTCCGGACCGCGGGCGTCCCGCCCGCTCAACATCATGTGCAAGAGCGGGCGGGACGCCCGCGGTCCGGTAGAGCAAGAGGTTCGTTCGCGGAGTGGTGCGCGCCCCACCTCAACGAGGCCGCAGGCTCTCTGGGTGAGGACGCCATGAGGATCCTCTCCGCCGACGAGGTCGATCGCGCCCTCGACGACTTGGCGCTGATCGAACGGCTCGATTCGATGTTCCGCGATGGCTGCGAGATGCCGACGCGCCATCACCACACGATCGTGGCCCCGAACGGTCCCGGGTCGGCCGATGCGACGCTGCTCCTGATGCCGGCGTGGACGAGCGGGCCGGGCGGCCATATCGGCATCAAGCTGGTCACGGTCTTTCCCGACAACGGCACGCGCGCCCTGCCGTCGATCTACGGTCAGTACCTGCTGCTCGACGGCGGCACCGGCGCGCCGGTGGCCCAGCTCGACGGCACGATGTTGACCAAGCGGCGCACCGCCTGCGCCTCGGGCCTGGCGTCGCGCTACCTCTCGCGCGCCGATGCGAAGACCCTGGCGATGCTCGGCACCGGCGCGCTGGCGCCCCAGCTGATTCGCGTGCATGCCAAGGTCCGACCGATCGAGGAGGTCCTGATATGGGGCCGCCATCCCGGGCGGGCGCAAGAACTCGCGGCCGAGCTCGCGAGGTCGCTGCCGCGCGACATCGGCCGGCCGATCGCGGTTCGTGTCGCGCCGGATCGCCGGCAGGCCATTGTCGCGGCCGACATCGTATCCTGCGCCACCCTGTCCAGGACGGCGCTGGTCGAAGGCGACTGGCTGCGGCCGGGCCAGCATGTCGATCTGGTTGGCGCCTTCACGCCCGAGATGCGCGAAAGCGACGATCGGGCGGTGGCGCGGGCCCGCGTCTTCGTCGATACGCGTGCCGGCGCGCTCAAGGAGGGCGGCGACATCGTCCAGCCCCTGGCCAACGGGACGATCACGGCCGAGGACATCGTTGCCGACCTGGCCGAGCTGGCGCGCGGCTCGAAGGCGGGCCGCCCGGCCGGCGACCTCGCCGGCATCACCCTGTTCAAGTCGGTCGGCGCCGCGCTCGAGGATCTGGCGGCGGCCGAGCTCGCCGTCACGGCTCGATAAGCGCCCCCGCGGCCTTGAGCGCGTCGATTTCGCTCGCGCCGAGGCCGGCCTCCCGCAGCACGGCGCGCGAATCGGCGCCTTGCAGCGGCGCCATGGTGCGGATCGCGGGCGGCGTGCGGCTCATGCGCATGGGCGGCTCGACCATCATGACCTCGCCCTCGCTGGGATGCGGATACTTCCTGAAGAGCTGGCGCCACACCAGGTGGGGGTCCTCGAGCAGGTCGCTGGGACGCATCACCGGCGCGTTGGGGATCTGCGCCCGATCGAGGATCTCGACCCACTGCGCCGTCGTCTTGGTCGGCGCCAGCGCCTCGACCATGGCGTACATGTCGTTGATGTGCAGCGAGCGGGCATTGAGGGTCGAGTAGCGCGGATCCTCGAGCACCTCGGGCCGGCCGATGATCTCGAAGAAATTGCGCCAGTGCTTGTCGATGTAGGGCAGGATCGCCATCCAGCCGTCGAGCGTGCGAAACGGCTTGCGCGTTCGGGCAAGCAGGCGCGAGTAGCCGACCTCGCCCGAGTCGGAGAACGTCCGTTCCCACAGGTGCTCGACCATCAGCCAGGCGGCCATGGTCTCGAACATCGGCACCTCGACGAACTGGCCTTCGCCGGTGCGCTGGCGATGCATCAGCGCGGCAAGAGTGGAGAAGGCAAAGGTGAGACCGACCGTCTTGTCGGCGATGATGGTCGGCGGATAGCGGGGAACGTCGTCGCCCGCCGCCCTGCCCATCAGGTCGGCGATGCCGAAGCGGGCCTGGATGGCGTCGTCGTAGGCCGGCAGCCTGCCGTAGGGACCGTCGGCCGAATAGCCGTAGGCGCCGACATAGACGATGTCGGGCTTGATCTTGCGGATCTCCTCGTAGCCCAGACGCAAGCCTTCGATCGCCTGCGGCCGGAAGGCGTGCACGAAGGCGTCGGCGCCTTCGACCACCTTGAGCAGCGCGGCGCGCGCCCGCTCGTTCTTGAGATCGAGGCAGAGCGACCGCTTGTTGCGGTTGACGTAGAGGTAGGTCGGGCCCATGCCCGCCGTCTTCCCGGGCTTGCCGATGTGACGGACCGCATCACCCTCGGGCGCCTCGACCTTGATGACATCCGCTCCCTGGTCGGCCAGCAGCATCGTGCCGTAAGGCCCCAGAATGACATTGGTGAGATCGACGATCCGGATTCCTGCGAGTGCGCCAGCCATGCTTCGGTTCTTTCAAGAGACCGGCGCGAGACTGCCATTGCGTCGGCCCGGCGTCACGGGCGGCGCTTTGCGAGGCAGAACGGACGGAACAACAGCTGCGCGCGCCACCCTGCAACGCGAACGAAGATGTTGCGCGCCGTCGATCGCGAGATCGCATGATCGAAGGCGGCAAGGCTCGAGGCCCGGAGGCGAGTGCGCATGACGCCATCTATCAGGGCTGACGGTGTGCGAACGTACTATCCGTTGCGAAGACGACCTCAAGTCGAGGCTCGACGAGCGCGCGCCAAGGTGGTGATGAGCCGGCCGGTGACGAACCCTCCCTGCTCGTCGCGCAATTTCCGATCCTTGTGGAAGACTCCGGGCGCCGAGGAACGAATCGTCGACGAGGAGGTGAGCGCGTTGGACGGCTGCGCCGGCGGGAACGATCGATCATCGCCGATGCTCCGCTCTCGTCGACCGGATGGTGCGTGATCGGCTGCGATCTCCGGTGGCGGCGGTTCGCGAGGATGATCGATGGTGCGCGAAAGGCGATGCCGCGCAGGCGGCGCTGCAGTCTGGCTGTCGGCACGAAGAAGGATTGCACTGCAAGGGTGAGCCACGACGCCGATGCGTGAGCTGCTCGGCAGTGACCGCATCTCGGGGTGGGTTGCAGGAACGTCCACCACTACGCGGCGCTGTGTGAAATCGACTGATCACAAGACGAATCATTTCACCTCCGTCCGCAAGTGATATGAAACCGTTGTGCAACGCGCGCCGGAGGTGTAGCGAAGGAGCCAACAAAGGGCGGGGGCGATGCGAAGCAACGTCGCGAAGAAACAGCAAGAACCCAGGTCGACGATCAACCCGGCGCCGCGGCCCTACCGCATCGAAGATCAGATCGGCTATCAGCTGCGGCGCGCGCATCAGCGCGCTAGTGCGATCTTCCAGTCGACGATCGGCGATCCGAACATCACGCCGACCCAGTACTCGAGCATGGTGAAGCTGCACGAGTACAGCGAGCTGTCGCAGAACCTGCTCGGCCGTCTTGTCGGCATGGACAAGGCGACGATGCAGGGCGTGGTGCGCCGGTTGAAGTCCCGCCGGCTGGTCGACTCGCGACCCGACCCGGGCGATGCCCGACGCACGCTGCTCAGCCTCACGGTCGAAGGGCAGCGCCTGATCACCAGGCTCATGCTCAACGGCCCGGCGGTATCGCGCGAGACCCTCAAGCCGCTCAACGCCCAGGAGCAGCGACTGCTGCTCGAGCTGCTCGCCAAGATCACCTGACGATCGTCTCTCTCGGACCGCGGGCGTCCCTCGTGCTCATGATCCATGAGCACGAGGGA
>NZ_JBFWZI010000064.1:0-26446 GCF_050185545.1 Reyranella sp. | reverse complement strand
TTGGACCGCGGGCGTCCCGCCCGCCCATGTTCATGATCCATGAGCGGGCGAGACGCCCGCGGTCCGGAAGACCATAGCCCTCCGCCCCGCATGACGGGGCACCTCCCCAGCGATGACGCCGGGGAGAAACCTCAGCGCGCCGGCGTGCACCACGATGCTGAGAAGATCGGGGCGGTGCCCGCCCCGATCTTCGTAGGAGGAGTTGGGCACATCAAACAACGCGGTTCGCGAAGTCGCTGCTTCTCGTTGACTCGCAAGGCCTCTGTGTCATCGTATGTACACGAACGACATGGCTGCCTACTTGCGTCCGCACCGCCTCGACGAGGCGTTGAACGCCCTGGCCCGGCCGCACACCGTGCTGGCCGGAGGGACCGATTTCTATCCGGCGCGGGTCGGCCGGACGATCACCGAGGATGTGCTCGACATCGGTGCGATCGCCGAGCTGAAAGGCATCGCGACCGACGCCGAGGGATGGCGACTGGGCGCGACCACGACGTGGAGCGAGCTGGTCGAAGCGGAGCTGCCGCCGCTGTTCCATGGCTTGAAGCAGGCCGCCCGCGAGGTCGGTGGCCGGCAGATCCAGAATGCCGGGACGCTCGCCGGCAACCTCTGCAATGCCTCGCCTGCCGCCGACGGCGTGCCATGCCTGCTGGCGCTCGGCGCCGAGATCGAGGTCGCGAACCGCAGCGGCCGCCGCCGCGTGCCCTTGCGCCAATTCATCACCGGCGTGCGTCGCACCAATCTCGCGGCCGACGAGCTGATGGTGGCCATCCATGTGCCGCGGCCGCGCCACGAGGCGCGCAGCGGATTCCTGAAGTTGGGCGCCCGGCGCTATCTCGTGATCTCGATCGCCATGGTGGCCGCGACCCTCGAGGTCGCCGACGGGCGCGTTGCCTCCGCCGCGATCGCCGTGGGCGCGTGCTCGCCGGTCGCCGAGCGGCTGGCGGAGCTGGAATCAGCGCTGGTCGGCGCGGCACTCGACCTCGGCCTGCCTGACCGGGTCGAGGCGGATCATCTCGCACCCCTGGCGCCGATCGACGACGTGCGCGGTAGCGTCGCTTATCGCGGCGATGCCGTGCTCGCGCTGGTGCGTCGCTTGCTCGCAAGGCTGGCGACATGAAGGTAGCCTTCACCCTGAACGGTCGCCCGGCGGAGTGGACGGGCGTGCCGACCACCCGGCTGGCCGCGGCGTTGCGCGACGATCTCGGCCTTACCGGCACCAAGGTCGGCTGCGATGCCGGCGATTGTGGCGCCTGCACCGTGCTGGTCGATGGCCGACAGGTCTGTGCCTGTCTGCTGGCGATGGGCCAGGTGGAAGGCCGCGCCGTCGAGACGGTCGAGAGCCTGGCTGGCCGCGACGCGACTCTCGGCGCCCTGCAGGCGTCCTTCCTGTCGCACGGCGCGGCGCAGTGCGGCATCTGCACGTCTGGCATGCTGATGGCGGCCGAGGATCTGCTGCGTCGCGTCGGGCGGCCGAGCCGCCGCGATGTCGAGGATGCGCTGGGCGGAGTCCTCTGCCGCTGTACCGGCTACGGCAAGATCGTCGAGGCCGTGCTGGCCGCGGGCATCGGGGCCACCGCCGTGACGCCCGCCGCCGGCGGCGCCGTCGGGGCGCGCCTGGCGCGCGTCGACGGCGTGCCCAAGGTGACCGGCGCCGACCGGTTCGGCGCCGATGGCATTCCCGCCGATGCCTTGTGGATTCGCGTCGTGCGTTCGCCGCATGCGCGGGCGCGCTTTGCGCTGGGCGACCTCGCGCCGCTACGCGCGCGCCTCGCCGCCGTGCTGACGGCAGCCGACGTGCCGTTCAACGGCTTCGGCATCTATCCTGAGATCAAGGATCAGCCGGTGCTGGCCGACGGCGTCGTGCGCTATCGCGGCGAAGCGGTCGTGGCGCTGGTCGGTGCGCGCCGCGACGTGCTCGCCATTGGCGACGACGAGGTGCCGATCACCTGGATGGTCGAAGCGCCCGTGCTCGGCGTCGATGCCGCGATGGCGTCCGACGCTCCCCTGGTGCAGGCGGACAGGCCCGCCAATCTCCTGCTGGAGGGCGGCGTGCGGCGCGGCGATCCCGCCGGATCCTTCGCCGGCTGCGCCGCCGTGGCCGAGGGCGTGTTCGAGACCGCCTTCGTCGAGCACGCCTACATCGAGCCCGAGGCGGGCTGGGCGCAACGGGTCGGCGATAGGATCGAGATTCACGTCACGACCCAGACTCCCTACATGGATCGCGACGAGGTCGCGAACGTGATGCGGCTGCGTCCGGAGGCGGTGCGCATCGTGCCGACCGCCTGCGGCGGCGGGTTCGGCGGCAAGCTCGACCTTTCGGTCCATCCGCTGATCGCCCTCGCCGCCTGGACGCTGGGCCGGCCGGTCGCCTGCGTCTATACCCGGCCGGAGAGCATGGCGGCCAGCACCAAGCGCCATCCCGCCCGCGTCGCCGCCAAGTTCGGCTGCGGTGCCGACGGCAAGCTCGTGGCGTGCGCGGTGACGGTGACGTTCGATACCGGCGCCTATGCCTCGTGGGGTCCGACGGTCGCCAACCGGGTGCCGGTGCATGCCATGGGTCCGTACGCCGTGCCCAACGTGCGGACCTGGGGCGCGGCCTACTTCACCAACGGGCCGCCGGCCGGCGCCTTCCGCGGTTTCGGTGTGCCGCAGGCGGCCATCGCCCACGAAGCGATGATGGACGAGCTTGCCGACTCGCTGGCGATCGATCGCCTCGAGTTCCGCCATCGCAATGCCCTGCGGGTCGGCGATACGACGGCGACCGGGCAGACGCTGGCGCACTCCGCCGGCCTCGCCCAGTGTCTCGACGCGCTGCGGCCGCATTGGCGGCAGGCGCTCGCCGAGTCGGTCGCGTTCAATGCGACGCCGGGTTCCCGCCGACGCGGCGTCGGCATCGGCTGCATGTGGTACGGCATCGGCAACACCTCGATGTCCAACCCGTCGCGCATGCGGGTCGGCCTGTCGCCGGCCGGCGTGGTGACGCTCTACAGCGGCGCCGTCGATATCGGCCAGGGCTCCAACACCGTCATGACCCAGATCGTCGCCGATGCGCTGGGCGTGCCGGCGGCACAGGTGGCCCTGGTCGCTGGCGACACCGATCTCACGGCCGATGCCGGCAAGACATCGGCGTCGCGCCAGACCTTCGTGTCGGGAATGGCGGCGGAGCGGGCCGCGCTCGATCTGCGCCGCCAGATCCTGCGCCTGGCCAATGCCGGCCCCGGTGCGCGTCTGGTCCTCGACGGGCCGCGCCTGGTCGTCCACGACGGCGGCGACGTCCGCAGCCTCGACCTCGCCGGCGTCGGCCTGCTGATGGGCGAGGGCACGTTCGACCCGCCGACGACGCCGCTCGATGCCGACGGGCAGGGCGTGCCCTACGCGACCTACGCCTTCGCTGCCCAGATGGCGACTGTCGAGGTCGACCTCGAGCTCGGCACGGTGAAGGTGCTGCGCATCGTCGCGGCGCACGATGTCGGCAAGGCGATCAATCCCACCCTGGTCGAAGGCCAGATCCAGGGCGGTATCGCGCAGGGCCTCGGCCTGGCGCTGATGGAGGAGTACATCCCCGGGCGTACCGAGAACCTGCACGACTACCTCGTGCCCACGATCGGCGACGTGCCGGAGATCGAGTGCATCCTGATCGAGGACCCAGAGCCGCTCGGGCCCTCGGGCGCCAAGGGTGTCGGCGAACCCGGTCTGGTGCCGACCGCGCCGGCGATCCTGGGCGCGATCCGGCACGCGACCGGCGTGCGCATGACGCGCGTTCCGGTATTGCCGCACCGCCTGCGCGAGACCATCGTTGCCTCGGGGGAGAAGCGACCGTGAGTGACGAGATTGCGCTCACCGAGGCCGAACGCGGCGCCGGCATCGTGCGCTGCGATGCCTGCCCCGTGCTCTGTCGCATCCGGCCCGGTCGCCCCGGCGCCTGCGATCGCTACGCCAACGAGGACGGCCGGCTGGTGCGGGTCGATCCGCTGGTCCTGCTGGCCAAGCCCGACCTGGCGCGCGTCGCCTTCGTCGAGGGCAGCGACTCCTGGCGCGGCGAGCTCGCCCCCGGAATCCTTGGAAGGGGCGAGGGCGCCTTCGTCACCGGCATCGGCGCCACCACGACCTATCCCGACTACAAGCCGGCGCCCTTCATCGTGTCGTCGCGCCACGAGGGCGTCGACATGGTCACCGTGGTGACCGAAGGCATCTTCAGCTACTGCGGCGTCAAGGTGAAGATCGACACCGACCGCTATCTCGGCCCCGAGCAGGCGGCGGTGCGGGTCAAGGGCGAGGCGGTGGGGCATGTCACCACGATGGAGTACGGCTCGCAGATGCTGTCGCTCGGCGGCGTGCATCACCTGACCGGCGGCAGCAAGAAGGAGGGCGTGGTCACCTGCGAAGCCTTGCTGGCGCTGTGCAATCGCGAGGCCGTCGAGCTCGCAATCGACGGTGGCGCCACGGTGACGGTGCAGGCCGACCGCCCGCCGATCGTCAACGGCACGCGCGAGGAGCGCATGCGTGTCGGCTGCGGCTCGGCGGCGATCGGCATGTTCGCGCCGCAATGGAAGGACCATGTCGACGAGGTGATCGTGGTCGACGATCACATCACCGGCGTGCTGAGCGAGCACCAGGGCGGTCGCTTCCTCGACATGAAGCCGGCCGGCATCCGGGTGCGCGGCCGGCGCTCGACGCCCGGCCGCTATTTCCAGGTCGCCGAGCCGGGGCTGGGCTGGGGTGGCACCAATGTCTCCGATCCGCTGGAGATCATCGAGAGGATCGATCCAAGGCAGGCCTGGCCCGGGCTCAGGCTCCTGATGGTGTCGACCACCGGCGAGCATTCGGCGTGGTTCGAGCTCGACAAGGACCTGGAGCCGCGCGCCGCCGAGATGCCCGTGGCGGTGCGGCACGTCGTCGAGCGCATCGCCGAGAATTGCGAGCCGGCGCTCTGCACCGTGCTGTTCATGGCCGGCGCCGGCGGCTCGCTGCGCGCCGGCGTCACCGAGAATCCGGTTCGGCTCACCCGGTCGGTGCGCGATGCGCTGACCAAGGTCACCCTGGGCGGCGTGCCGGCCTATGTCTGGCCGGGCGGCGGCATCACCCTGATGGTCGACGTGGCCCGCATGCCCGAGAAGTCGTTCGGCTACGTTCCGACGCCGGCCCTGGTGGCGCCGATCGAGTTCACCCTGCGCGCCGCCGACTACGCCGCGCTGGGCGGCTACGCCTCGCGTGCCGTCACGCTTGAGGACGTGCTGGCGCGCGCCGGCCGGGTGCGGATCGACGAGAACGACGCATGAGCGCCGTCGCCGCCCGCCTGGGCGACGGCCGCCTGCACCTGCAGCATGGGCCGATCGACCTGATCGTCGAGGCGTTCGGCGCCTCGGACGAGGTTGAGCGGGGCTACGGCCAGGCCATCGCCCGCTTCGGCGACATCCTGCAGCGCTTGGCGGCCGAGCTGCCGACCCTGCGCCGGCCGGTCGGCGATGCCTGGCCGCTGCTGCATGGCCCGGTCGCGCGGCGCATGGCGGAGGCCGTGTGGCCGCACCGTGTCGTCTACATCACGCCCATGGCGGCGGTTGCCGGGGCGGTCGCCGACGAGATGCTGGAGGCGCTCATCCGCGGCCGCACGCTCGACAAGGCTTACGTCAACGACGGCGGCGACATCGCCTTCCATCTCGCGCCAGGCCAGGAGCTGCGTGCCGGCATCTTCGTCGCCGCTCTCGACGGCATGGCCAGGCTCACGGCCGATCGCCCGGTGCGCGGCATCGCGACCTCGGGCTGGGGCGGTCGTTCGTTCTCGCTCGGCATCGCCGATTCGGTGACCGTGCTGGCCAGGACCGCGGCAGCCGCCGACGCGGCGGCGACCCTGATCGCCAATGCCGTCAACGTCGATCATCCCGGCATCGACCGCCGGCCGGCGCGCGACCTCGATCCCGACAGCGATCTCGGGGACCTGCCGGTGACCGTCGCCGTCGGCAGGCTTCCACCGGAGCTGATCGACGAGGCGTTGGACCGCGGCGCCGATGAAGCGCATCGGCTCCGTGCCGGCCGACATATCCATGGCGCCGCCCTGTCGCTGCAGGGAAAATGGCGAATCGAAGCGCCCGCCATTCTTGAAAGTGCTTGCGCCATCTGATGCCAAATTTTGGTGGGAACGTGTCGCGGAGCTTCACGATGACGTGGCCGTCATCAGGATCCTGCATCAGCGCGTGGACGTGGAACGTCATCTGTGAGGATCGCATTGCGATCGAGGATGTTGCGACTTTGGTCTACAGCGGTCTGCACTCAGGCTGAAGCACCTTGGGCGATGACTTCATCTACTCGGCTTTGCTGTCGTCCTGAGCCAGACGCTTGCGAGGCAAGCGTCGTCAGCGAAGGACCTAAGCGCCGTTTGCCATAAGTGTGCTCTGAAACTCCTGGCGATGAGATCCTTCGCTTCGCTCAGGATCACAGAGGAGAGATTCGCTCGCATCGTCATTTCGAGGGCGGAGCATGGTATCGGCCGTTGGATTCGACCGAGCCCCCCTTGCCGTACATGTTGCGCGGCCGCGCCCAGTCGGTCAGAGCGTGATTGGGGCCAGTCTCGTTGCGCCCCTTCGGCATGACGTCGAGGATCCCGTAGATACCCAGTATCTCTTCGCCGCCGCGGCCGTAGGACGAGTAGGTATGAAAGATCTCGCCCGCTTCGTTCTTGTAGAATGTGCTCCGGCCCGACAGATCCTGCACGGTCGCCGTCCATTCCGGCGCCGGCCTGAAATTGTACGATGCGAGCCCGGCGGACACGTCCTGCGGCCTGAACGAGACATTGAAGTCGTAGTTGAAGTCGCCGCCGAAGGACGACACCCAGAGGAAGCGCCAACCCATGCGCTGGCGCACGATCTCGATCTCCTCGATCGGCGCCCGGGCGACAACCGCATAGCTGACATCGTGATTCTCGAGATGGGGCAGAAGATCGGTCATGTGATCGACCTCGAGCGAACATCCCACGCATTGATGCTGCGCGCCGGGCGCCATCATGAAATGCTTTATGTAGAGCTGGCTGCGTCCCCGGAACAGCTCCGACAGCGTCACTTTGCCGTCCGGCCCATCGAAGGCGTAGGCCTTCTCGACTCGAACCCAGGGAAGGGCCAGCCGTTCGGCTGCGACCTCGTCGCGATGGCGGGTCAGCGCCTTCTCGTGCTCGAGAAGGGCGGTCCGCGCCTCGAGCCACTCTTCTCGCGATACGACCTGCTTCTTCATGGGACTCTCCTGCGTCTGCGGAAGATGAAGGAGGCTGCGGGCCAAAGGCGGTTCAGGCCTCGACGAGGACCTCGAAGCCGCCGAAGATCATGCGCTTGCCGTCGAAAGGAATCGGGTTGATCTCGGGCTGAGCGCGCGGATCGGCCATCACCTTCTTCATGCCCTCGTCGCGGGCCTGTCTCGACGGCCACACGATCCAGGAGAAGACGACGGTCTCGTCGTCCTTCTTCTGCACGGCCATTGGGAAGGATGTGAGCTTGCCGTCGGGGACGTCGTCGCCCCAGCATTCGACCACTTGCAGCGCGCCATGCTCCTTGAAGACCGGTGCGGCCATCTCGGCATGCTTCCTGAAGGTGTCGCGGTGCGCCGTCGGTACAGCCAGTACAAATCCATCGATGTAGGTCATGGTCGCTGGTGTCCTCTCTGACGTTCAATCGATCCGGCGCGTTCCCTGCCGCCGTATAGTTAACCATATGGTAAGGTATTAGCGGACTGTCAACCCCGCGCGCGCCGCAATCCTGCGGGGTCGGCCGGCGACAATACTGTCCGCCTTCCGCTATGACGGGTACGAGTGACGTCAACGCCAATCGCGGAGGGATCGAAAATGGCAACGGCAGGTGTGAGCGATCCCCTCGGCGAGGCCCTGGCGGTTCTCGACGCCTTCATGGCCGCCCTGAACCGTGGCGACGAGCGCGGCGTGAACGCCACCTTCCACTTTCCGCATGTGCGGCTGGCCAGCGGCACGGTGACGATCTGGCAGAAGGCGGGCGACTACGGGCTCGAGGGATTCCGGGCGCGGGCCGGCGAGGGCTGGGCCGAGAGCCGGTGGGACGAGCGCACGCCGATCCATGCCGGCGACAGCAAGGTCCATCTCGCCGTTCAGTTCAGCCGCTGGCGCGGCGACGGCTCGCTGATCGGCCGCTACAAGTCGATCTACATCGTGACCCGGCAGGACGATCGCTGGGGCATTCAGGCGCGGTCGAGCTTCGCCGCCTGAGCGTGCTTGTCGGACAGGGGGTGGCCTCGCTAGGGTCGCCACGGGTGCGAAGTCTTTGCTGGAGGGGGAAATCATGTTGACCCGCAATCGCCTGCTGACCGGCCTGTCAGGCCTGATCGCGCTGTCGCTCGCCGGGCCGGCCGCCGCGCAGGCGCCGATCAAGATCGGCGAGCTCAACAGCTACAAGGTCTTTCCGGCCTTCCTCGAGCCCTACAAGAAGGGCTGGGAGCTGGCCGTCGAGGAAGTCAATGCAGCGGGCGGCGTGCTCGGCCGCAAGATCGAGATCGTGAGTCGCGACGACAACGGCAATCCCGGCGATGCCGTGCGTGCCGCCGAGGAGCTCTTGAGCCGCGAAGGCGTCGCTTTCCTGATCGGCACGTTCCCCTCGCATGTCGGGCTGGCCGTCGCCGACTTCGCCAAGCAGCGCAAGGTGCTGTTCATCGCCGCCGAGCCGCTGACCGACAAGCTCGTGTGGGATGCCGGCAATCCCTATACCTTCCGGCTGCGCACCTCGACCTACATGCAGACGGCGATGCTGATCCCCGACGCCGTGAAGCTGAACAAGAAGCGCTGGGCAATCGTCTATCCCAACTACGAGTACGGCCAGTCGGCGACCGCGGCCTTCAAGAAGCTCCTGAGCGCCAAACAGCCCGGAGTGGAGTTCGTCACCGAGCAGGCGACGCCGCTCGGCAAGATCGACGCCGGCGCCGTGGTCCAGGCGCTGGCCGACGCCAAGCCGGACGCGATCTTCTCCTCGCTGTTCGGTCCCGACCTCGCCAAGTTCGTGCGCGAAGGCCAGCAGCGCGGCGTCTTCAAGGGCGTCGAGGTGTTCAACCTGCTGGCCGGCGAGCCCGAGTATCTCGATCCGCTGAAGGACGAAGCGCCCGACGGCTGGTATGTCACCGGCTATCCCTGGAGCGAGGTCAAGACGCCGGAGCACACCAAGTTCCTCGCCGCCTACCAGGCCAGGTACAAGGACTATCCGCGGCTCGGCTCGGTGGTCGGCTATGCCACGGTGATGTCGGCCGTCGCGGTGATCAAGAAGGCGGGCTCGCTCGACCAGGACAAGCTGATTGCCGCCATGTCAGGCCTCACGCTGCTGACGCCGTTCGGCATGATCGAGTACCGCCCGCTCGACCATCAATCGACGATGGGGGCCTATGTCGGCCGCGTCGGCGTCAAGGACGGCAAGGGCTACATGAAGGAATGGCGCTTCGTCGACGGCAAGGACGCCCTGCCGCCCGACGCCGAGATCAAGAAGATGCGCCCGGCGAACTGAGCACCTCGTGAATCATGAGCGGGCGAGACGCCCGCGGTCCGGAAGAAGGTGAGCCTCACTCCATCACCACCTTCGTCCCGGCGCGCCAGGCCAGGTAGCCGCGCTTGCGCAGGGCGCAGGCCGGGCACTGGCCGCAGCCATGGCCCCACGCCTCGCGCGGGCCGCGCGCGTTCTCGTAGCAGGTGTGGGTGTGCTCGAGGACGAGCTCGACCAGGGCATCGCCGCCGAGCTCGCGCGCCAGTGACCAGGTCTCCGCCTTGTCGAGCCACATCAGCGGCGTGTGCAGCACGAAGCTGCGATCCATGCCGAGATTGAGCGCGACCTGCAGCGCCTTGATGGTGTTGTCGCGGCAGTCGGGATAGCCCGAGAAGTCGGTCTCGCACATGCCGCCGACCAGGTTGCGGATGTCGCGCCGCCAGGCGACCGCCGCGGCGAAGGTGTAGAACAGCAGGTTGCGGCCCGGCACGAAGCTGTTGGGCAGACCGCCGGTCTCCAGGGCGAAGGCCATGGTGCGGGTGAGCGACGTCTCGCTGATCTGGCCAAGCACGCCCATGTCGATGAAATGGTCGTCGCCCAGGCGCCCGGACCAGGCGGGAAACCTGCGCCGGATCTCGGCCAGCACCACCAGCCGTTGATCGAGCTCGATCCGGTGACGCTGCTGATAATCGAAGGCAATCGTCTCCACACGTGCAAATCGCTCTAGCGCCCAGGCCAGACACGTGGTGGAATCCTGTCCGCCGGAGAACAGGACGAGGGCCGATCGAGCATCGTTCATGAAGGGCTTTATCGCCCGCAGCCTTTCTCCGCGCTACCGCGTTACGTGTCTCACCGACAGCATGTGCGAAGAGGGGTGAACCATGTTCGTCTCCGACATTCTTTCGCAAAAGGGCAGTGCCGTCTTCACGGTGGCCCCCGCAGCCTCGGTGGCCGAGGTCTGCCAGCAACTCAGTTCGCGGCGGATCGGCTCGGTCCTGGTGCTCGGAGCCGACGGCTCGGTGGCCGGCATCGTCTCCGAGCGCGACCTCGTCCGCGCCCTCGCCCGCCACGGCGCCAAGGCGCTGGAGCTCGAGGCGCGCCAGATCATGACGCGCGACGTCGTCACCTGCGATCCAGATGATTCCATCGACGCCGTCATGAAGACCATGACCGAGGGCCGCTTCCGCCACATTCCGGTGGTCCGCCATGGCGAGCTGCTGGGCCTGGTGTCGATCGGCGACGTCGTCAAGGCGCGCCTGGAAGAGACGCAGCACGAGACCGAGGCGCTCAAGGCGTACATCGTCGCCGGCTGACGGCAGGCTTCTTGGTCTCGAGGCCTGAACTCCGCTAGGGTCGCGCGCATCCTGGACGGAGTTCGCATGTCTCTTCCCCTGCACGGCAAGGTCGCGCTGGTCACCGGCGCCGGCAAGAATATCGGGCGCGCCATCGCCCTCACCCTGGCGCGCGACGGCGCCACCATCATGGTCAACGGCCGGGCCGACAAGGCGGCGGTCGACGGCGTGGTCGGCGAGATCAAGGCGGCGGGCGGCAACGCCGCTGCGGCGATGGGCGATGTCTCCGATCCCGCTGTGGCGCCGCGGCTCGCCGCCGATGCCGAAAGGCAGTTCGGCGGAGTCGACATTCTGGTGAGCAATGCCGGCCTGCGCCGGCAGACCTCTTTCCTCGACATGTCGTTCGAGGAGTGGCGCGAGATCATGTCGGTGGCGCTCGACGGCGCCTTCCTGCTCGGCAAGGCCTTCGTGCCGCAGATGGTGGCCAAGGGACAGGGCGGCGCTTTCGTCGCGATGTCGGGCATCTCGACCCATGTCGGCACGCCCAACCGCTGCCATGTCTCGGCTTCCAAGTCGGGTCTCGAGGGGCTGATGCGGGCGCTGGCGGTCGAGCTGGCGCCGCATCGCATCACCTGCAACGCCGTGTCGCCCGGCGCGATCGACACGGCGCGCGCCGCCTCGGCCGGACCGATGCCGGCCAACCGGATCAATCGGCCGATCCCGCTCAAGCGCTTCGGCACGGTCGACGAGATCGCCGCCATGGTTCGCCTGCTGGTCGGGCCGGAGGGCACCTTCATCACCGGTCAGACGATCCACGTGAACGGCGGCGAGTTCCTGACGTGAGGAACCTGATCACCGACGTGCCGGGCGTGCTGGTCGGCAACGCCCAGGACCGGCGCGTCGCGTCCGGCGTCACGGTGGCGGTCTTCGAGCGCAGCGTCGCCGCGGGCGTGATCACCCTGGGCGGCGCGCCGGGTTCGCGGGCCGTCACCCTGCTCGAGCCGGAGATGGGTGCGCTGGTCGATGCCATCGTGCTGTCTGGCGGCTCGATCTACGGGCTCGATGCCGCGGGTGGTGTCACCGCAGTGCTGCGTGCCCAGGGCAAGGGCGCGCAGTTCGGCGGCATCGCCGTTCCGGTTGCCGCGCAGGCCATCCTGTTCGATCTCAGGAACGGCGGCGAGAAGGATTGGCTGGCGGGACCGGAGGCCCGGCAGCCGCCCTACTGGGATCTGGGTCGCGACGCCGCGCTCGCCGCGTCCGAGGCTTTCGAACTGGGCAGCGTCGGCGCGGGCCTCGGCGCCACCACGGCAACGCTGAAGGGCGGGCTGGGATCGGCCAGCGCGCACACTCGCCAGGGGTTTTGCGTCGGCGCCCTCGTGGCGGTGAATGCCGTCGGCGCTGCGACCTTCGGCACGGAGGGCCATTTCTGGGCGGCGCCATATGAGCAGGCGGGCGAGTTCGGTGGCCGCGGATGGCCGATGCGCTTTCCGCCCGAGGCGCTCGCCCTTGCCATGAAAGGCCAGTCGCTGCCGGCGACTGCCACGACGATCGGCATGGTGGCGACCGATGCGCAGCTCACCAAGGCCGAGTGCAAGCGGCTCGCCATCATGGCCAACGACGGCCTGTCGAAGGCGCTGCGCCCGGTCCATGCGCCAAACGACGGCGACACGGTGTTCGCCGCGGCTACGGGGAGCGCCGGGCCGGGCGGCGATCCGCCGGTGCTGGCCGAGCTCGGCACCGTGGCGGCCGACTGTCTGGCGCGCGCCGTGGCGCGCGGCGTGTATGAGGCGACCGCCTTGCCGTACAAGGATGCCGTTCCGGACTGGAAGACGCGTTTTGGGGGCGCGCGCGCATGATGGGATATCTGGTGGTGTTCGTGGGCGCGGGCGTGGGCGGCTCGCTCCGCCATTTTATGAACATCTGGGTGGCCCATCACCTCGGCACCCACTTCCCGTACCACACCTTCGTCATCAACATCCTGGGCTCGCTGGTCATGGGGCTGGTCGCCGGCTGGTTCATCCACCGCAGTGACCCGGAGGGCCACCTGCGGCTGTTCCTGGCAACCGGGATCCTGGGCGGATTCACCACCTTCTCGGCGTTCTCGCTCGATGCCGTGCTGCTGTGGGAGCGCCACGAGCACCTGCTGGCGGCGCTCTATGTCGGCGGCACGGTGGTGTTGGCGATTGCCGGCCTGGTGCTCGGGCTCTGGATCATGAGGACGGCGCTGGCGTGAGCCGGCGCGCGTTCGACGTCGTCGTTGCCGGCGCCGGCGCCGCCGGGCTGATGTGCGCGATGCGTGCCGGCCAGCGCGGCCGGTCGGTGCTGCTGCTCGATCACGCCGACAAGGTCGGCAAGAAGATCCTCATCTCCGGCGGCGGCCGCTGCAACTTCACCAACCTGCATTGCCGGCCCGAGTCGTTCCTGTCGGCCAATCCGCATTTCTGCAAGTCGGCGTTGGCGCGCTACACGCAGCACGATTTCATCGCCCTGGTCGACAGGCACCGCATCGCCTGGCACGAGAAGACGCTGGGCCAGCTGTTCTGCGACGGCTCGGCGCGGCAGATCGTGGACATGCTGCTGGCCGAATGCGCGGCCGCCGGCGTCGACGTGCGCCCGGCCCATCGCATCCGGGCGATCGGCAAGTCCGACCGGTTCACTGTCGATACCGATCAGGGAGACTTCGCCGCGTCCGCCCTGGTGCTGGCGACCGGCGGCCTGTCGATTCCCAAAATGGGGGCGACGGGCTTCACCCACGACACGGCGCGTCGCTTCGGTCTCGCCGTCACCGAGACGCGCCCCGCGCTGGTGCCGCTCACCTTGCCGGTGCCCGAGCTCAGCGGCGTGTCGCTCGAGGTGGCGACCAGCCTTGGCAAGGCGCGCTTTCGCGAGGCCATGCTGTTCACGCACCGCGGCCTGTCGGGACCGGCGATCCTGCAAATCTCGTCCTACTGGCGCGCTCCGCAGGCGATCACCATCGATCTGCTGCCCGACCTCGATGCCGCCACCTTCCTGAAGGAGCGGAAGCGGACACGACCGAAGGCCGAATTGCGCACGGTGCTGGGGGAGATCCTGCCGGCGCGCCTCGCCCAGAGCCTGGTTGGCGAGGGGACGATGGCCAACCTGCCCGACCGCGATTTTGAGGCGCTCGCCGGACGACTGAAGGCCTGGAAGGTCGTGCCGACCGGAACGGAAGGCTATGCCAAGGCCGAGGTTACGGTGGGCGGCGTCGACACCGATGAACTCTCGTCACGCACGATGGAGGCGAAGAAGGTTCCGGGCCTCCATGTCATCGGCGAGGCGGTCGACGTCACCGGCTGGCTGGGCGGCTACAATTTCCAGTGGGCGTGGTCGTCGGGCTGGGTCGCCGGCGAAGCCGTTTGAGTTGGCAAGCGGCCATGGCACACTCACCTGCATGACCGATGCGCATTCCTCCCGCGGCTGGCTGGTGGCGGTAACCCGACCGGGCGGCGACGAGACCCTCTATCACGCCGCCATCGCCGACCCGAAGGAAGCGGCGGCCCGCGTCCTCGAGATCGCCGGAGAAGGCACCGCCGACGCGGTCGGCCGCCTGTCGCGCGGCCAGCTCGAAAGCCTCGGCATGAAGGACGGCGAGATCCGCTACGCGCCGTGACGTGATCGTGCTTTTCCGGACCGCGGGCATCTCGCCCGCTCATGAATCATTGAGCGGGCGAGACGCCCGCGGTCCGGAAGAGCATGAACTCTGCGTCGCGTATCCCGGCTCCAAGCTCGAGGCCCCATGTGGCCGGGCACGGTCTCGACCTTGCCTTCGGGACGAGCCCTCCCTTTGTCTCCACGCTGCCGGGCTTTAGGATCGCAGTCCAGGACGGGAGGGAGGCTCGGGATGCGTCATCTCTGGCTTGTGGCCTGGGCCCTGCTGCTGTCGGCCTGCTCAACCGCGCCGCTGGCGTCGGTCGAGGCGGACAGGCAGGGCAAGGCGTTCCAGGCGCGGCCGCAGCAGGCCGCGCTGTACATCTACCGCGAATCGATTTTCGGCGCGGCGACGGCCGTTTCGGTCGAGCTCGGCCGACAGAAGCTGGGACGGTTGACGGCCGATACCTGGATACGCCTCGACCTCGATCCCGCCCAGTATGCCGTGCGCTGCACTACGATGGAAAATAGCGACACGGCGGTCGTCGACCTGGCGGCCGGGCAGGTTCGCTTCCTCGAGGTGGCGATGCGGGTCGGCTGGACCTGGCCGCGCTGCGCCGTCGTCGAGACCGACGCCAGCGAGGGGCGGAGCGCCGTGGTCTCGGGTCGTCGCGCCGTCGCTTCGGAAGTAGCGACGCCGCCCGCGTCGCCGGCCAGCCCGCTGCTCCTGATCTACCGCGATGACCAGAGCAACGAGCGGCGAATCGGCCTCGTCGTCCGCTACGAAGCCGTCTTGGGCCGCAGCCGCGTGGTGCCGTTCACCATCGAGAACATGCAGCAGGAGAAGGCATGCAGCGGCGTCTTCACCGCGGACGGCCCACGCAGTGGCCGCTTCACCCTGTCCTGCGGCTTCCTCGAGGGCAGCGGCACCTACCAGGTGGCGCCCGGCGACCGCAGCGACCAGTTCGTGGCGCGCGGCCAGAATCCGCAAGGGCAGCCGATCGTCCTGGTGATCGGCAATCCGACCGGGGCGCCGGGGAGGCTGTAGAGCGTGATTTTCTTAGGTTGAAGCACCAAAGAGTACCTCACCTTGAGGAGTGGCCGCAGGCCGCGTCTCGAAGGGTCGGCAACAGACGTACTTTGGCCGACCCTTCGAGACGCCGCGCTGGGCGCGGCTCCTCAGGGTGAGGTCGTTCTTTGGTGCTTCGATCAAACAAGATCACTCTCTAGGCCTTCTCAATGCCCCAAGTAGCTCCTGCGCAGCTCGGGGTCCTGGGCGAGGTCGGCGGCCTTGCCTGAGAGGGTGATACGGCCATTCTCCAGCACGTAGGCGCGATGAGCGATGGCCAGCGACTGCACGACATTCTGCTCGACCAGCAGGATGGCGAGGCCGTCGCCGTTGAGGCGGCCGATCAGGGTGAACACCTCCTCGACCAGCAATGGCGACAGGCCGAGCGACGGCTCGTCTAGGATGAGCAGCCGGGGCTCGCTCATCAGGCCGCGGCCGATCGCCAGCATCTGCTGCTCGCCGCCCGACAGCGTGCCGGCGGCCTGGGCGAGCCGTTCCTCGAGCCGCGGAAAGACCGCCAGGATGCGTTCGAGATTGCGCGCCCGCGCGGCACGGCCGCGGCGATAGCTGCCGAGCTGGAGATTGTCGCGCACCGAGAGGTTGGGGAACACGCGGCGGCCTTCCGGCACCTGGATCAGGCCGGCCTCGACGATGCGCGTCGACGGGCTGCCGGCGATCTCCCTTCCCTCGAAGCGGATCGATCCGCCGAACGGGCGGTAGAGCCCGCAGATATTGTTGTTCAGCGTCGATTTGCCGGCGCCGTTGCTGCCCAGCAGCGCCACAATCTCGCCGGCGGCGACCGCGAGATCGATGCCGCGCAGCACTTCGACAGCGCCGTAGCCGGCGCTGAGGCCGCTCACCTCAAGCACGCAGTACCTTGGCGGCGCCATGGCCGAGATAGGCCTCGATCACCTGCGGATCGTCCGCGATCGCCGCCGGCGTGCCCTCGGCGATCATGCACCCCTGGTTCAGCACGTAGACGCGCTCGGCGAGCGACGTCACCGCCTGCATGACGTGCTCGATCAGCAGGATGGTGATGCCGGCGTCGCGGATGCCCTTGATGACGCCGACGATCTCGACGATCTCGGTCGGGTTCAGGCCGGCCATGACCTCGTCGAGCAGTAGCAGCCGCGGCCCGGTGGCGAGCGCGCGTGCCAGCTCGAGTCGCTTGCGGCCGGCGACGGTGAGGTCGGCGCCGAGCTGGTCGAGCTGATCCGTCATGCCGACGGTTTGCGCCACCGCCTCGGCCTCGCGCGCGGCCAGCCGGCGGTCGGCCGTGTGGAGATAGGCGCCGACCATGATGTTCTGGCGCACGCTGATCCTGGCGAAAGGCTGGGTGATCTGGAACGTGCGCACCATGCCGGCGGCGCAAATCTTGTGCGGCGCCAGGCCGGTGATGTCGCGGCCTTCGAAGACCACGCGGCCGGTGTCCGGGGCATGGAAGCCGGCGATGGCGGCAAACAGCGTGGTCTTGCCGGCACCGTTGGGGCCGATCAGGCCGACGATCTCGCCCCGGCGCACGTCGAGCGACGCCCGGTCGACGGCCTTGAGACCGCCGAACGACTTCGACAGCTCGTGCACCTCAAGCATGGTGCGCCTTGCGGCGGAACAGGCCCATCAGGCCGTCGGGCAGGCGGGCGACGATCAGCACCAGCATGACGCCGTAGACGACCAGGCTGAGCGGCTGGACGTTCTTCAGCGCCGGCACGACGCTGGCGAGGCTTCTCGTCGCTTCGTTGATGACGGTGAGCGCCACCGAGCCGATCAGCGGGCCGAAGATGGTGCCGGCGCCGCCCACCATGCTGACCAGCAGCATCTCCACCGACTTGTCGACGCCGAAGGCGATCGAGGGGTCGATGTAGAGATACTTCTGGGCGTAGAAGGTGCCGCCGGCGGCGCACATTGCACCCGACAGGCTGAGTACCTTCACCTTCTCGGCAAAGACGTCGATGCCGAGGGCGCGGGCGGCATCCTCGTTCTCGCGTATCGCCACCAGGCGGGCGCCGAAGCGGCCGCGCGCGATCTGCCAGGCGATCAGCAGCGAGATCAGGCACAGCGCCAGTGCCAGATAGTAGATCCAGATCGGATCCTTGAACTGGAAGTTGGCCGGCCGCTGGTCGGCCTTGATCAGCATGCCGAGCCCGCCGTGGGTGAACGGCACCGAGTTGGCGAGGATGCGGAAGACCTCGGCGAAGGCGAGCGTGATCAGGGCGAAGTAGGAGCCGCGCAGGCCGGCGCGAAACGACAGCACGGCGATCATCCAGCCGACCGCGCCGCCCGCCGCCATGGCGATCGGCCAGGCGAGCCACGGATTCCAGCCGTATGTCACCTGCAGGATGGTCGAGGTGTAGGCGCCGACGCCAAAGAATACGACATGGCCGAACGAGGTCTGGCCGGCATAGCCGCCGGCGAGGTTCCACGACTGGCCGAGGAAGGCGGTGAACAGCATCAGCATGCCGATGTTCACCAGGTAGTTGGGCACCAGCAGCGGCCAGGCCAGCGCCACGGCGAGTGCCGCCAGGCAGAGCAGGTTGGTCCGGCTCATGCGCGGCTCCCGAACAGCCCGGTGGGCTTCAGCAGCAGAATCAGGATGAAGATCAGCGAGATGCCGATCTGGCCCAACTGCTCGCCCAGGAACAGGCCGCCCAGTGCCTCGGTGATGCCGATGATGAAGCCGCCGACCGCAGCGCCGATGAAGCTCCCCATGCCGCCCAGCACGACGATGGTGAAGGCGACCAGCACGAAGGCGTGCCCGGAGGTCGGCGTCACGTAGTAGGTCGGCATCAGGAGGCAGGCCGCGGCGCCCAGGCAGGCGATGCCGATGCCGTAGGAGATGGCGAAGATGTTGTCGACATCGATGCCGACCAGGCGGGCACCCTGGCGCTCCTTGGCGACGGCGCGGATCGCCTTGCCGGTATCGCTCTTCGCCATGTAGAGGCCGAGCACGGCGCACAGCAGCAGCGAGCCGGCGAACGACACGATCTTGGGAAGCGGCAGGAAAGCCGCGCCGATCTCGACGAAGCGGCCGGCATAGGGCACGTCGATGGTCTGGGTGTCGCCGCCGAAGAACAGCAGGGCGACATTGTCGATCACGATCGACAGCCCCAGCGTGATCAGCAGGATGTTCTCGTCGCGGCCATGGCTGAAGCGGCCGATGACAGCGCGATAGAGCAGGTAGCCGAAGCCGAAGGCGCCGGCGATCACGGCCGGCAGGGCGACGTAGGGATCGACCCCCAGCAGCCGCCACAGCCAGAACACCGCGTACATGGCCAGCATCAGCAGGCTGCCATGGGCGAAGTTGATGATGTGCAGGACGCCGTAGATCAAGGTCAGGCCGACGGCGACCAGGACATAGATGCCCCCGGCGAGCAGCCCGTTCAGCACGCCGGCGAAGATGATCTGGGGATCGAGCACGCTTCGCCTACGACTTCACATCCCTCCCCTGTATCTGGGGAGGTGGCCCGCAGGGCCGGAGGGGGAAAGCCTCACGCGAGATTCATGAAGTTCCGACGTTGGAAGCTCATGAATCCCGACTGAAGCTCTCCCCCTCCGCCCCGTATGACGGGGCACCTCCCCCGATGACGGGGGAGGATTGAAAATGCGCCTTCTCACCCGAACTTCGGCCGCGGGAATACCGCCTTGGCCGACGACACGTCTTCCGGCGCGATCACCTCGATGTCGCCCTTGAGCGATTGCATCACCGCAGGCCGGCCGCCCTGGTTCTGGCCGTTGACGAATTTGGTCGGGCCGTAGGGCATCAGCTCGGCCTTGAACGCCGAGCCGGCGAGCGCCGCCGTGAGCTTCTCCTTGTCGGTCGAGCCGGCGCGCTCCAGCGCATCGGCCAGGAACATCACGTTGGTGTAGCTGAGATAGACCTCGAAGGTGAACAGGGCGCCGCCCGCCTCGACGCGCTTCTTGAGCGCATTGGCCTTGTCGGAGCGCGGATTGTACCAGTGGTTGACGTCCATCATGTACTGCGAGACGTCGGGCATCTCCTTGACGAACTTGTAGTTGAAGCCGCCGCCCAGGATGGAGAAGAAGCCGGCGACGTTGATCTTCTGCTGGAACAGCGTGCGCGCCAGCAGCATGTACTCGTTGCCGTAGTTCGACATCATGATGATGTCGGGCGCCATCGAGCGGATGCGCAGCGCGATGTTGTCGAAGTTGCGCGTCGGGTTGTCGTGCGCGATCAGTTCCTTGGGTGCGATGCCGATCGACGGCAGCTTGCTCGCCAGCAGCTTGGCCGTACCGGTGCCGAACTCGCCCGATTCGTGGACGATCGCCGCCGTCTTGGCCGGCCCGCCGGCCGCCTTGTTGAGCGCGCCCAGCGACGCGATGCCCTGGTCGACGCAGACGCCGAAGCCGGGCTTCAGCCGGAACACGTTCTTGAGACCTCGGTTCACGATCAGGTCCGAGGCGCCGACATCGATCAGGAAGGGCGTGTTGTACTTCGAGGCGGCCTGGCTGGCAGCGATGCCGACCGGGCTCTGGAAGCAGCCGATATAAGCCGCCACGCCCTGCTCGTTCATCTTCTCGACTTCGCTGACGCCGACCTCGACCTTCGACTGGCTGTCGCCCAGCAGCGCCTCGAGCCTGGCGCCGCCCATGCCCTTGATGCCGCCCGCCTTGTTCACGTCCTCGACCGCCATGGTGGCGCCCAGCCGGCTCTGCTGGCCGTTGTAGGCGACGAACCCCGTGACCGGATGGATCAGGCCGACCTTCACGGAGGCCGGCTGCGCGCCGAGGATGGCTGGAAAGCCGAGACCGCTTGCCGCAACGGCCGTGGTGCCGGCGACGAAGCTGCGGCGGGAAAATGTCCGTGTGCTCGATTTCATGGTGAGGCCCCTTCTCGAATCCCCGTGCCTGACGCTAGTGCGTTTCTCCATTCAAGGGAACCGCTCGCGGTTCCATCACGCGAGAATGGACGCACAGGGGTTGGCTATCGCCACAGACCCGTTCGGGACACTGGGCATTCGCACATGGCAAACGTGCCGTCATCCCGACCGGAGCCGAGCGCAGCGAGGCGTAGTGGAGGGACCTTTCTTGTTGCAGCTTCAAGAAGAAGGGTCCCTCGACTGCGCCGCCAATGGCGCTGTAAACAGCGCCTGATCGGGCGGCTCCGCTCGGGATGACGGTATTCATTGCCACATGCCATGCCCTGGCGTTCGGACAGCTGATTCCCGCCGTTCGGAATGTGCTCTACGATGGAGCCTGTGGAGCGACAGTCGCTTGCCCGCGGAGTGTGTCATGCCGAAGATCCTGTCTCCTTCCCAGGTCGAGCAGTACGCGCGCGACGGCTTTGCATTCCCCGTGCCGATTCTCGAGGCCAACGAGGTGCGCGAGTTGCGCGCCGATCTCGAATACTGGGAACGCCAGCAGGGTCGTGCACTCGATTACCCGGAGAAGAGCAAGCCCTATCTTCTGTATGGATGGGCGGATGTTCTCGTGCACCATCCCAAGGTGCTCGATGCCGTCGAGGACGTGATCGGGCCCGACATCCTAGTCTATCACGCCACGATGTGGATCAAGGAGCCGCACTCGCCGGCGCATGTGCGCTGGCATCAGGACGGCGCCTACTTCTATCTCGATCCGCTGGAGCACGTGACGGCGTGGGTGGCGCTGTCGGAGGCGTCGGAGCGTGCCGGCTGCATGCGGGTGATACCCGGCACCAACCGCCTGCCGCTGGTCGAGCACGACGACAAGCCGGGGCCTCACAACATGATCATGCGCGGCCAAGGCATCAGCGAGCGCTTCGACGGCGAGACCGGCGTGCCGATGCCGCTCCACGCCGGCGAGCTGTCTCTCCACCACACGTCGCTGGTGCATTGCTCGCCGGGCAACGACAACGACGACCGCCGCATGGGTCTGGGCATCAGCTTCATTCCCACCCATGTGAAGCCGCTTGGTTCGGTGCGACCCTCGGCGCTGCTGGTGCGCGGCGAGGATCGCTACGGGCATTTTCTGCCCGAGCATCGGCTGGGGACGCCGATGTCGCCGCAGGCCCAGGCCGCCCATGCCGAGGCCGTCCGCCTGTTCCGCCTGCGCCAGAACCAGGGATTCACCCAGGCGGCGGAGTGACGGGTTCAGGCGCCCTTTGATGCGACAGGACACGCCCGCGCCGGCGGTGACCGTGGCGGACCTGTCCGACACGCAACCCTCGGCGTTCGCGCACGTCCCGCTGGTCAGCCCCGGCTTCGTCAACGGCGCTCCGTCTTTCACGACCCACGACGCAATGGTCGACTTCGTGGCCGGTCTGGCACGGCAGTCGGGTCACGCGCGGCTCTCGAGCCTGGGCAAGTCGCAGCTCGGCCGCGACATCCCGGTGCTGTATTTCACCCGCGAGGGCCTCGCCGACCCGGAGGCGATTGCCGCACTCGATCGCCCGGTGATCTGGCTGCTCGCCCAGCAGCACGGCAACGAGCATGCCGGCGGTGAGGCGATGCTGGTGCTGGCGGCGGCGCTGGCGTCGGGTGAGCTGGCGCCGCTGCTCGAGCGGCTCAGCATCGTCATCGTGCCGCGCATCAATCCCGATGGCGCGGCGGCCGATCAGCGCGTGCTGGCGAGCGGCAACGACCTCAACCGCGACCACCTGCTGCTGAGCCAGGACGAGTCGCGGGCGCTGCATGCCGCCATGCGGCAGCTGCCGCCCGACGTCGTGTTCGATCATCACGAGTTCAGCGTCGCCCGACGCTGGCTCGAGAAGTTCGGCGGCTCGCATTCGCTCGACGTCATGATCCTCGAGGCAACCCATCCCGGCGTGTCGCGCAAGCTCACCGACATCGCCCGGCGCCTCTACCGGCCGGTGCTCGAGGCGACGCTGGAACGGCACGGCCTGTCGAGCCACGACTATGTCACCACCGCCGCCGACAAGAGCGACCTGCTGGTGTCGCTCGGCGGTAACGCGCCGGGCATCGCCCGCAATGCCTTCGGCCTGCGCGGCAGCGTCTCCTACCTGATCGAGACGCGCGGCGTCGGGTTAGGACTGCAGCGCTACCAGCAGCGCGTCGCCACGCACTATCTCCTGGCCCAGGCGCTGCTCGAGGCATCGGCCGACGAAGGACCTGCGCTGCGGAGCGCCGTCAGGGCGGCGCGGCGGGCAGCGGCCGCCGATCGCAGTCCGCTGGTGGTTGCCCACGAGCTGGCACGCCGGCCGCTCGAACTGCCCCTGGTCGATCCGCAGAGTGGCGAAGCCCGGCCGACTCCCGTGACCTTGGCCGATAGCCGCCTGCTGGCGACCATCGAGCAGCGCGAGCGGCCGCACGGCTACCTGGTGCTGCGCGGGGGTGAGGCGGTTGCCGAGCTGCTGGCCCTGCTCCAGGTCCGCACGGCGAGGCTCGCCGGACCGGCGCGCCTCGCCGTCGAGGCCTACGACGTTGCTCGCCGCAGCAGGCTCTCGCGCCGCGCCGGCGAATCGATCAACCCCGATCGCTCGGTGACGGTAACGATCCGTGCCGCGACGATCGATGTGCCGGCCGGCGCACTCTACGTGCCGATGGGCCAGGCCGCCTGTGGCGTCGTCGCCGCGGCGCTCGAACCCGATTCTCCCGGCAGCTATCTCGGCACCGGCGTCATTCCCATGAACGAGGACGAGACCGAGGCACCGCTCTATCGCGTCATGGACGATTCGATGCTCTGACGTCCTGCGCGGCAGGGATCATCGTCGCGTGTGATCAATGTGCAATATTGCCGGGTGGCGGGTTGACGGCATGAGCCGTAGTCCCAAGCTAGGCGGCAGCGGAACGGCCGACGCGACTTCGAGGATTGTCGGCCGATGGTCACTCCGGATGGAAGGCCCCGCACCACGCGAGTCGCGACCGAAACCCGATCACGAGGAATGCGCGATGAAGATGAATTCCGCACAGATCGAGCAGACCCTGCGTCAACTGAATGCCGAGGACCTGAACGCTCAGGCCATCCCGGCGGAGCATCCGGCGATCTCGAGACTCGAGGAACTGTTCGGCGACCACACCTACTTTCTCGACACCAACGGCCTCAACATCGTGGAGCCCGTCGAGCTGGAGCAGGCCGATGGCCGGATGGGCGTTGTGGTGAACATCGCCCATTGGGCCGACGCGAGTGCGTCGAGCCTGCAACCGCACGAGCCCAAATCGACGGATCTGGTCGTCGATCTCGATATCGAACGCCGTCACTGACCGCGATCGGCGAACGCGTCAACCGGGATGCGTTCGCCGCCCTGGTTCAGCATGCTGCCACTTTTCGCGCCGCTCGCTGGCCGAGCGCGAGGGGTGCGTGTGTCTGCATTGGAATATGGAAAGGGCCGTCATCCCGAGCGGAGCCGCCCGAAGGGGGGGCGTAGTCGAGGGACCTTTCTTGCTGATGCTGCGACCAGAAAGGTCCCTCCACTACGCCTCGCTGCGCTCAGCTCCGGTCGGGATGACGGCATTTTGTATGGGAGTGCCCTGCATGACGGGAAGGGATAGTGAACACTGGCAGCAAAGCCGCGGATCAGAATGATCACCCGTCGGCAACCGACTGGCAGGTGCCCTGTTTCCCCTGATGACCGTTCGTCGGACGACCTGTCGTCACAGACAGGCGGCTTCGATGCAGCAACGAACGAAGAAGGAGTTCCGACATGCCATCGACACCCCGCTTCTGGGCAGTGCCCCTGATAGCAACCAGTCTCCTGGTCGCGCCGGCCGCATTGGCGCAGGTTCAGCCGCCCTCGACGCCACCCTCGACGGAGCAGGGCCAGAAGGCCCCACCCACGGTGATTTCCGACAACAAGCTCGACGCCGCGGCTGCCGCGGTGAAACGCGTGTCGGCCATCTCCGATGCCTTCGAGCAGAAGTTGGCCCAGGCGCCCGCCGACGACAAGGAACGCATCACCGCCGAGGCCGGTCAGGAACTGGCGAAGGCGGTCACCGAGGAGGGGCTGTCGATCGACGAGTTCACGACGATCATGGAAGTCGCGCAGAAAGACCCCGACGTGCGCGACAAGCTGATGAAGCGGCTCAAGGACTGAGTCAGTCCATCATCGTGTCCATGTAGTGCCGGACGACCTCGCCGGGCGTGGCGTGCCAGACATTGCCGAAGCGCTCGACCCGGCGCAGCGCTTCGTCGAGATACTTTATGCGGTGCGGCATGCCCAGCAGCCACGGGTGAACCGACAGGTTGAACACCTGGCCGCCTTCGCGATGCAGGAGCTCGAAGGCTTCGGCGACGATGTCGGGATAGCGCGGCATGGCGATGCGACGCAGCGCCAGCTGCTGGACGTCGTCCCATTCCGGCTGATTGGGCAGGGCGACGAACTTTCGGCCGACCTTCATGGGGTAGGGCTGGTCGTCGTTCGGCCAGTCGAGGACATAGTCGAGGCCGGCGTCGGCCAGCAGCCGGGGCGTGCGCTGGCTCTCGCCATAGTCCTGGCCGAGCCAGCCCGCGGGCCGCACCCCGGCGGCTTTCTCGATTGCGGCGATCGCCTCGGCGATTTCCCTCGTCTCCTCGGCTTCGCTCATCTTCGAGGTGATCATGCGGTTGGCCGAATGGCCGTGGGCGACGAATTCGTAGCGGCGTTTCTTGAACTGCTCGATCAGGTAGGGATAGCGCTCGGCAGCCAGGGCATTCACCGCCACGCCGGCTCGGATCTGATAGCGGTCGAGCACGTCGAGCACCCGGAAGATGCCGGTGCGGTTTCCGTACTCGCGCTGCGTCCAGGTGCGATAGTCCGGCACAAAGCTGCCGAACTCCCCGACAAGCCGCGGGTCGCGGTGGCTGTCCTTGTCCGGATTGAGCTCCCAGTACTCGAGATGGAGCAGAACGAAGAACGCGACGCGGGCGTTGCGCGGCCAAGTGAGCCGCGGCCGTGCCGGAAAGGGTGAATAATCGTACCAGGGATTGTCCATCCCGGCCGGCAGGGGCGGCGGATTCTTCGGGATCTTGGGGGCGTTCATGTCACGCCTCCTTGCCGAGATGCTGCTGGTAGGGTTTCAGCCCGTTGGCGACGTACCAGTCGAGGATGTCCTCGGCGGTGCACACCCAGGCATCCTTGTGCTGGCGGATGTAGGCCAGCGCCCGGTCGAGGAACTTCACTCGGTGAGGTGCGCCCATCATGTAGGGATGAAGGGCGATGCACATGACGCGGCCGTTCTCGTTGCCCTCGCGATAGACCGTGTCGAAATGATCGACGATCATCTGGGCGAATTCCTCGGCCTCGACCGGCTGGCGGTAGATGGCGGCATCGTTGATGTCCATGGTGTAGGGCACGTGGATCAGCGTGCCGTGCTTCGTGGCGAGCGGCGTCGGCTGGTCGTCGTGATAGAAGTCGCAGATATAGTCGAGGCCGGCCTCCTTAACGAGATCGGGTGTGGCCAGCGTGTTGGAGACGGCGGGCGAGAACCAGCCGCGCAGTTTGCGGCCGGTCAGGCGCAGGTGCGTGGCCTTGCTGTGCTCGATGACCTCGCGCTCCTCCTCCTCGCTGTAACCCCAGTGGTAGCGCGTGTTGAAGTAGCCGTGGCTCATGTACTCCCAGCGTCGCTTTTCCATTGCCTCGAGGATTTCGGGATACATCTCGATCACCGACATCGACAGCGAGACAGTGCAGCGCACGTTGTGCTTGTCGAGCACCTCGAACATGCGCCACAGACCGACCCGGTTGCCGTAATCACGGCCGCCGTAGCCCAGTACGTCGGGATGCGGCATGCGCGGCCAGGGATTGCGCACCCTGACCTCGGCCGGCACGTACTCGTAGTGCTCGATATTCGGGCAGACCCATACTGCGACCCTGGCGTTGTTGGGCCAGGCGAGTCGCGGTCGCTCGACGATGGGGGAATAGCCGAACCGGTAGGGATCCATTCTGAGCTCTCGTTTGTGGCCCGCGAAGTGCACCATGGGGCGAGAGGCGGTGCAACTGCGGGCGGCAGGGGCGTATCGGCGCCTCTTCCAGCTTCGCTGGGGAGGCGTCGCCGCAATCGCCGACGGATGGGGCATCTTCCGGACCGCGGGCGTCCCGCCCGCTCATGCTCATCTCATGAATCATGAGCGGG